>PBZS01000109.1 GCA_002730235.1 Gammaproteobacteria bacterium | reverse complement strand
TGGAACAATTCCCCAGCATCTAGAAGACGGCTCGACAGGCACTGTGTGTGGTGATACTCCAAAAATTTATCAATGACATGACAGTTATTATGAAAGCCGTACGTCCACAATTCTGGTCCAAGCTCTTTGTGTATAAAGTCAATCTGCTCGTCAATAAGGGGTATTGTCATTTTGCTAGCAGAGGTGTCTAGAATCGCGTCTAGCGCGATCTTTCTAGCTTCCTCGAATGCTTTGTAAAGTGACGCAGGTAACCAGGGATATTGATTCACTAACTCTTTCTTTATTCCAAGCACGTGCATGATTGGAAATATTTGCGTGTCCCGATAGTACCCAGCGACTGCCCCGAAGGTGTCTGGGAACAATCGTCCATAATTTGGATTTTGGTAGAAGTTTTTTGGTGGTCTGGGACCGATGAGTCCGTCAATCTGACCAGCTTCCATCAAATCATTCAGTGTGCACCCTTCTGGAGCCTCTCGATAGTCCAGTCCATCAGGCAATTTGACCTTTATTTTTTCTGGTCTTTTTGGATCGAATAGACCTCCTCGGATCCAATGAATATCAGTCTGTGGAACATTATAATAGTCCTCAAGTATTCCTCTGACCCAAACGTTAGCTGTCAGTTGGTATTCGGTAACACCAAACGTCTTTCCTTTAAGGTCACTTGGTCTAACGATATCGGCATCGTTACGGGTAAAGATCGCGGCATGTCTGAACGAGCGTGACAAAAATACCGGTATTGCAATGTAAGGAAAATCAGGATCACAGGCTCCAACACAGTATGAGGAGAAAGATAGCTCACACACATCGAACGACTTGAATCTAAACGCACGGTAAAACATTTCTTCTGGAGAGAAGAATAAGTGATTTGGATCAACGCCCTCGATATTGACCCGACCATCAGAAATTGGCCGGGTACGGTCATAGTTTCCAGTCGCAATTGTGAGGTTGAGTTTGCTCATCCTATGTTCCTCCCTTGTTTTTGTTGATTTGGGCAATTTTCCGTTTAGCAGTGATTCCTTGGTCGACCTTTAAATCAATGCCGTTGATCGACGAATTTGACGGGTTCGCGAGGAACCAGATTGCGTCAGCAATTTCGTTTGGTTTGGCAGCTCGTGTGCGGAGATTATCGTTGTTTACACTACGCTCCTTGAATGCTTCTTTAAAGCTGGGCGTCAGCCTGGTTTCTACTGAGGACGGGCTAACCGTATTGAATCGTATTGATGCGTGTGATGCTGCGTGAATCATTGACCAGAAAATTAGCAGTTCCTTCGATAACTCATACGCCCGAGCGGGGGCAAGATTTTCGATTTCAAAGATTTTAGCCACCTCGTCGTACGATCGGTCCATGAATTGGTTCAGATCAGTAACATTATCTTCCCAGCCGTCACCGGCGCGGGATGCGACAGTTGTGACTGAGCCACTCGGTTTAATTTTCGTCAATATTTTTTCGGTAAACGACCTTGTTCCAAACCAGTTAATCCCCAGAACCGCAATGTTTGTATGACTAACAGGGGCTACACCGGCGCAGTTAATGAGGCCTTCGATATTGTCTGGTACTGCCTTAACGCATTCAGAGATCGAGGTTGGACTCATCAAGTCGAGAGATATAAAGTTATTGTCTGTACAGGGCTCTCGGTCGCAAGGAATGGTTGACACACCGTTCGCCTTGAGGAGCTCATTCGTGGCTCGACCGATTCCGTTTGTAGCCCCGGTAATAACAATAGTTGGGGATGGTGAACTGCTCATTAGACGTCGCCTGTCAAATTATCTCGCAATTTCCCTAGTACTGTCTTCAGATGAAAAATTTCATTTGGATTGAGGCCTGTTAACGGCCGATCGTTGACAGCTTTCGCAGCGGGGATGAGGTTTGATCTAAGGGCTCGACCTTTGTCAGTTAGTTTGATGGTCATCTTCCGTCGATCATCCGAGTCTCGTTTCCGAGTGAGTAGTCCCTGTTTTTCCATCCCGGCAAGGGCAGTAAACGTTGTTGATTCTTTCAAGCCCACCGCGTTTGCTAGCTCGCGCTGGGTAATTTGATCCCTTTCCCAAAGAACCCTCAGGAAATGATATTGACCGATTAGGACGCCATGAACTGCGATCGCGTTTTGTAAGTCTCGTGTATAGATCCGCGTTATTTCACGGGCCAGGTATGCAATCGACTCGTCAGGGGGGAAAGTCGATTTACTGTTTAGCTCGTCGAGCGTCGTGTCTGACATTTCTGTGTTTACCAACCTAGTATGTTGAGTGATGAACGATAGATGAGGGATATTGCAATAAGGCCTAAGGTACTCATCACTAATTTTCCAAACAATACTTCCGAAACTCTCGACCTCATTTTTTCACCAAGCCAAATCCCAATCAGCATAGGCAGGCAGATTACAAATGAGCCGATTAATTGTGCCCAACTGAACGAGCCCAGTATTGCCAGGCCACCGTACATGGGAAGGAAACCTCCGAGATACAATAACGCGATGGCTTTCACGAAATCGTCCTTTTTCAGATTTTCAAGCGACGATAAGTAAAGAACCAACAGCGGACCAACAAAGGACGTAGTGCCTCCAACGACACCAGCAGCCAAGCCACCAATTGGCCCACTAATTGATTCTTGTCTAGGCGGGATCTTCAATTTCCATTTCGTCGTTCGAAATATGATATTAATCAGGACGATGAGGCCAAGATAAATTTTGAGAACGTTTGAATCTGCGCTAACTAAAACCTGCACGCCAATGCTCACTCCGACGATTTGCCCAAGTCCCAGTGGCCAAAATCTTTTGACATACTCAAAGCTCTTTCGAGAAAATTTAGCCTGATAAAGATTGGACGCCAGCACGGGGACAGCCATCATTGGAATCACGCTCAGTAATGGCATGAACAACGCCAAAAGGGGTGTGGCAAAAAGAGGCATCCCGAATCCCAGGAATCCCTTGATCAAACCGCCGAGGAACACGATGAGAGTGATAGCGAGGAGCGCCTCGAAAGATAGCGAAACCAGTTCGTCCATCAGTTTGCATCCCACATCATTAATTTACCAGTATCTCCCTTGCTTCGTTGACGATTAGATACCTAAGTAGTAGCGTTCTGCAAGTGGACGATTCGAAAAATAAAAACTGATCTAGCTTACGGGGCATTTATGCTGAAACTGACGTTTGCCTGCCACGATTATGACCATGTTCGAGACATTTTTGAGCCAGAGGTAGTCACCGAAGGAATAGAACTTACGCAGCTCAAGCTTCCGGTTGAAGAGATTTTCTTCAGATTTATAAAGTTCGGAGAGTTTGAAATATCTGAACATTCTTTCGCTAAATATGTCAGCCTTAGATCTAAGAATCAGGCCCGTGGTGTGGCCATTCCGATATTTCCGTCGAGAGTTTTTCGCCATTCAGCTATCTATATCCGAACAGATTCTGTGATCAAACAGCCGAAGGATCTCGAAGGTTGCCGAATCGGAATACCAGAGTGGGGTCAAACTGCGGGAGTCTATGTTAGAGGCGCACTAGCAGATCAGTTTGACGTCGACCTAAGTTCGATTAAATGGATTCAGTCGGGTGTCCATCAGCCCGGAAGGTCTGAGAAAATAAAGTTTAATCTGCCCGCGTGGGTTAATCTCCAGCCAGACACAGACCATAATCTAAATGATCTGCTCCTATCGGGCGCAGTTGATGCGGTGGTCACGGCTCATCCGATTCAGTCCTTTAAAGATCAGGATCCACGAGTAGCACGAATGTTTGATGATCCGCGTGATGTAGAGCTCGATTATTTCGAGAAAACTGAATGCTTCCCGATCATGCATACGATTGTTATCCGCGATGATGTGCTTAACGAAAATCCTTGGGCCGCGCAAACAATTTACAAAGGGCTCGACCAGGCGAGGATGCGCTGTGTAAGACGCCTCTCGGATGCCACGGCCTCCGCGATTCCGATGCCATGGATATTTTCAGCGCTGAAGGACTCACGTAATTTATATGGTGATCATGATATCTGGGCCTACGGTATCGAGGAAAATCGCGCAACCCTCGAGACATTTGCCAGGTATTGTTTAGAACAGGGTATAGCTGACAGGTTAATGTCCCCGGAGGATCTTTTTTTTGAAAATACATTCGAGTCATTTAAGGTCTAACAAATGAGTTTTGGTGGTTTTTTTAGCTCTGGGTACACACGTAGACCTGAGGGCAAGATTGGATACTTGCTGACCATTTACGGTGCTGGCTTTATTTTGTGGTCTACCTACGCTGCAGTTTTCTCTCGACTAGACGCCTTGGTCCTCGTGACACTTTTTTTATCATTTATGTTGGTCTTGGTCTTTTCCACGATCGCTGCGAGCTCAGAGCCTCCGCCTGATGGGGGATCCCTTGTTCCTCGGTATGACTGGGTTTTTGTTGTCGCGAGTATTGCTTGTGGTCTGTACTTCGCTGTCAATTCCGACGCCATTGCGACACGGATTACCCTTCTGGATCCGCTATCAAGGGTGGATATCGGGTTTGCAACAATATTGATTGTGTTATGTCTGGAAGTTTGCCGGAGGACTGTCGGACTATTATTGACAGGCATAGTGATCTGTTTCATGGCTTACAATTTGTATGGACATGTATTGCCAACACCTTTCAGTCACGGTTATATCAGTTACGAACATTTCTTAGATATCATGATTTTTACTACTGATGGGTTATTCGGAACACCGTTAAGAGTTGCGGCGACCTATGTTCTTTTGTTCGTGCTGTTCGGTACTTTTTTGGCCAACGCTGGGGGCGGCGAGTTTTTCAATAATTTGGCTGCTTCTTTTGCTGGAGCTCGTGTTGGTGGTCCCGCCAAGATCGCTGTGGTTTCTTCTGGATTGTATGGAACGATCTCTGGTAGCCCAACCTCGGACGTTGTAACCACGGGTTCAATCACGATCCCAATGATGAAAAAAATTGGCTACCCAGCGACTGTCGCCGGGGCTGTGGAGGTGGCTGCTTCGACTGGTGGAAGTATTCTACCACCAGTGATGGGTTCAGCAGCATTCATAATGGCAGAGTACACTGGAATCCCTTATCTGGACATCGTTGTGGCATCAACGATTCCTGCGCTGCTGTATTATTTTTCGGTTTACTCGCAGGTCCACTATACCTCAGTCCGTTTGGGTCTGAAGGGGTTAGACAAGAGTGCTGTTCCACCACTCATTGAAACAATAAAAAATGGGGGATTATTTTTGGTCCCCCTGGCGGCAATCGTGTGGGCGTTATTTGAAGGGTACAGCCCGACGTTCGTTGCTTTGTTTGGTGCCGTAGCGGTTATTGGTATCTCGTTCATCAGAAAGGAGACCAGACTATCTGCTAAGCGTATTTTAGACAGTCTCGCCGAGACCGCGAGGCGATTGGCTCCGGTGGTAGGTGCATGCACAGCGGCTGGATTTGTGATCGGTGGCATAACTATGACAGGGCTTGCGGCGAAACTCTCGGCTTTGGTTTTTCTAATGACTGGCAATCTTGTGTGGCTAACCCTGATCGTTGCGGCAATTATGACGATTATTTTGGGTATGGGCATGCCAACGGTCAGCTCCTACATTCTGGCGGCAGTCCTGATCGGGCCATTATTGATTAAGCTAGGCATCCCCGAAATGGCCGCACACCTGTTTTTGTTATATTACGCAGTGTTGTCGGCGATCACACCGCCCGTCGCGGTGGCCGCCTTCGCCGCCGCTTCAATCGCTAACGACAATCCAATGAAGATATCTTTTAAAGGCGTTCAGTTTGCGGTGGGCGCATTTTTGCTTCCATTTTTCTTTGTTCTTGATCCGGCATTACTCGGCGAGGGTCCAATAATAGAAGTTATTTGGGCAACGGTGAGAGCCGTATTGGCATTTGCTCTTATTTCGGTCGCTTCCGCTGGATGTTTTATTAAGACCTTAAGCGTATATCAGCGGATTTTTGCATTTACCGTTATAGTCCCTCTACTAGCGCCAAATCTTGGATACCAAACTCTTGGATGTATTGCTGGTATTGGAATTTTGTTTTGGTTCTGGTTTAGTGGGAGAACTAATGTGGACGCAGTGTAGATAGAGCTGCATGATAATAATAGGGAAAGATTATGCTTACTATGAAAAATAGCGTTAAAGCCGCAGTTATTGGGGTTTGTATAGGCCTTGGTTCGATGAGCGCGGTTGCTAAGGATAATTATATCATGGCAGGAGCTAGTCCTGGCGGTCTGTGGTCGCTGCTAGGGGCCGGGGTGGATAAAGCTATGCGGGCTAGTCATTCAAACGCGACCGTGACATATCAGACCTCTGGTGGTGGTTTTGCAAATGCCGCTCAAATAGCGTCAAAAAAAGTTGACTTTGGTCTGATGCACGACGCTGAAGCAAAAATAGCAGCTCAAGGAGGTGCTCCATACAAAGCGCCAATTTCTAACCTCCGGGCGCTGGCTGTAATGTATAACTTTGCTGCATTCCAGCCCATGGTCACCAAGAGTTTTGCAGATAAGTATGGAATTACCTCTTACGAGGATTTGAAGGCAAAGAAAGCACCAGTCCGTCTGATCCTCAACAAGCGAGGTAATATCGCTCATAACCAGGCGGTCGAGGTCCTTGCTGCTTATGGAATTTCGTTGAAAGATCTTGAGTCTTGGGGTGGCAGCATCCAGTATTCAGGATCAAAGGGTTCGGTTGAGCTGATGAAAAATCGGCAGGCAGATATGGTCATGAACAACATTTTTGTGGGCCACTCGTCTATTCGAGAAGTTTTGAATTCGATGCCCATGATGATGATGCCGGTTTCGCAGGCGGTGAGGGATAAGGTGAGCTCTGCTATGGGAACCGGCCAGATGGTGATACCTGGAAAAGCATATGACATTTTGCCTGCAGACCACCCAACCCTGGCCTTGACTGCGATGCTGGTGGTTAACGCCGATACTTCCGATAACGAAGTTTATAAAATAACAAAAGCGCTTGTGACTAACTTGGGTGAGATCCAGGGTGTGCACAAAGCGATGCGGTCTCTCGATAAAGCGATGATGGTCAAGCAGAATGCTATCCCATTTCATCCTGGTGCGGTGAAGGCCTACAAAGAAGCTGGACTGATGTAGATCCGCAGGGAATAACTATGGAAGCCCGGCAACGAACCGGGCTTCTCAGTTTCTGCAAAGGGTTTTCCAGTCGGTCTCCTTTGAGTGAACCCCCTCATAGGACTTTATTTCAATATGTTTCAGATCAGAACTGGATCCGATAGCTTGACTGGTTGTTTGCATAGTCTTTGCCGCGTCGACCATTAGTTTTCGAAACTCGACTACCGCCATATCAGATGCACCCAAACGGTCTGTGGTTCTGTCGACAGTCGCGCCCATCGAAACCCACATTATAATGTCCTGGTTAGGAATCCCCGGGACCCCGGTGAAATTACCTTGTTTCATCCATTCCCGGTCTTGTAGGAATTTATTGTGAGGTTGCCTTCGTGATACCCACCTCTCGTCAAGATCCTCCCCAGGCACCGAGTAATTAAATCTCCTCCACTCGTCGGTGTCAGGACAAGTCTCGCCACCCCACGCTATAAAATTTAATATCGAATTTTCGTCATCAATGGGAACAACCACGGTTGTGACATTGTAGCTTGAATTTGGTGGGATCAGACATGTGAATGGGGCAATGTATTCAGTGACCCGGAAATATTGATTCACAGCTGGCTGTTTGATTGGATGTCTAATCGCTGCGTAATGAAATCCATAATCAGTCCGCTCCACCTGCATCCTTGGCGATCGATCTGTGGAGGGTCGGTACCACGCTTTATCGTCTGCCGCAGCGCCCTCTACCTTCGCTGGCACCATGTCAGACGAGTGGAGACTCGAGGAATGAGATGAGTCAATTTGGCCTTCCATGATTTGGGCCCAATTGGCTGGGATACGGATTTTAGTCACTGATACTCTTGTGTCTGCTGTCGGTGCAAAGGCTGGCGGTTGAAATTCAGGTATTTCTGCCTCGTCTCCGAGCCATGCCCATACGAACGAACCCCATTCCTTTATTTGGTAGGCTTTGTGCTTAACTTTTGTGATCAGATCACTACTCTCCGGCTCCGATGGCATGCTGATGCATTTGCCGTTCACGTCAAATTTCCACCCATGGTATAGACAGGTCAGTCCACAGTTTTCGTTACGACCATATAGCAGGGAAGCGTGGCGGTGCGGGCACAGCTCATCAAGTAATCCAACCAAACCGTTCGTATCACGGAATGCGACGTATCGGCAACCGAATACCTCGATCAGAAGGGGTGTACTGTCGTTCTCTGGGAGTTCTTCACTTAAGCAGATCGGAACCCAGTGGCTGCGCATGATTTGCTCCATGGCAGCACCATTGGTAACTCTTATTAAAAGCTCATTCTCTTCCGGGGTCAGCATGATGGTCCCTCGCTTATACTAAATTCCTGACGCGTGTTTACACGAATCAGGCAAACGTTTAGATTTCTAATTATATTTACTTAGATATCGAAATCAATGAACGAGCTCAATGATCTTAAATTACTGGTTAGTCAGAAAACCGAAGTGGCGGCGGGTATCCTCGAATTTCAATTCGTTGCGGGCGATGGATCAGTACTACCTTCTTTCCAACCGGGTTCACATGTCGCGATAGCGACACCTTGCGGAGCTAATCGCCAGTATTCTCTGATTAACGATGGTAAAGAGCCAACGTTTTACCAGATTGCTGTAAAGCTGGAGCCTCAGTCCCGTGGTGGTTCGCAGTCGATGCATGAACAGCTGAATGTCGGGCACTCCGTTTTGGTACAACCGCCCGATAACAGCTTTCCTTTGCTAGATGCCCCTGGGTACCTACTCATCGGTGGTGGTATTGGTATTACCCCATTAATTGGGATGGCAAAAACCTGTAGGTCCAATGGAAAACCGTTTCGCCTGATCTATTGTGCTCGATCCGAGGGTCAGGCCGCTTATTGGGAAGACTTGAAGAATACGTTCGATGAAAGCGTTGTTATCCATTTCGATGACGGTGACCCCGAAAAAGTCTATGACTTTTGGGACGAGTTCATGATTCCGAATGCGAACCACGTTTATTGCTGTGGGCCTCGACCGTTGATGGATGAAATTAAGGCATTGAGTGGTCACTGGCCAGAACAACAGATTCACTTTGAAGACTTTAACCCACAGAGTGGGCTCGAGTATGTGAATTTACCCTTTACCGTTTCGATAAAATCAGCTGGGGAATCATTTGAGGTCCATGAGACTGCGACAATCCTAGAAACATTACGCAGTCACGGCTTGAGAGTGCCAAGCTCGTGTGAGAGTGGTACCTGTGGTTCTTGTAAGATGAAGTTGTTGTCTGGGTCGGTGGAGCACCGCGATTTTGTACTCGAGTCAGAAGAATATGAGTCGGCGATCATGGTGTGCGTATCCCGTGGAAGAGGTAATATCGAGATTGACTTCGAAGATTTCTGATCCAATTCGAGTCGGGGTTGTGGGTCTTGGACGAGGATTTGGTCTAACCGCGCCATCGGCTCTTGCAAGCCAGTTTGTCCAGTTTCTGGCCGCTACAGCGCCTCGAGAGGAGTCGCGTGCTGCGTTTCGAGATATATTTCAAGGTGTCACCTATCCTTCTTACGATGAGTTGCTTGACGATCCGTTTGTTGAAGCAATCCACATCGCCACCCCTCATCAGCTTCATGCGGAGATGGCTATACAAGCCGCGGAAAAAGGTAAGCATGTGCTTGTTGAAAAACCGATTGCGATTTCGTTGGCTGACGCTGAACGGATGATATCTGCGTGTGAGATCAATGAAGTAACTTTGATGGTGGGTCCGGCGCATTCCTTTGATGGGCCTATACTCAAAGCGAAGCAGCTGATCGAAAGTAATCAGTTTGGGAGGGTTTTGGCTATTAATACCCTCAATTATACCGATTTCATGTACAGGCCACGTCGAGAGGAGGAGCTCAGTACAGAAGACGGTGGAGGCGTATTGTTCTCGCAGGGAGCACATCAGTTCGACATTGTTCGTCTTCTAGCAGGCGGACAGGTAACCGAAGTTTATGCATTCACGGGGCGCTGGGATGCGCTACGAGATACAGAACTGTCGTATCAGGCAATGCTTAAATTCAGCAATGGGGTTACCGCTCAGTGTACATACTCGGGATACGCCAGGTTTGATTCGGATGAATTACAAGGTTGGATTGGGGAGACTGGAAACCCAAAAGATCCCGATAACTATGGAAGCTCAAGAAAAATGTTGGTAGGCGGCTCGCGTGATGATGAGGTCAAGGCGAAGCGCGCCAGGACATTTAGTGCAAAAAGTCTACGCGGAATGGCAGCAAATAATGAGCATTTCGGTCCATTGATCGTGCAGTGCGAACATGCTGATCTAAAAATCGGACCAAAAGAAATAATTGCGTACAAAGATTTTGAAAAGGAAATCATCCCAGTTCCGATAACTGGCGGTCCGAGGGAGCCAGTATTCAAGGCTCTTTATGATTCAATAAGGCTGGGTAGGAGCCCAGTTCAAGCAGGGCGTTGGTGCCTTGGTACGCTGCAAGTTTGTCATGCTGTGTTAGATTCAGCGAAGCGTAGAGAGCCGGTTTTTACAGAAAGCT
>PBZS01000108.1 GCA_002730235.1 Gammaproteobacteria bacterium | reverse complement strand
GGGTAAGAAGGCAATGCGCCCTGATTGATCCCATCGAAGTAGGAAAAAAGACGCGACAACACTGGGCACGATAGTGGTGTCGGGGTAAGTGGGTTATTGAGACGTACTGGCGAATTAGTCACTTGCGCCACTTTGACCGGGATTGGCAAGGCAGGGTTCTCTTCTGACAAATGCTATTTAACATAATATATATTATGCGAAATTAAATCTGCGGTGGGGAGGGCTTTCTAGCTGGGTAACAAGGATTCGATCTTGGCTAGCAGCCTCTTTAGATCGACCGGTTTCGTATCAAAATCGTCGGCTCCCGCATCGAGAGCTTGAATGCGGTCCTCCTCGAGCGCATGCGCGGTGAGGGCAATAATGGGAATATGAGAGATTTTTTCGTCATTCTTCGCCGCTGTCGTTGCCTCCCAACCGTTCATGACCGGTAGCCCAATATCCATTAGTACAATGTCGGGCCTGCCATCTTTTATGGCTTGAAGCCCTAACGCACCGTCTTCGGCTATTTCAATTTCATAGCCTTTTCGTGCTAGCCGACGGGATAACATGTCCCTGTTCAGTTCGTTGTCTTCAACGATCAGTATTTTCGTCACGATGTTTCCTTATCTGGTGACTCTCCATTATGCCTTGATCGATGCCTCTGCCATTTGTCGAAGTTTTTCTGCGATATCGGAGTCGTTTTTGTCGATGAATCCAACGTGCACTGAATCAAGCGTCGCTTTCAAGGTATCGTCTAGTTCCATTCCGGAGAAAATAATAATTTTTGGAGCATTTTCCATCGCCTTTGCGTTGAAATGCGTCAGGAACTCAAAGCCATCCATAATCGGCATTGAAAGATCCAATATAATTAGGTCAAGTGACTCGTCCAGTTGCTCCAAGCCCTCTTTTCCGTTTTGTGCCGCCGATACATCAAAGCCGTTCGAATTGAGTAAACGTGTAAGCAAATCGCGAGCCTGCGCATCGTCGTCTATGACTAACGCTTGCATACCAGATGTGTTTTTACCAAGAAGGTTTTGGATTTGGTCTAGCAGCAAGTTGCGATCAATTGGTTTTGTCATATGGGCGCTAGCCCCTAGGCCTTGCGCCTTTTGGTCGTCTTCCAGCATGCTGATTACGATTACTGGCAAATTCTTCAGACTTTCGTCGCTTTTGATTTCAGACAACACCGACCAACCATCTCGCCCTGGCATTAGGATGTCGAGCAGCACAACATCCGGCCGCTGCTTACGCAGTATCTCAATGCCCTGCTCTCCATTACTGGCAAACATCATGGCGAATTCAGAACCAAAGTTGCGTTCAACTAACTCATGAACATTAGGGTCGTCATCGATGATTAGTAACCGCGGGCGTCCTGGGGCATCGTTGCTCCAATTCTGCTCAGCAATATTCGCGCGATCATAGGTCGCGGGTTCGCTCGGTGTGAAATCGGAAACATGTCGCGGTACTCTTAGGCGGAACGTCGATCCTTTACCTATCTCGCTCTCAACGCTTATCGAGCCATTCATCATCTCAATGAGCTGTTTCGTAATGCTTAGCCCAAGTCCAGTTCCGCCAAATTTAGCGGTGGTATCGCCCTCCGCTTGGGTGAATTCGGCAAAAACCTTGTCAAGTTGTTCTGGGGACATGCCTATTCCAGTGTCAGAGACCTCAAAGCTGAGCCACTCCTCACCGTTCACCACTACTCCCTGGGCGTTTAGCGAGACCGTACCATTTTCACTGAATTTGCACGCGTTGCTCATCAGGTTGAGCAGGCACTGACGCAGTCTCGTCTCGTCGCCGCGCATACTGCCAATGTCAGACATGACGTTTGTGACCAAAGCGTTGTTATTTTTTGCCGCCAACGGCTCTCCTACACTTCTTAGAACGGTTATTACGCTGTCGACCTCAAACTCAGATATGAAGAGCTCTAGTTTTCCTGCCTCAATTTTCGATAAGTCCAATATGTCATTTATCAATCCAAGCAGATGCTTGCCAGAATCGTTGATCTTTTTTAGATCATCTAACATATCGTCAAGACCCTCGTCCTCGGCCTCTTCAGCTAGCAGTTCGCTATAACCGATAATCGCGTTGAGCGGTGTTCGAAGCTCATGACTCATATTCGCAAGAAACTTACTCTTCGCAAGATTTGCGTCGGCGGCCTCATCTCTCGCGGTTTCCAGTTCACCAGTTCGGGCTGCAATTAATGCAGTGACTTGCTCAGACATTCGCTCAAACGCCAGCGAAATGAGTCCACTTTCCTCTACTTCAGTTTTCGAGGATAAATTTTCTGACTCCACTGATAACTGCTGCAAACGTTCAATATCTTCAAGTATGAGATCGCGCGCACCGCCTTCGAGTTGGTCAGACAGTAACGCCATCTTTTCTATGATTATCGCATCCCGTTTTTTGCGCGAGTCGGATATCTCAGTACGTATATCTTCGATTTCCTGCAATTTCTCTTTGTACTTACTGAGAGCGCCAATAAGCTGACCGATCTCATCATTATCATTAGACAAGAAGGATGCTTCCCGTCGAATCTCAACAGTTCTGTCTCCGTCTGTAAGAGCTTTCAGGACGAAAATTGCGCTTCCTAGCCCAGATAAGAGGGAGCGTTGAGCAAAAAAGACGACAAAAAAAATCACACCTAGGACGAGTATGGTCAAGCCAACTACCTGATAAGTATAGTTACTTTTTTGATCAATCAGCGCGCTTATATCGTTGGTAAGTATCAACATTAGCGAAGCAGTCTCTAGAGACTCGAAAAGCGGTACTTTCATGAAGCTAGACTTTGTTTTGGCGAGAACTCCGTGTAAAGCGGCTGGATTATTCGAGATATAATCGGCCGCTTCCATAGGTACGGCCTCCTCGAAAGCGGGGATGTTTAACTCGTCAAATATCGAAGTGTCGAGCTGAAACTGCTCTTCAAAACGTTTCAGCATTGGATCTAAGGGGGCCGCGGTGAGTAAGATAAAGCGGACTTGCCCGCCAACCATTATTGGTGCGGCCGTAACTAAACTGAATTCGACTTGCTGCGAGGATTCTTGTCGCATGTAGCCTGACCACGGTTCTGCGTTCTGCACAACCTTTTCGTACAAATCTACTCTTGAGCCTACGTTTTCGAAAGAAGTCTCAAATTTCGCGGAGCAAGGGTCGTAACGTCTGGCAAATAAGGATTTTTTGCAGATAATCTCGTCGAAATTTTCTGCTCTGGTAACGCTGTAGAAAAGTAATTTGCCCCTCTGCAGTGGCGCCCCGAAGAAAATTCTCAAAAGGCGATTGGCTTCAGCAGATTTATCTCCGCTCTCTTCTAGGCCTCGGATTATCGGGTTAGCAATGCTGTCAATGCCACTATTCGTATAGTCCACGTCGCTTCCGTAAAGCGGTACGGAGGCGCTGGTAGTCAGCGGTTCTGCATTTTCAGCGCGCCAAAATGCCTGATTCTTGCCGACGGGACCAAATTCTTGCAGTGCGCTAACTCCCTCTTGCTGTATCCGACGCCATGAATCGTTATAGATATCCCACCGAAGTTCCGCGTCCGCGGTCATTTGAGTGGCCTCCCTTTGGGCGCTCGTATACCACACCGTTATTGCTGTAGCTGCACTTCCAGCCAGGGAAATAAACAGAAGCAAGGTTCGTATCTGCATAGCGCGCAACTCTCTCTTTTTGTTACTTCAACGACGCTCGAACTTTACCAACCAGCTTAGGAATCAAAAACTGGTCGGATGGGTATAGCTGAGTTAGCAGCACTCCAGCAGTGTTATTTGATCTATCTATCCAGATCCCCGATCCCGAAAAGCCCGACCAGTAATAAAAGTCGTGTTCATTCTCTAGCGCTAGACCCAAGCCGTTCTTGGGCCGAATAGCGAGTGAGGCAATCGATATACCGTCTTTTCCTGCATAAGCAAGGCTTCTTCTTAAAGGTCGGTTGCCGAACGAGGCGTCGAGGGCATGTTCGAAAACTTGCTCGCCTAATGATTCGCTCAGGAATGGCTCTCCGTTCTTAAGAACCAAGTCGTTTCGCAAAAATTCGATGAAAACGACCATATCGTTCATGCTTGCAAAAAGACCAGAGCCCGGGCTGATACAGACTTCTTCCAAGTCGTCACCGCTAAAGTTTCCATCAATGCCCGTAAATGGCTCGTACCGTTGATAAGCTCCAGGAACAGGATAGGTCTTAATTAAGGGCTGATATAGCTGAGCGATATCGGCTAAACGTTTCCCCGTAATCCTCGCAGTGAGGCCAGGCATAGCCAAAGGTATAGAGATATGTTTACGAAGCAAAACATCAAACGATTCGCCTGCAGCCACCTCAAGCACTCTGCCGAGTACATCAGTTGCAACCGAATACGCAAACTTTTTACCCGGTTCGCTTGCCAGCGGCAGGCCTGCTAAGCGATCCGTGATCTGCGCAAGTGTCTCTTGAGCGTCATGATTCAGACAATCAAAGCCGAAAATAGCCTGTTCAGCATAAGTGTTTGCAACTTCACCCCAACCCAGCAACTCGGCATTTTGTGCGAATCCCGCAGTGTGGATTAATAGGTCTCTAATACTAATCGCGCGTAAGGCATCGCTCGATGCCTGATCGGTCGACTGCATTCGCGGATCTTCGAATTTTGGTAAGTACTTGGAAACTGGTTCGTCCAACGCCAGATAACCTAGAGTCACCAGTCTTAAAGCCAGCAGGTTCGTGATTGGTTTGGACAGAGAGAGCAATGCTACGGTCGACGTAGTTTTAATAGCATCAACAGATACAACTCCTCCCTCGTAACTCTCTGCTTGAGTCGTGAGTTGACCCTCAGAATCAACCACGACGACGTGGTAATTCGGTAAAAAACCTTCTTTCACCAAGCGGGAAAGCTCCGGAAAAGGTTGCTGAGCGAGTGACGCGCTATGTGCTTTCTGGGCGATCGGAGCGATCACTACTATCCATGCGAACAGCCAGTAATAAAAAACCTGCCTCACTTCCTTATTGCCTCGTCAACTATTTGCTCTATCTCATTGTTTTTATTGTATAAAGAGGGGGTTAGCTGCGTTGCAAAAACACCCACAGTATCGTTCTCAGTATCTACCCAAAAAGAAGTGTTCGCGGCCCCCCCCCAAAAATAATAATCCACGGTTTCTTCGTCCGTATCCGGATCGACATCCAGTTTTCTTCCAAAGCCCGCAGAAAACTTCATGTAGCTAGACGCATCTTCACCAAAGCCTCTTCTAAACGCCTCTCGACCTAGTTGAGTTGTTTGGTCTCTTAAATGTTCGTTCATTGAAACGGAATTTAAAATTCGCTTCCCATTAAATTCGCCACCGTTGGCGATCATTGTAAGATACGCTGCATAGTCACTTATAGAGCCGAACAAGCCGCCGCCGCCGCTATCACAAGCAGGCGTCGTGTTTTTAAAGTTCCAGCCAGCTTCGACGAGTTTCCAAGGAATATCACTGTCATAGTCCAACGAAGAAAGCTGGGCAGGGCTCGCGGTCGAGTACACGTCTGCAGTTCGACTAGATAATTCGGGGGTAATGTTAAATGTAGTGCTAGTCATTTCTAGTGGCGTAAATATGATTTCATCTAAATAGTCAGCAAGTCTCTTTCTTGTGACTTGCTCGATGATCGCACCGAGCAAGTCAATACTTACCGAATAGTTCCAAGATTCCCCTGGATGCGAAATTAAGGGTAGCTCAGCGAGGAATCTCGCTTCCTCAGCTAACGAGGCGATGGGCCGGTCTGGGTTTGGGCGTAGGCAGCCCATAACTCCGAATTCATCGTACTGTTCAGCAACATCTCCAACCCCGGATACGGAAGTTTGATACGTCAGCCCAGAGGTATGAGTGATTAGGTGCCGCAGCGTGATTTCGGTTTTGGCGGGCTCCAAAGTCGCTGTGTAGCTGCCGCCCGGGGCGACGAGCATATCAGCGTATTCCGGAAAGTACTTGCTGAGCTTGTCATCCAGACCCAGCTTCCCCTCTTCCTGGAGTCGTAAAATCGCCGTAGAGACAATCGGCTTTGTCATTGAGGCCAGCCAGAAAATGGTGTTTTCATCAACTGCCTGTCCTCCGTCAATCGACACGTTTCCATTTTTGGCGAGATATATGTTTTTCCCACCGCTGTAGACGCCCATTACATAATTCGGAATTCGCCCCTCTTGATACAGCTCGTCGAAATTTGCTTGGATAGTCGTTAGTGTTTCAGGGTCAAAACCCATCTTGGCTGGGTCAACACTGGCAAATTCATATGCGTTCGATGGCGCCTGAATAAGTAGGAGTAGCGCTCCTAGGGTTAGGTTTCTCATTTTTCATCTCCTTATGATCGTTAACAATATCGGGGCCAAAAATACGCCTTTGTTGATAAAGATTTGTTAGTCCTCCTGAACCAAGAACGTTTCCATTTGGCCCTTGCCCTTGATTGTCATTTCACCCCTGCTTAAGAGTTTGAAGCGGCTTTTTACCAAAACCGCCGTAGCCGCTGAAACATGAATTCTTCCTGCAAGCCCATGACTTTCCATTCGACCCGCAGTGTTAACTGCATCACCCCATAAGTCATATACGAATTTTTTCTTGCCAATAACTCCGGCGACGGCCGGGCCAGAGTGAATTCCGATTCGCATAGAAATACCGTGTCCTTCAATTTCGGGCAGATCCTTTACGAAGTGAAGCATCTTGATGGCCATGGCTACGGCTTTCACCGCATGCTTCGGATCTGGGTTAGGAACGCCGCATGCGACCATATAGTTGTCGCCGATGGTCTTTATTTTTTCTACGCCGACTTCTTCGCAGTAGTCGTCGAATTCGGTGAAAATTTTGTTGAGAATTTCGACAATTTTCACTGGCCCTAGGGCCTGAGATAATGGGGTAAAACCAACGATATCCCCAAATAAAATGCTGCAATTTTCCACTGAATCGGCAATCAGGTATTCGCTTGCTTTCATCCTCATGGCGATGGGCCGAGGCAAGATATTCAGCAGAAGCTCTTCATTTTTCTGTTTTTCAGATTCAATTTTCGCGAGGTGTTGTTCTTCTCGGTCAAGCAGATATTTTCTTTCCAGTGCTGCATTTATCCTAGCTGCAAGAATCATGAAGTTTACGGGTTTCGTTATGAAATCTTGCGCACCGGATTCCAAGCATCGATATACCGTCTCCTGCTCGTCGAGCGATGAAACTACGATTACGGGAATGTGTTTGGACTGAAGAAACTCTCTGTTACGACCCAAGATTTCATAGCCACTGAGGTCCGGCATTAAGATGTCAAGGAGAACTAGGTCGATCTCACTTTCTTTGTTCAATAAAGATTCTGCTTCCGCTCCAGAATTCGCTATAAAAACTTTGTGTTTTGCCGCTTCTAATTTTCTTCGAAGATACTCTGTGTTTGCAGGATTATCGTCTACAACCAAGATTGATGATGGATACTTAGTTTCGAGTACGTCTGGAGTTTCCTCTAACGACTCTGAAAATTTTCCAACCAGAGCAACGTCATCTTCACTTAGCACATCATGCTGGACTAAAGTTTCGACTGAGGTTATGTCGCCGCTTTGGAGGCTTTCGACATTATTTTGTAGGCTGATGGTCGCGTTTTCGATCTTTTCAAAATCATCTTGGAACTCATCAAAAAAAAGGGTTGGTCCGTTGTCTTTATACCAAGCAAGCTGTTCGCTAATTCTCGCAACGAATTGATCGGTACATTCTTTGAAAGCTGATGCCTGAATGTTCAGTTGCGCAAATACGTCCTCAAGCGAGAAATGGTGCGCCGCAAACATCTGGTCAATGTATTGAACAATACTTTCACCGCTTTGGTTTATGCTGGCGAGCGCCTCTTTAGCTGAGGAGCGATCTGCACGCACGTCGTCTTCAAGTTCTTCCAACAACAGTTCTGAAAAGCCACAAACTATATTGAGGTGGGTCTTTAGGTTGTGTCGGATTTTTCCGATCAATAAGTCATTAAGCCTTTTACCCACGCGAGCCTCGTGATTTGAGTTTAATGGTTCCAGACCGGCAAGTTAACTTAGAAGACGCTCGCTTCCCATGCAAGAATTACTGATGAAAACAATATCTTTTAGACGTGTCAGGCGCGTAGCTGTCGCAGAGCTTCGCGCAGAGCCCTGATACATTCCATCGATCGATTTATTCGACGCCCTATATGTTTTAAACGTTGTAAAATTCATATCGGCTTAGGTATATGATAAGCTAGCGAAAGGGCAGTCCGATAGAAGGATTCGCAGCTGCCCTTACTCCACCTTTAGATTATGGGTTAGTTTGCATATGGCGGACTCTGCTTCGGGTATGACAGTCACCTTTTGGGGTGTGCGGGGCTCTACGCCGGTACCCGGCCCAAATACAGTACGCTACGGAGGGAATACGCCATGCGTTGAGGTTCGGGCTGGTGATTCAATTTTTGTACTCGATGCGGGCACCGGCATTCAGTCTTTCGGGCGTGACTTTCGTGAGAAGTCCGATGAGCCAGTAAAGCTTCATTTGTTTCTCACACATACCCATTGGGACCACATTCAGGGGCTGCCTTTTTTTCAGTTGGCATACGATCCACGTAATGAGATCCACATCGTTGGCCCGAAGCGCCAAGGTTCGGCTTTGCTGGACTGTCTCGAAAGGCAAATGCTACCGCCTAATTTCCCCGTACCCTTTGCGTTACTCCAAGGCGTCAAGTCTGTGACTGAAATGGCCTCAGGCGATTCCATGCAGGTCGGCGATGCGACCATCCATTCGGCCGCGCTCAATCATCCGAATGAAAGTATGGGATTTCGCGTTGAGCATGGCGGACGCGCGTTGGCTTATTGTTTGGATCACGAGCACGGTGATACCAACCAAATTCATCCTGGCGTCGCGGCACTTGCACAAAATGCAGATATGCTGGTTTTTGATGCGGCTTATACTGATGAAGAGTATCCGAGCTTTCGTGGCTGGGGCCATTCAACTTGGCAAGAAGGTTATAAAACCGCTCGAGAATTAGGTGTTAGGATTCTTGCGCTTGCGGGATTCAATCCCGGGGTTGTGGACTCCGACCTCGACGCCATCAAGGTAGAGGTCGAAGCGATGGCTGGACGTACAATCATCGCGACAGAAGGCAGTTCAATCGAACTTTAGTCGGGTTCTTCGCTGGCTTTACAACGACTCTAGAGAGATTACATTTTGGAAAAGCCAGAGATTATCCCAATCGTCCAGCAGGTCATCGAAGATCTCGAACCTGCCGAGGTGGATACGCTGCTAGCGGGCATGGAACAGCGCCATGCAGAAGCCGGCACGATCATGTTGTCTCAGGGCGATACGGGTAGTGAACTGTTACTCCTACTTAACGGTGACTTCTCTATTTTTTACAAAGCGCGAGTCAATCTCACGTCCGTAGCGATGAATATTGGTAACATTTCTGGTCCTGCGCTGATGGGCGAAGTGAACTTGGTATTACAAGCATCTCGCACCGCTACTGTGGTCTCCCGATCAGAGTGCGACTATCTATATCTGGACACGAACAGCTACAGCAAGATAGTTGCTGAAAACCCTCGTATCGCGATCAAACTGGTGACTAAGATTGCCAGTATTGTTCACAATCGCGGCGACAATATGCGGCGCACTATGTACCGGAACCTCATTAAAGAAAGCCCAAATCCCTCAGTGGGTATTAGCCGACTTGGGCGCTGGATGGGCAAGTGGACCCGCATCTCCGATGATATGAGCCAGCGACTATTCAGTGACTTTGAAG
>PBZS01000107.1 GCA_002730235.1 Gammaproteobacteria bacterium | reverse complement strand
AACTAAATGCCGTTGTCGCTGATTTTCCTAGGAACGAGCGGCGGGAAATTCGGGAGGTCTTTTGCATAAGCTGTTTCTTGGACAATTTCTTAATGGGGTTTACCTTGCATTTAGTCCCGCTTTGTCCGCTGGGACAAATGTTTTAGGCTCCGAATTCACCATCCGGGGCTCCAAACAATCATCCTACCAAGCGGTTGTATATGTCGTGGTAGTCGTGAAGATCGGTCAAGCGCATTTCGAGACCATTGTGATTCACACTCAGGGACGGGTGATCCAGTTCCATCAACTTGAGAGTCGTCGCATGGAAATCGTGAAGACGAACCTCATCCTTACCCGCGCGGAAACCTATATCATCGGTAGCTCCAATCACTTGGCCTTCCCTAACTCCCCCGCCTACCATCCAGCCAATCGAGAATCTCAACCCTATCATTTTATTAAGCTTTTTTGAGGTAGAAGAGTCCCGGGTGTTCTACTTAAAGGAGCTAAGCCCTGGCGGAAGACGTGCAAGGAGGTAGTTCTTAACGCCTGCCTCAGATGGGTTTTTCGGCTTAAGCAGGTGAAAAATGGGTTTTATCCCAGATGGGTTTCCCTTGAAATACCCTATTGAGTGAATCAATTGGAAGTATGGCGACGAAACGGAGATCCGCAATTGTGATGGCTGGAAAGACGGAGGACCATGCGTCTTTGTTTAGGAGAATTCGGTTTTCCGTGCACGATTCGGTGGCCCTGATTGAACTGGATGAGGGAGCGGAGCGAATTCTCATATTGCACGATATTGAAATGGAACGAGCGAAGCAGCAGGCTCGCGTCACGCAAGTCCATTGTCCGGCCGACTTTTCGCCGGCAGAGGGACTGTCTGGCGATCGAGCGACCGCGACGGCACAGGCGGTAGCAGAATGCTTGCGAAGATACGGAGTGGAGGTCGTAGCCGGCGACCGTTTGCTGCCTCTAATCTATGTGGATGAGATTCGTCGAGTTGGAATCGAGGTCGAGTATGATCCAGACCTAGGTGTTTTGGATAGGCGACAAAAGGACAAGGAGGAGATTGCCTGCCTGCGGGAATCGCAGCGGGTTACCGAAGAGGTGATCGAACGGGTATGCCGCTTGATAGCCCATTCCGAGGCGAATGCGGATGGCGTTTTGGTAAGCGATGGAAAACGTCTCACTTCTGAATACATCCGAATGTACGTCGATCAGTTCTTTATGGAGCGCGGCTTTACGAACCCCCCTGCAATCATCGCAGGAGGACCTCCCGCATCTGACTGTCACAACATTGGGTGGGGCGAGTTGAAAACCAGTACGCCGATTATTGTGGATATTTTTCCGACAGACCGTTCAACCCGTTTTTGCGGCGATTGCACCCGAACTGTCGTGCACGGAGACATTCCGGATGAAGTTGTCAAAATGCATGAGGCCGTCGCTTTGGCCAAGACTGAGGCGATCGATGCCACCAAAGCGGGAGTGACGGGTCAGTCCGTGCATGAAGCGACCCTTGCGGTGCTCACTCGTTTTGGATATGGAACCAGGTTGCCAACTCCGGAAGATCCCGACACCTATTGTGGAATGACCTGTGGTACGGGACACGGAATTGGTTTGGAGGTGCACGAGCCGCCACTTTTGGATTTCAAGGGTCCAGAATTACTTACGGGCGACGTCCTCACTATAGAACCTAGATTGTACTGCCAGGCGATTGGCGGTGTTCGTCTGGAGGATATGGTTGTTGTCCGCGAAGATAGTTGTGAGAATTTGAATACGCTCCCGGAAGGCCTGTGCTGGCGTTAAGAGCGACTATTCGACGCGGGTGAGTTTTCGTCGCTTTCCCAAGGCCGATTTCGAGCGAGTGAGCTTTTCGAATAGACGGTTCACATTGGGGCGCTGACTGCGGATGTGCTGTTGTAGATAATTGCGGGCGGCTTCTTTTTCTCCTTTGAGCAGCGCTCTCAGAATTTTGCGATGCTCTGCCGCCTTGTCATCGATCACTGAGGTGGCGACTGTGGAGTAGGAAAACAGGTAGGTGTAGTAGATCCCGAATTTGGCAAAGAAGGACTGGATGTATCGGTTTTCCGATTTTTCAATCAAGTATTGGTGAAGTCCGTTGTCTAGTCTCGGCTTCCCATTCGTGCTGGGGGAGTTGGCTGCCAAAAACTGTTTTAGTCGTTCAGGCTCAAGTCGGTTTGCTGCGAGATCGAGCGCTTTTAGCTCCAATGTTTCTCTAACATCAATGTAGTCTAGCATGTCCTGCTCGCTGTAGGGGTGCACGAGCCAGCCACGGCGGGGAACTCTTTCGATCAGACCGGCACCGGCCAGCCGATTGAAAACCTGGCGAATGACGGTCCGTCCCACGCTGTACTGTTTGGCGGACGGTTCTTCCCTCAAGTAGACGGGCTCCCCTCGGATGCGGAGTTGGATGACCTCTTCAGCGATCAATTCGTCCCAATTCTGTAGTTGGATTCCTTTGCTCGACGTTCGCTTTTTCGAAGTCTTTTTCGCCCGGCGTCTCGGGTTTATACTCAATCTTCCGTTTTGACCTTTAAGAATAAATTTAGAATCAATCAGATTCTGAAGAGCCACGCGAACTGGAGTTAAGCTAACTTCGTATTCATTAGCCAGTGCAGTTAGGGTCAGGCTAGGCGGCAAGGAAGCCCCATTTCTGATTCTCTCGGTCAGATCCTTTTCAATGTATTGGGAAATATTCACGTAGTTGATCGACTCTATGAGGCTGTATGAGTGCCCGGTCAATTTTAAGTTAGGTCGAAACCGATTGAACTATGTGATTTACTATTGTGTGGAATATCAAATTGACTGAACGAGGAGGGGTGAGCCAACTGACTAAGGGAGCTTCCCTGTTTCCTTCGCATTCGATAATTTTACGATGAAAGATTATATCTCCTTCCACCGTCCAGTGGGGTTTCCACTCATGGAGCAATTATTCTTGCTCACCGTATAAGTGCTATGAAAACCAGGATCACACATCTTTCTATCTTTATCGTCTGTGTATTGGTAGCGGAAATTTCGTTTGGGGACGAACAAAAGAGTAGGCCCAATATTTTGTATATCATGTCTGATGATCATACGACTCAGGCATTCGGGGTTTATGGGTCGAGACTGGCGTCCCTAAATCCGACTCCGCACATTGATCAGTTGGCTCGTGAGGGAATGCGCTTCAACGAGGTATTTTGTAATAACTCCATTTGTACGCCTAGCCGTGCATCGATAATTACCGGACAGTATCGCCAGACTAATGGAGTGCTGGACTTGTCGGGCCGGATCGCTCCGGAACGACAGTACCTGCCCATGGAAATGCGAAAGGTGGGTTACGAGACTGCGATTATCGGCAAATGGCACTTAAAGGAAGAACCGGCTGCGTTCGATTACTACAATGTATTGCCGGGTCAGGGACGGTACTACGATTCAGTCACAAGAGATGCGTCTAAGGGCACTTGGCCGGACAATGTAGTGGAGCACCAGGGACACTCTTCCGATGTCAAAACCGATCTCAGTCTCGACTGGCTTAGGGACCGGGATAAATCGAAGCCCTTCTTTCTTATGCACCATTTCAAAGCCCCGCATGATATGTTCGTGAATGCAAAGCGATACGATTCCTATTTGGAAGACGTGGAAATTCCTGAGCCCGATAATTTATACGATCAACCGGGACCGGGATTCGGCTCCGCATCTACCCGAGGGCTTGACGATAGCATGGTCAATGCCATTGGCGCGTCGGTTTCCAAACGAAATAACCAATGGGGATTAGGGCAAAGGCTCGGTATCGATGAATCCATACCTGAGCCCGAATACACGTCCGTCGTATACCAAACCTATCTAAAACGTTACCTACGTTGCGTCAAAGGCGTGGACGATAATGTGCAACGGCTAGTCGATTACCTTAAAGCAGAAGGCATCTACAACAACACCCTGATCATCTATACGGGAGATCAGGGGTTCTTCCTCGGTGAACATGACCTTTTCGACAAGCGATGGATGTATGAAGAAGCGATGCAAATGCCCTTCATCGTTCGATATCTTGGTACGTTTGAAAGTGGCAGCCAGAGTGACCTGCTAATTAATAACACGGATTTTGCTCCCACTTTGATAGACTTTGCCGGAGGGCAAGTGCCTGACTTTATGCAGGGTGAAAGTTTTGCCCGAACCCTGAAAGGGGAAAGGGAAAGCGAGTGGCGGGAGGCCACCTACTATCGGTATTGGATGCACATGGCTCACAAGTTGGGAACTCCTGCTCATTTCGGGATTAGGACCAAGAAGTACAAGCTCATCTTTTTCTACGGGGTGGATTTTGAAGACCCTCCTCGCCTAAGCTATTGGGGATCGCAGGCGGACATTGTCACCCCGCCAGGTTGGGAACTTTATGACATGGAGAACGATCCGCATGAAATGAGCAATTTGTACGAAAAACCGGATTACGCGGAAATAATCGCCGAGCTAAAGAATAAATTGAAATCACTCCGAGAAGAGCTGGATGAAACCGATGAAGACTATCCTCATATTCAGAAAGTTATTGATGAGCATTGGGACGATTTGCGATTGGGTTGAATCTAACAGCATTCCTCCTCGTTTTTATATGTGCCTAGGGCTTCCATATGGCAACCGTGCTGGTCAAGCTTGCAAGGCGAATTCGTTCTTTTGGTATTCGGAAGCGGGTGTCCTAAATGGCATGGTCAAGGGTAACACTTATTAGCATCACATGAGTGCGGTGCCTTGTCCCATGAAAATCAAATACCCATTATCTGCCATTGTGCTGATTTACCTGTCTACGTTTGCGAGCGAAATGTGTGCGACGAGTACGGCGCAGCCTAACGTCCTATTTATTTCCATCGACGACTTAAACGATTGGACGGGGACTCAAGGCGGGCACCCGCAGGCGATTACCCCGCATATGGATAGACTTGCCAGCCAGAGCGTCCAGTTCGATAATGCCCATTGTGCTCAGGCAGTTTGCACGGCGTCGCGAAATTCTTTGTTGAGTGGTCTCCATCCTACAACTACGGGATGGTATGGCTCGACATCCGCAATGCGCCGATCTTATGATGAGGTGATGGGCGAGCACACAATGCTGCCGCAGTATTTCAAAGACAATGGCTACAAGACGATGGCGGTGGGGAAGATCTTCCACAGCGGGGTCAGCGACTACAAAGAACGGACGAGCGCTTTTTGGGACCAAACGGGTGAAGAGTACAAGGTGCCAAAGGAATTGAAAGCCCGCGGAGAAGGCTATGGAGGCACGAAGTTCTATCCGTTCCCGCGGGAAGGTAGTCAGATCATCGATCGCTATGGTCCGGATTTCGATGATGGCAACTCACTTTGTTGGGGGGCCTTGGAGCGGGGAGACATGCCGGACGGAAAGATGTTCGACGAGTTGATTGCGGAATGGGCGGTTGAACGCCTCGATGAAGATCACGACAAGCCATTCTTCCTAGCAGTTGGCTTCGTACGTCCCCACGTTCCGTATACGGCGCCCAAAGAGTATTTCGATTGGTATAATATGGATGATATCGTCATGCCGGAAGTGCCGGACGATGAGATGACGGATATCCCAATTATGGGTAAGTCGATCGCCTATGGAACCATCAAGACGGGCGATCACTATGCAGTGGTCAACTTGAGCGATACCTATTGGCGGGAAATGGTTTTGGCCTATTTGGCCTGCGTCTCCTTCGTGGACGATCAACTGGGCAAGGTGCTCTTAGCGCTTGAAAACAGTCAATACGCGGACAATACGATTGTCGTGCTCTGGTCGGACCATGGTCAGCATATGGGGGAGAAGAAGCACTGGCGGAAGCAGTCGCTTTGGGAGGAATCGACGCAAGTACCTTTGTTTTTTGGCGTCCCTGGTATGAAGGCGAATGGGAAGCAGTCGGATCGCGTGGTGAGTCTCTTGGACGTCTATCCAACGCTGCTCGATTTATGCGGCTTGCCTCCCGTCGAAAAGCTGGAAGGGCAAAGTTTGGTCCCGCTGTTGGAGATCCCGAATCGGAAATGGGACAAGCCGGTATTGAATTCATGGTATTACGGAAATCGGGCGGTGCGGAGCGAACGCTATCGCTACATTCAGTACCGCGACGGTAGCGAGGAGTTTTACGATCATGCAAGCGATCCAGGGGAGTTTACGAATCTGGCGGAAAATCCTGAATACGTAGACATCATAGCGAAACATCGGGCTTGGCTGCCGAAAGAAGACGCCTTGCCAGCTGGGACGACCGAGTGGAAACCAGACCGTTTGGATCGACGGGTTTGGAATTGGCTTGAGAAGGATTCGATTCCGGAGTGGTTGAAGTGAAAATCAAGATGAGAAAATATGCTTTAATGGTTTTTGGTGGACTAATCGCCGCGTCAGGATTTCAAGCAGGAGAGGGATCAAATATCGTTCCTTTTGGCGACAAAGGGGCGGTAAAAATGCTCTACGATGCGCGGCAGCGTCCACAGGCCGTGTATTTGAATGATCAGGTTTTTCTGGTGTACAATGGGGATGCCCGCATGCGGAACACCAATAACTCTAAACGGAAGTCGGAGTCCGTTCCGATGGCGTTGCGGTACGATCCTAAATCGAGAACGTTGTCAAGCCCAGTCATTCTAAGCGAGAATTACAGCTCCGATCACCATGATGGACCGGTGGTCTGGGCGGATACGAACGATCGACTCCATGTCTTCTATGGATGGCACCACGATTTGGGTACGCATATCGTATCAGACCAGCCCATGGGCATTGGATCCAGTCACGATGATTGGAGCGAATCCACGGCACCTTCTCAAAAGATGTCCTATCAGTGGACGCGACGCATACACGATGAGAGGCAACTCGTTTTTTATCGGACTGACGGGCACTACAGCTCTTGGACCTACCGGATGAGCAGTGACAATGGAGTGACTTGGAATGGGCCGGCCCAGGATGTTCTCGATTTGGATATACATTTGGGAAAGGATACGGATTGGTCGACCTACACCGCCAAGGAGATCAGTCGTGACGGAAGGTATCTCCATTTGGCCTTTGTCGCCTACGACGACTATAAAAGGCCGGTATCGGCTCAGGAGAAAGCGAGCGGCGAGTTGGACGAGAGAAGGATGCAGAATCCGCTCTACGACCATCGCGTGCCCAGCAATTACAAATACAATCTATACTATGTTAAGATAGATTTGCAAACGCACGAAGTGGTGAACGACAAAGGTGAAATGCTGCAGACGCCCATCGATCGCGCGACCGCTAACAGCAAATGCATTATCTGGGACACGAAGTGGCGAGGGGGCGGGGTACCTCCATCGATTTGGGTGGATGAGAACGACGAGGTGAGTTTCCTTCACAACCTTTCGGATGTCCATCACGAAGAATCGCTGAGCTACCATTATGTGCGGCGAGTCAAAGGAGAGTGGGCGCAGACGCGGATAACGGGATCGAATCACCACTGGAATAGCGGTCTTTTGAGTCGAAGCCAGAACGGCTCCCTGCATGCCTATGTCCCAACAGGGGAGGGCTACCTAGATGTGAAAGGCGACATGGATCGCTACGGAGGAGGGCGAGTCGAGGAATGGGTATCCCAGGACCAGGGCTACACGTGGAGGAAAAGAAGAGAGCTGTTTCCGAGCGGGAAGCAGTATCCCAGCTGGAAATACAACAATGTCCAGGCCGTGCGGCGCCCGAACGGAACGGTTGTCGATGGCATGCTGATATTCTATGGCTGGCGAGATCCAGTGAATCCTGTAGCTCAGGCTTTCTTGTTACATGGAGAGCAGAGGGCATATTCGCGTGCGAGCGCTGACTCGAGATAGATTGAAATTAGTATAGGATATAATTGGAATCGATTGAATGAAGAATACATTCGTTGCTCTATCGGTATTGTTGTCTCTGGGAGTTTTGGAGGCGTTCGCATCGGATCTAGATTCCCTTCTTCCTGGCGGAAATGAAATTCGGTTTGAGCATGATGGGCAAACGAGGCGATTAATCGTTACGACGCCGAGCGACTATGATCGCACGCGACAGTACCCGATCCTGTTTTGCTTTCATGGAGCAGGCGGAAAGGCGGATGGGCAAAGCAATCGGTGGGCTCCGAAGGCAGATGAGCGGAGTTTGATCGTAGTTAGCGCAGAAGCGATTCAGCCGATGGCAAAATGGAATTTTCTAGATGATTTTCATTCAGCGAATTATGACGATGTCGGGTTCGTCTCCCGTGTCATTGAGACTCTGATCAAGCAGAAGGTTGCTAATCCGAACGCTATCCTCGCGACGGGACATTCTAGTGGGGGATTGTTTTGCTACCGCTTGGCAAAGGAAAGCGACCTGTTCGCAGCGCTTGCTCCCATGAGCTGCGGCATGGTTAAGAACGGGCATGAACCGGATGAAACGACGCAGTCGGTTCCGATCTTTCAAGTGATCGGCAATAAGGACAAAAGCTATCAAGGTTCCACCAATCCCAAGGTGATTATGTATTCGGCGAAACAGCGTATCGGCGTTTGGAGTACGTATAATCAGTGCGATCCCCATCCTGCGGTTGAGAAGGTGGGAAGCGAAATTGTAGTCTATACCTATCGCAGCCCTTCAGGTGCGGACGTGGTCCTGTGTGATGTTAAGGATCAAGCGCACCACATTAGGAGAGATCTACGCGATTGCACGGATATCCTGGCCCTCGATTTTCTTTTGCAGCGTAATTAGAAAAGCGAGCCTGTCTTCAATCACCTGTTAGCTATTCCTCCCAAGGAGTTCGCTCCTTTTGCAGCAGTGAGTCCTGAGTCCTTGATCGCTCTGTCCTGGAATCCGGCTAGTGAAGGGCCTCCGCAAGCGCCCAAGCATGGTGGTGGACGTTTTGATGTATTTTTCTTTAATGAGCGATCCGCTTGGGATCCCATTACAATCTCCAATTTGACATTGTGTGCAAAAATAAAAATCTTTCTAAAATCTGGAATAGCCCGTTGGATTCTGTAGAAGTTAGTTTATGAGCCACGAAAATAGAGATTCGCAAGCGAAGTGGACTGGGGTTTTCCCGGCCGCTACCACACAGTTCAAGCCGGATGGATCGCTCGACGTTCCCGCCACTTTAAAACATTTGGATGTGATGCTGGATGGTGGTATCCACGGATTTGTGATGTTAGGAACTGTGGGGGAGAACTGCTCGTTGGAGAAGGATGAGAAGTTGGAGATGCTTCGGGCTACGGTAGATCACGTTCAGGGTAAAGTACCGGTACTAACGGGAGTGGCTGAATACACCACCGATCAAGCTTGCCGTTATGCGGCTGCGGCGAATAAGACCGGAGTGGACGGACTAATGGTTCTTCCTGCCATGGTTTACAAAACCGATGTACGGGAAACGGTCGTTCACTTTAGAGAGGTAGCGAAGGCTACCGACTTGCCGATCATGATCTACAATAATCCCGTTTCCTATGGCGTAGACATCAAGCCGGAAACCTTTGCCGAGCTGGCCGACGAACCTCGATTTACCGCCATTAAAGAGTCCTCTGAAGATCCGCGACGGATCACACATCTGAGAAACTTGTGCGGCGATCGGTATCAGCTTTTTGCCGGGGTAGACGACTTGGTATTGGAGAGCTTGATTCTCGGTATTGATGGATGGGTGTCAGGTTTGGTAAACGCGTTTCCGGTTGAGAACCGTCTTATTTGGGACCTTGTGAAGGAGGAGCGGTATAAGGAGGCGCGTGATGTTTACCGCTGGTACACACCGCTCCTGCAATTGGATACGCTGCCGAAATTGGTTCAGTATATAAAACTAGCAGTGGCAGAGTGTGGCTATGGCTCCGAGCAAACCCGCCCGCCACGATTACGAATTGAAGGAGAGGAAAGAGAGCGGGTATTGTCGATTATTCGAGAGGGGATTGAAACTCGCCCTGATCCCGCTACTTTCGGTATGTAGAAATACAGCTTGGTTAAGTAACAAGGCGTCCCTAATACTTTTCTTACCGAACTGAGCACTGCCAAAAACGCTGAATCCACCGACGCCGATTGAAATGAGTGAACCCAATCATATTCCTAGTATATTCAACGACGTCCTTGGTCCCGTCATGCGTGGCCCATCTAGCTCTCACAGTGCAGCAGCGAATCGTATCGGTCGCCTATGCCGTAATCTCGTAGAAGGTGATTTGCGCCGGGCAGTAATTGAATACGATCCCAATGGTTCTTTGGTAACCACGCATAAGTCGCAGGGGACGGACATGGGACTCTATGGAGGATTCCTTGGTTGGGAGCCCGACGATCCCAGGCTTCCAGAGCATGCGAAGCACACTAAGGCAGCTGGTTTGGAAATCGAGGTCCGTTACGAATCGTATGGAGCTACCCATCCTAACAACTACAAGATATCGGTCGAGGGCGTAAATGGATCTCATCACATGATACAAGCGATCTCAACGGGGGGTGGCATGATCGAAGTGACGGAGATCGACGGTACGCCGGTTGCTATGGGGGGCGATTTCTTCGAAACACTTGTTTATTTAGACGAAGAATCTAATGCTCGAGCCGTTCTTGATGATCTCGGCCGTGAGTTGGTCTATGAGAGTGGCGAAGTGTGTACAGGCAAAACGGCCCTCCTAAGGTTTTCCATGGTCGAGGATCCTGGCGAAGAAGCCGTTGCGGCAATTCGCGGCAACACACACGTAATAGACTTTAGATTACTGAAACCCGTGCTGCCCATAATGTCTCGCAAGGACTTAACGGTGCCTTTTCAGAGGGTCGAGACGATGCTGGCTTTCAATGAAGGGAAAGATTTAGCGCTGTGGGAACTGGCCCTTGAATACGAAAGTGCCCGAGGAGGTATTTCGAAAGAAGCTGTGCTCGAGAAAGGGCGAGCTATTTTGCATCTGATGGAAGATGCCGTTCGAACTGGGTTAGCTGGGACTGATTATGCGGACCGTATTTTACCCTGCCAGTCGGTGACTTTCGTTGAGCGTCAGGCGGAGGGGAAACTGATTCCGGGCGATGTCATGAATCAGATCATTGCCTATGTGTCGGCGATTCTCGAAGTGAAATCGTCGATGGGGGTTATCGTGGCGGCCCCCACTGCGGGGTCCTGCGGGGCAATGCCCGGATCGATGTTGGCGGTAGCCGACTCGCTTGGAGTTGATGAAGACGGGAAAATACACGCCTTGCTTGTCGCAGGTTTGATCGGGGTTTTTATCGCAACACACGCGACCTTTGCGGCTGAGGTGGGAGGCTGTATGGCGGAATGTGGATCAGGTGCCGGCATGGCTGCCGCCGCTATGGTGGGGCTGGCGAATGGTTCTCTAGAGCAGCAACTCGCAGCCGCTTCTGTAGCACTGCAGAACTCATTTGGAATGACTTGCGATCCTGTAGCGAACCGCGTTGAAGCCCCCTGTCTAGGCAAGAACGTGTTGGCCGGATCGAATGCATTCGCCTGTGCTAATATGGCGTTGGCTGACTACAAGCACCTCATACCCTTGGACGAAGTGATCCATGCGATGAACAAGGTAGCTGGAGCGATTCCTCATGAACTTTGCTGCACCGCTAAAGGTGGGTTATCAATTACGCCGACATCGAAGGCGATCGAACGCAAACTCAATGCGGTTTGAAGCGGGTTTTCATTAAGCATAAATTGTAACCATGAACAACCTACGGAGTTGTAAGACGATATGAAAGCTCTAGTAAGAGAGCAGGCTGAACGCAGGCTCTGGCTCGAAGATGTTCCGGAGCCGGACGTCGGTATAAACGACGTGCTTATCAAAGTTCGAAAAACCGGTATTTGCGGGAATGATTTGCACATCAACACTTGGGATGAATGGGCCCAGAAAACGATTCCGGTTCCCATGGTGGTCGGCCACGAGCTCGCGGTCGGGGAACGCATGAATATTGTGGGGTAATGGGACGCATAGACATTCTTACCGGTAAGCTCGGTAAAGCTTTGGCGGGCGCCAGCGGTGGATACACCAGTGGCGGAAAGGAAATCGTTGAGCAGCTCCGCCAGCGGTCCCGACCCTACTTGTTCTCGAACACAATGTGTCCCAGTATCGTGGGAGGAACGATAGCGGTGCTGGACATATTCAAGGCGTCTACTACCTTGCGAGACCGGTTGGAAATGATTACCCGTTATTTTCGGGAAAAGATTGCTTCCGCTGGATTCAGTATCGTGCCGGGAGAGCATCCAATCGTTCGGAACATGCTTGGTGGTGCCTCTTTGGCGTCCCGATTCGCCGATGCGATGCTTGAACGTGGTATCTATGTGATCGGGTTCAATTATCCGGTAGTTCCGAAAGGCAAAGCTCGCATTCGGACGCAGATCAGCACAGCCCATACCAGGGAGGAGTTGGATAGGGCTGTGTTTGCCTTTATCGAGGTGAGGGAGTCACTTGGGATTTAGAGTTTAATCATGCAGGAAACAAAATCACACCCCACTTGGTTCGGGCATCCTACCGGTCTTTCCACGCTATTTTTCACGGAGCTTTGGGAGCGGTTCAGCTACTATGGAATGCGAGCGCTGCTGGTCCTGTTTATGGTGGATACCGTCAGTTCGGGAGGCATGGGCCTCGATGACAAAACGGCCAGCGCGATCTATGGCTTGTATACGGCGTTCGTCTATCTGGCGGCGTTGCCTGGCGGCTGGATCGCCGATAGGCTCCTCGGGGCACAGCGAGCTGTCTGGTTTGGGGGGCTAGTGATTGCGGCAGGCCATTTCACCTTAGCGATTCCTTCTAAAGCGGCGTTTTTTATCGGACTGGTTTTAGTCGTGATTGGAACGGGTTTGCTAAAGCCGAATGTAAGTGCGATTGTGGGACAGCTTTATCCGGAAGGGGGCGCTCGGCGCGATGCGGGGTTCACCATCTTTTACATGGGCATCAACATGGGTGCTTTTCTGGGGCCGCTCATTTGTGGCTATTTGGGCGAGGAAGTGAACTGGCATGCTGGATTTGGTGCTGCTGGAGTTGGAATGTTGTTTGGCGTCTTCCACTACCGATTCTCGGCAAACCGTCTGGGAGAAGCGGGGCTTCATTCCTCGGCTCCTAAGGTTGATACAGCGGGGATGGACAAAGCTTGGTATCCTGTAATCGGCGGCTGCTTGATTGTGGTGTTGGTGGTTGTGCTTGGGTTGACCGGAACTTTAAAATTCAATGCCTTGGCCCTTGCCCAGAATACGACCTTCGTGATCGTTGGCTTAGCTTTTGCCTTTTTTGTCTATATATTCGCTTTCGGCAAACTGACTCCGACGGAACGCAGCCATACCCTCGTTATTGTAGTACTGTTTATCACCTCTGCGGTCTTTTGGTCGGGGTTCGAGCAGGCGGGATCCTCATTGAATCTCTTTGCGGATAGGTACACCGATCGCATGGTATTTGGGTTTGAAATTCCAGCTAGCTGGTTCCAATCGCTTAATCCGTTTTACATTGTGGTATTGGCCCCGGTTTTCGCCGCTGTTTGGGTTAAACTGGCCAAACGGCAGCTGGATCCTTCCATGCCCGGTAAGTTTGCCATTGGCCTTTTAATACTGGGACTAGGCTTTCTGGTTATGGTCGTGGCGGCCAAGATCGTTGTGGCTGGCAATCAAGCCGCTCCTTATTGGCTGATTCTAACCTACCTTCTGCACACGATGGGTGAGCTTTGTCTGAGTCCGGTTGGTTTGAGCTCGGTTACGAAACTGGCGCCGAAAAGATTTGTGGGGCAAATGATGGGTATTTGGTTTTTGGCAACATCGTTGGGAAATCTCCTAGCCGGACTGATGGCGGGCCGGTTCAATCCGGAAGCCCTCAACGAAATGCCGGGGCTCTTTATGCAAATCGTCATGACGGTAACGGTTGCCGGTTTGCTCCTGTTGGCGTTTGCTAAACTGATCAAGGGTCTGATCGGAAAAATCGAGTAGTTTCTTTCAGGACAATTATTTCGATAGTTAGAGATAGAACAGAAGCGTCCGCGACCTCAAATACTTCAGGGATGCTTTATTCACGGGCAACCCAGGCAAAGTGTGTGTAACGACTTGTTGTTATTTATAACGAGATCCCCCTTTTCCAGGGAAGAAAGTCATCTTGTCCTAGTCGAACAGCTGCTGGAGTAAATTCACCGCTTGCGGTGCGAACGACTAGATCCAGTAATTCGTCTCCCATGGCTTCGATCGATTCCTGGCCATAGATAACCGGGCCTGAGTCGAAGTCGATAATATCGCTCATGCGTTTT
>PBZS01000106.1 GCA_002730235.1 Gammaproteobacteria bacterium | reverse complement strand
GAGTCCCTTCAAAGTTTCCACTGGCCGGCTAAAACCGTACTGGTAATTGGAAATGAAGCGAGGGGAGTTTCGGAGCAGATTCTGGAGTTGGCGGACCATCGGATAGAAATTCCCTCTTTTGGGAATGGGGAATCTCTAAACGCTGCAATGTCATGCTCAGTCTTTTTAGGTCATTGGCGTATGCTTGATTCGACTACGCTCGGCTAAGGAGATTAGTAGCAGTTCGGCGGTGTAGGCATTCCATTTTGAGAAAGGAAACTCTTTTTCCTGAAAATAACGCATACGCCCTTGCCAGGTATTGAAAGGTTTCTAGGGTTCGCGGACTTAGATTGAAAACAGCGAATGAGAATCAGATGAATTGGTTGGCCGAACTAGACGAAGCGCTTGAGCAAAGGAACTCCCAGAAGAGACGATTACTCATGATTTTTAAGGGGAATGGGGATTGGTGTCCTTGGTGCAATAAGCTGGAAGCGTTGCTAAACAACGATGATGCGTTGGATGATTATTTGGAGTTGGAAGGTATTCTCGGGGCCAAGATAGGAATCCCGCGGAAGAGCGAGGACATTACCGGTATTCGAGAACGGTTTGGGATAACCGGAATTCCATTCCTCCTCTTCTATTCTGACGATGGCAGAATCGAAGGGACAACCGAATTTATCGACGGAGGAAATGCGGTCTCCTATGTTTCTTGGATAGAATCCGTCGATTCAAGCGCCTTGTAGCACCGCTATATTGCTTTATTTTACCGATTAGGATCTTCGTATCCCTTCGTATTGGACGATCACGTTTTTCTGATCGATACCCACGACGCGAGCCACTGAGACTCCGTCCCCTGTTCTCACCAACTTGCTGTTGATATTGGCTACGGGAAAGGGAAGGACGTGATAAATTTTCGTTGTGTTGATCTTTGGGAACTTGGTCGGCTCCTGAGAGAGGTCGAAGCTTTCTGCGACAAGTTCTTCAGACGTAACAGTAGTGAAATACGTGTCGGACGCTTGAGCAACAAGTTCTTGGGCGGTAATCGGTTTATCATCGACTGAGTTTTCATCACTAATCCTCAAGTATGCCCCCTCATTGATTTGCGACTATGAATCGGTGAATAAACGGATGGGCTTTTTCGGCTTTGAGCAGGAGCTCTGCAACATTTATTTGCGGTATACGGTAGTCGCAGATGACGATTGAAGGGGGTTACTGATAATCGACTCGAGGGCCTGTTGCGGATCATTGGAATACTCGAGAATCCACTGGTCCCCTTTCGAAGACGGGGAAGGCTTTATTTGGTCGAGGCAATCGATCTCGTCATCGATTACCAGAATGCGTGTGTTATTATTGGCCATTGTGGAGCTTTCGGGTACATTTGGATCGTCAGAAGGCGAGCGAGCCTTGAGCTCCACTATGCGGATTTACCTAGGTTGGTGTGATATACTTATTAGGGGATTGGACTTATTTGAGCAGGTTTCTCCTTGCTGACTCAAGGGCTTGTCGGTGATTGGGACGGACTCCCGAAAATTAAAGCCTCAGGCCTTGACGCAAAATTTTATTGTGAGCCAAGGCGAGACTGTCAGATTGATGGTTTTGAATGGATAAACCTTACGAATATTGCGGTATTGAAGCCTCATCATACGATCTAATCGACGAACTTTCAGACTTTGACGACTATCCGTTCTATCGGTTTTTGATAGAGTCCAATCCGGGCCAAGTTCTCGATCTTGGATGTGGGACAGGGCGCATTTTGTGCCCACTTGCTCGGGATGGAATAAGTGTGACAGGAATCGATTCCTCCCACGAGATGCTTGAAATTTGCCAAGAGAAGCTTTCGAGGTCTGGGCTAGAAGCAAAACTTTCCCTTGGAGACATGCGCAAATTCGATCTAAGCTCCCAGTTCGATAGTATTCTCATCCCTGGATTCACTTTTAACCTGTTTTTGGATACGCATGAAATAGAAGGATGCTTAGACGCATGTTTTAAGCATTTGAAAACCTCAGGGCAGTTGGTTCTCCCGACGTATATTCCTTGGGAGATGCTCGAAGGCGAACCGAATCAAAAGCCTCTGAAAAAGAGAAGCGAGTCTTCGAGCGATCAAAACGGAAGTAGAATTGTTGCATGGCAGGGTTGGGAGATCAACCGGTTCGACCAGCTTCTCCAATTGATAAATCGCTTCCAGCATCTCGATTTCAATGGGATTGTGCAAAGTGAGGAAGACCGTACGATGGCACTCCGTTGGCACTTGCCTTACGATATGTTGACGCTGCTTCGGAAGTGCGGTTTTGGAGACGTCTCCGTCTATGGAGACTTCACCTTCGATCCTCCAGAATCGGATTCAGAATCAGTGATCTACGTTGCTCGGCGGTAGCGGAGGATGCGCCCTTGATTTGAAGCACTATCCGAATGGGCCCCGGGGAGTTAACTTTCTGTCTCAAATCACTGGGAGCCAGGGATTTTTGAGAAAAAGAGCATTTTTATGCTCCTTGCCCTAAGAGAATGACCGATTCTGCCGATCACTTACTAAGGTTCATTCAGGCACCATTCTTCACAACCTCATGGGTAATATTGCGGAACTCACTTATTTTGGGCGCGATTTGGAAGCGATGTCTTTCGCGCAAAATTATCACGAATGGATTGCGGACGAATTCTCGCCTTACCTCGGCAAAGAAGTCGCAGAAGTGGGAGCCGGCAGTGGTGACTTCACGGATCTCATTTTGGAAAGGGGTGCCGATCGGGTTACCTGCTTTGAGCCCTCGAGCAACATGTTTCCAATTTTAGAGGAAAGGCATGTCGATAACTCTCGAGTTGAAACTATGCCACATTATCTTGGGGAGTGTTTAGAGGATAACCGAGAGCGTTTTGATGCGGCAGTCTATGTTAATGTGCTCGAGCATGTTGAGCATGATGTGGACGAAGTTGGTTTTGCCCACGGGAGCTTGAAGCCAGGGGGGCACCTAGCAATTTTAGTTCCGGCTTTAGAATGGCTGTATAGCGACTTCGATAGTCAGCTCGGCCATTATAGACGCTATCGTAAGGAGAATCTCGTAGGAGTACTCGAAGATCATGATTTCGAAATCAAAGCAGCAAAGTACTTTGATATGGCAGGAATCATGCCTTGGTATTTGATCATGGTTATGTTCAACAAGTCCCTTAATAGCGGAAATGTTAGCACGTACGATAAACTAGTGATTCCGGTTTCCAGGTTTCTGGAAGGGAAGTGGGCTCCGTCCATTGGAAAGAACCTGCTTGTGATTGGTCGGAAGCGATAGCCAGAGGCATTTGTTTGAGCGTCTCCCTCCTTTTTCTAGCGAGTCACCGAATGTGAATTTGGAAGACGTATCTATAGCTTTTGCCCTATCATGCATCGTTCAGTGTTTAACTCGTTTGACGTCGTTTAGGCAACATGGATAAAACCTTTCAAGAGGGCCCAAGAAATCAAGGTTTGGGCTGAGTTTTACGGCAAGACTTTCGACGCTCAATACTTAGATTAGCAATGGCACCTTTTGCTATTTTATTGATGATACCTGAAGCTACTAGGGTAGGGAGTTCACCCAAATGCCGTATGCTTTGGGATCTATTTGGTTCATATAGGAAAGCTCTGATTCTAGAAGCTTTTCCCTAATCTCTGTGTCCTGGACTTTGTCTTCGAGCTCCAAAACGATATGGGTGACTTTGCTCAGTCGAGTGATGTGGAGGGGTGTTGCAGACACCTCAGCAACCGTTTCTAGTTCAAACCAGGGACCAGGGTCATGGCCCGGAAGCGGAGTTTCAGTGATGTGATTCTCTGTTGGTTGAATACCTATTGTTTGAATTACGAATATTTCATTCCAAGTTCCAAGTTCCTTGTGGAACTTTAACAAGCCTGGTTGAGACACGGCTCTTGGGAAACCGATATTATCGATGTCGTTTAATTCAAATTCTTGAGCATAGGATGAAATGTATAGATAGTTTCCGTCAGGCAACTGATCATGCCAACTCATCATCCACTCCAGACGTCGCAAGATCTTGTTGTTGTCGGAATAGAGATGCTTTGAGAAAAGAGGTAAAGCGTACAGAAAACAGACGACGACAAGTGAATGCGTGACAATTTTCAATTTGGGACGTAGCACATGAATCATTCCGAAAGCTAGTCCTGAACAAATTAGCATGAGGAGTATAAATGGTAATCCTAAACGAGCTACTACGGGGTCATCGAGCTGACCATAAGTGAAACCGAGGACTAGGACAAACTCGGCTAAGATTGCGAAGCTGAAAATTTGTGCAACATGTAGACGATTCGCAAGGGAGGGCCAATCTTTATAACGCGTCATGCTGAGAGTCAGAAGAATCACAAGGCTTAGTAGGCCAATTATTGAGAGCCAAGGCGAGTTCGTTGAAAAGTCGCCTGATGAAAAAAGAAAATTGGTAGCATGGCCGAGGTTTTCGTCGATATATGAAAAGCTAAAGGATCCGTCAGAATCGTATTTGTACTGTTTATATCTTTCATTTGCTGCAGAGAATGTGTGCTGCCATGCAATTGGTATGAAAGAGATGGGTACGAGCACAGCGGGCCATGTTATATGGACTTCCCTTATTCGTGCCCAGCAAAGAGCAACGACAATAACAATGGGAACGACCAAGAATGGGGATTCGTATCGAGCGTGGGAGAAGAGTGCGACTGCAACAAGTAGAGCAGAAAGTCTGGAAGTTGAGTGAGGCTTTTCTGCGTATTTCAGGGCAAGTAAGAAACAGGTGAGAATGCCGACCAAGTTAAGCGTTTCTAGCCCACCGCCACTAGCGTTTTGGCTGAGAATCGGAGCACAACATGATAGGAGCATAGCGTACCAACCGGCTTGATAATTGTACAATTTGCTAGTGCAGGTCTGTATAAGGACAAGTAGAATAAAGGTTAGGAATCCGTTCAAATAGAAAGCATTTTGAATCGCGTATCCGAATATATCGTGCACCGACGCTAAGAGGAATTGGAACAGGATGGGGCGCTTGTCCACGATCGAAGTCTCGTCGATCCCTAATATGGCAGATTCTCGCCAAATAGCGAGGCGGTCATAGTGCAAGCTTTTAGCGACGTTAGAGATAGTGTGCTCGTCGAAAGTTATGTTGAATCCGCCACCCTCCCGCGTGTACAAAAAAACCGATGCGAGGATAGCAACCCCAACGACTATCCAGTTTTCCCTTTCCGATACCCAGGCGGTGACGTCTTTCTGGTAGGCTTTTAGAACGAGAAATACGAAGCCACCAAAACAAGCGAGGATATTCCAATAGGCTAGTTTCGCAAAATTATCGGAAGCTCCAGTTGAGTCAAAGAGGAAGAATCCAACGAATATCGATGAGGTGCTTGAGATACCGAACAGGATCCACTTGGCTAATTTCATTTGTGCGGTTTTTGATCCGGCAGATTAATTTCGCGAAATGACCAAATTGTCTTCGTCTCTCGAATACTGTTTTGAGTCGAGATATGTATGGCCCTTGTGACATTGCCTCTAATCATTGGTAATTGTCGATTTTGTGCGGTTGCCAGTTCTATGAGTACTATAGTATATTCGGTCTTTAGAGTGAATTACTTAATGAAAATCCATACTTTGTGGAAACTCGGTGGGAAACGGAAAAAGGGTAGACGATGATGGGACTGGTCAAAAATAAAGAAGCCACGCCGTGAAGGCGTGGCTTTGAAAATAAACTCAGACATGAAATCTCAGATAATTACTGTTTCTGACCTTCTGCGGAGTACGTACGAGTCGTCGGATTGGCCTGAGGATGTCCCACCGAAAATGTTCCATCAGAAGTGACCGAACCTGATACGGTATATCCCTTTCCGATTTGCTTAACGTAGGAGAAAAGGTTACCGGTGATGGAACCAGAAGTAGCTGCGTAAGAAATCGTGGCAGACGTTGTGTTATTCTCGAGCATGTACTGTTGTGCAGCAGATGCGATTTGGCGTGCATCATTGTCCATTGCGCTAGCACGTGAGCTTTCGCGAACCTTTTGGAACGCAGGTATGGCCATAGCAGCCAGGAGGCCAATGATAACGACAACGATCATGATTTCGACGAGGGTAAAACCCTTCTTAGATGTATTTTTATGCATAATATTGATTCCTATTGATAATTTATTTGTGAATTAGAAAAAGGACATTAACGCCCCAATGAACGGACGTCCTTAGGAGCCCTTTAGCCGCTGCTCTTGTATTTGGTGTCAACCAACTGTAAATACGGAAAGAGAGCACCAATTTTGAAAAAATAGTCGTATTAGTATTGCTCTAACTGAGACGATTACGCACCCCCCCCTAGAGGTTATTAAAAACAGGGAATAGGTAGTAGAATCTAAGATGAAGTTTTGGACGCGAAGTTATGTGAGAGTAGCCACCGTTTTTTTTGCCTGCCTGTCCATGCAGTGGATGGAGGCTGTGGAGGTTCGTATATCCTTAAGAAATGGGGACGTACTTAGGGGCAGGCTGATTAGCGAAGGTGACGTTGTATTAATTGAGCATGCAATTTTAGGTGATGTTGAGATTCCAAAAAGGAGTGTCAGGAGTATTATCCGCCCCAATCAGAATCGGAATGAAGGAGATGCTCATGAGGGATCTGAGAACGAGGAATCGCAAGCATCGGAACCCTGGATGAAAGGTTTTGTAAGGGTGATCAGCTTTGAGAATTGGTCCCGCCAGTTTGAGTTTGGGATGAACCTGCAGAGTGGCCGCCGGGATAAATTCGACTACAATGCTCGATTCAATGTGCGGCGCAGGATCGAGAAAAACGATTTCCGGTTTGAAGCCCGCAGATACTTTGGCGAAAGCGACCAAGGGAAGACGACTGACCGACTGTATTCCAACTTTAGATGGAGACGAGACTTATCGCCCGGTGTATTCTACCAAACTGATACGCTTTACAGTTCAGACGCGATAAAGGAAATCGATGTCAATTTGGAGCAAACATTGGGGTTGGGTTATCGCTTACTGAATCAGAAAACTCTCAAAGTTTCGACAGGCGCGGGACTAAGTGGGCGGTATCGTGAAGACAACGTCGACAATGGTAACACGAATTACCTTTTGGACGTGTTTCAAGATCTTGACTATCGGTTAGGTAGTCGCCTGCGATTTACACAAGAGTTTAGAATTGCGCTTCCCCCTGATGAGCGGAGCGAATACGAATACGAGTTTCAGGCTGGAATGGTCAGCAAGGTAACCGACTCGTTGCACCTTTCTATCAGGTATCAGCTAGAATACGATAGGTCGCTGCCGGAGGACCGGCGTGAGGACCAGCGAATAGTGAGCTCGGTAGGAATCGATTTCTGAGTAAGCGTATCGAACCGTTTTTAGGCGCTTTCTTCAATGTTGGACATTAGCGGTTCGGCGTCGATTGCTTTGGCGTCTTTCCAAAGAGTCTCTAAATCGTAATTTTCCCGCATTTCGTGAGTGAACAAATGGATCATGACGTCGAAGGCATCGACGACGGACCAACCGCTGTGGTCACCCTCGTCCACGCCGAGTATTCGTACATTGAGGTCCTTCAGCGTCTTGTCCAGATCGCGCTTCAAGGCACGCAGATGAGGCTGTGAGTTGGCAGT
>PBZS01000105.1 GCA_002730235.1 Gammaproteobacteria bacterium | reverse complement strand
TCCATTTGCCCAATTGAGGAGCCTGCAAATACGGCAACCTGATCTGGGGCAATACGTTGTTTAATCTGATGCCAATTGAGGCCTGAACTCAGCCAGCAATCAGAGAGTGCGAATAGGGCGAGTTGTAGCGTCCGTGGATGATTTCGAGACGGGTAAAACATGTCTGGACGAAAACCAGTCGGCGCCATCCCTGCTGCCTGTACAGATAGTTTTCTTGTACACGGCTTCAGTACGTCGCCGGCTTCAATAAGATACTCCGTTTGGCGATTTTCTTTACGTCCGATACGCCATCCGTAGGGTAGTGGATTAGGCGCTTGCAAGGGGTTTAGCCAGATTGAGATTGGCTCTTTTGTGTGGCCTAGCCTATGCAGGGGGACGTCGTCAGGATCGAACCAATCCGTATGAATCCTGCGGATCAGAGTATTGTTTAGAATATGGTACGCTTGGCTATCGGTGGGAGATAGTTCAGCACCCATCCCGGTTAGAGCGCCTAACTGATTGATGGTGCGAGTCTTTTCAAATGATGTAAGAGCGTCCATGGTAAGGCGTCTAAAGGCCTGATGGTCGGAACTCCGGCCTGCGGCATTAATGCCGCCAAATCCGACGATAAGAGGTAAAGCGGTCACAGTGTCGTCCAATATCAAAGAACGTAATGTACCAAGTTGGGCCCACGTTGTGCTATGAAGATACATCGCTTTTATGATGCTCTGTGGATTCCGAGTCCACATTTTGACGAGAGACCGAGCAGTGTGATCGATTTAATAGTGGTTCACGCGATTTCTTTGCCTCCTCATTTATTCAATCCCTTGCCTGTCATGGCTTTTTTCCAAGGGTCATTAAATCATAACGCTGATACTTACTTTAAAAAATTGAGTGAAGTGCGAGTCTCGTCTCATCTGGTCATCGGACGTGTTGGCGCTATTTATCAATTCGTCGCGTTCGATAAGCGCGCTTGGCATGCCGGTGAGTCTGAATTTCAAGGACGGGTTCGATGTAATGATTTTAGTATTGGGATTGAATTAATCGGTGACGAGGAGGGACCGTTTACAGACGAACAATATCGCTCACTTTCTAGCGTCTGCCATCGCCTTTGTATGACCTATAATATCCCCAGCGAGCATGTTGTCGGCCACCGTGATATCGCCCCTGGGCGCAAAGTCGACCCAGGAGCTGATTTTGCATACTCTAAAATTCGTCCACCTGCTAAATAGGAGGCGCTAGGGCGAGTGCGAGGGGGACCCATATAACCGCCGCTATGTTACCAATCAAAACGATCGAGGCGACCCGGGTCGGTTCTTGATCATATTGTTCTGCTAGCATGAAGCACAGTACAGCAGGGGGGAGTGCCGCGAACAGTAAAAACACACTCCATTGGATTGAGTTTAAATCTAGAAATGGTCTTAGTAGAAATGCGATGACTAGACCAACCAACGGACACCATACCGCTCCGAGAACTGATATCTTGAGATCACGAGCAGAGACATCATTCATACGGATACCAAGGGCAAATAGGACAAGCGTGACCCCCGTATTTGCTAAAAAATCTAACGGCACCAGTACTGTCTGATTTACCTCTACCGGCGTTAACGCGACCGTTATACCGACCATGGTCGCAAGAACAGTTGGAGCTGAGATTGGGTTAATGAGTTTGGTCTCTCTGTCCAAGATATAAAAGCCAAGGGAGAAATGTAGAAATTGCGAGACGATAAAAACGACAACGATAGCGGGCATCGCGTCTTGGCCAAACGCCAAAAGAACTAACGGAAAAGCTAGATTTCCAGTGTTGGTAAACATCATCGGTGGAACGAATGTTTTAGATTCAATTTTGAAAAATAAGCATAGAAGCCAGGTGAGTAATCCACTACTCAAGATAATGCAGGCCACTCCGAATGCCAGAGTGACATACTCTTCGAGTTGAACATTTTTGCCCACTAGTACAGAAAAAATAAGAATAGGGACAAGTAATTCCATGCAAAGCTTGTTGATCGTGGACATATCTGGTTTGCGCCATCTGCCGTAGACGTAACCGATTATCACAACTACTAGCACGGGAATGACGCTTCGCAGAATTCGATCAATAATTAGGTCATTAGTCACGTGACTGGTGATTCCTTTTTGGTAAGCATTCTCTAGGATGCTGTCCAGCGGCTGATTTTTGGACTATTTTCGGTGATAACCGTCTGGGACGATCAGAATATCTTGGTCTATATCTTTGATGCGGGTCCTTCCACAGAGCCCCATTGTTGTGTCTAATTCCTTATGGATGATTTTCAGCGCGTCGGTCACACCCTGCTCTCCGTTTGCGCCAAGGCCATATGTATAGGCCCGGCCTATCATTGTTCCTCTAGCTCCCAGAGCAATTGCCTTTAATACATCCTGACCTGACCGAATCCCACTATCGAACAATACTTCAGTTTTGTGGCCAACCGTATCGACGATATGAGAGAGCATCCTTATCGAACTAGATGCACCGTCCAATTGGCGACCACCATGATTAGACACCACGATTGCGTCGGCACCGAGCTCTGCAGCCGTTGCCGCATCTGCCGCATCGAGGATACCTTTAAGGATCACTTTGCCGTCCCACATTTCCATCAATTTTGCGATACGTTTCCAATCTAGTGATTGATCAAACGCTTCTGCGGTCCAGCTACTCAGTGAAGATGCGTCACTAACTCCTTTGGCGTGGCCGACGATGTTACCAAAGAACCTTCGCTTGGTTCCGAGCATCTCGATGCCCCAGTGGAATTTGGTCATCATGTCCGCGATTGACCTCATTGTTAGCTTAGGCGGGGCCGAGAGACCATTTTTCAGATCCTTATGTCGTTGGCCCAACATCTGAAGGTCCACCGTGATAACGAGAGCGGAGCAATTTGCTGCCTTCGCACGCTCCATCAGACGACGCATAAAGTCGTCGTCTTTGAGGGTGTAGACTTGGAACCAGAAAGGCGCGTCGGTATGCTTCGCTACGTCTTCAATCGAGCAGATGGACATCGTCGACAGTGTGTAAGGGACACCAAACTTCTCAGCGGCTCGGGCCGCTTTTATTTCACCGTCTGCACATTGCATCCCTGTCAGACCGATTGGAGCTAAAGCTACGGGCATCGAGACGGGTTGGCCGATCATCGTAGTCTTGGTTGATCGATTTTCCATGTTGACTGCTATTTTTTGTCTGAAGTGTAACTCTCGGAAATCGATTAAATTTTCGAGGAATGTCTGCTCGGTCCAGCTGCCGGTCTCTGCGTAATCATAAAACATTTTGGGAACACGGCGTTTATAAATCTGTTTAAGATCGTCGATGGTCGTGATGACCGGCATAACACTGATCCTCGTCTTTGGTCAGGCGAATAGGTCAGGCTAATTATCAAACTTATAATTTCAACGCTAACTGTCCGTGAAGAACCTATAAATTCGACTATCTGACGGCCTATGTCTGATTTTTTTGTCTGACTGTCTCGTCCCAGAGGTCATAAAAGGCCATGCCTACAACCGTGGCCGCAATAATTGCGAACGGAAGACCTCCCCAGAATCCAGCGAAGCCCGTTGAGATGCTGTGTGATAGACCAAAAATAAAGATCGCGAACATTGTTGTCGCGATCATGGCAAGAATTACTTTTACCTGTTTTGAAAGCACTGTCTTTCTCCTTCATCAAAAAGCGTGGTCATAAACCAGCGCGCTGTTCTTAATAAACGGGCATCGTCTCTTCGGCGACCGATCATTTGTAACCCTATCGGAAGCCCGTGTTCACCCTGCATTACCGGAAGATTTAGGGCCGGAAGACCTGCGAGGGTCCATATGGTGCAGAAAATTGGGCTGCCTGTGTGGCCTTCACTGAGCAGTGGCGCCTCGCCTGCCGACGATGGGGACAATATCGCGTCAAAGTCTTCGAAAAAATTATCGAAGAACGCAGCAAGTGACTCTCGAGCCATTAATGCCTCTTCGTATTGACTCGATGAAATCGATTCGCCTTCGGCGAGCGTCTTCGACAACACCGCAGATAACTGAGAGTTGCCTCTGAGACCCATCGCGTCGAATGCTTGGAAGATCTCGCTCAAGTGAATCGTGCGTTGAACCTCAATTAATTGATTGAAAGTTGGTGGGGCTTCCAATATCTCGACTCTCCCTTGAAGTGCATCAGCGACCTCGCTGAAACCCCCCTTAGAGGCACGAGACTGCAACTGACCATAGGGTAACGACATTATCGCAAAGTTTGGTTCTATCGGAGGTTCGGCTTGAACGCCAGCGAGGCAAAAGGGTCTCGGCGTAGCTATGCTATGTGGATCGCGGCTGTCGTGCACCGATAGAGCATCAGCGACCAGGCCCAGGTCTTCAAGATTCGTTGCAAATAAACCTATCTGGTCTAGTGTCGGCGACTGCTCGAATACTCCGATTCTCGGGATAATTCCGGCAGAGGGTTTCATGGCGTATATGCCGCAGTAGGACGCGGGACGAATGACCGAGCCATTCGTTTGAGATCCGATTGCGACCGGCACATCTCCGGACGCCACGGCCGCAGCAGAGCCAGCTGATGACCCCCCAGGTGAGTATTTTGGCGAATGTGGATTCTTGGTACGTGCCGGATTTAAGAATGCAAATTCAGCAGTCTCTGTTTTGCCCATAATTACCGCACCCGCGGCCTCAAGAGCGTCAACTAAAACCGCGTTTGATTCCGAGACTTGGCCCATTAGCGGTGATCCACAACCGTGGGGCATACCACGTACTTCGATGATATCTTTAAGACCAATCGGACACCCGTGGAGCGGACCAAGAGCGCTACCATCCTTGCGGAGCCAATCCATGTGGTCTGCCCGTTCTAGAGAGCGAGCTTCATCGACATACGACCAAGATCCTATATCCTCGTTGTCGCGAATACGGTCGAGGCAAGCCTGGACCCACTGTCTGGAGCTTAGTTGCCCCTCCGCAACAGCGTGCACGGTTTCAGAGATCGTCTGACTGTCTTCGGGCATTATGGAATATATTCTCCGAACAGGTAGTCAGGGAGCCATAGCGCGATCTCAGGGAATTGGTATAAAAGCACCATGCTAAATAAAACAATTCCGAGGTAGGGTATCAGCCCCTTAAAAATTTCCACAAGCTCGATTTGATTTTTCAACACGCCCTTTAAGTAATATGCGGACATGGCCATCGGTGGCGTCAAGAACGAGGTTTGTAGATTCAAAGCGACTAACATAGCAAAGAAGTAGGGATTTACGCCGAAGTTATCGAGCATTGGCAAGAAAATTGGCACAAAAATAATCAGGATCTCGGACCATTCTAGAGGCCACCCCAGAAAGAAAATAATGGCCTGTACCATCACCAGGAATTGCCACGGAGCCAGCTCCATCCCTAACACCCAATGCTCAATCACATCGTGCCCGCCCAAGTAGGAAAATATTGAGGCGAAAGTCCACGAACCGACAAATAGCCAGCACACCATCGCGGTTGCTTTGGCGCAAAGAAATACGCTCTCCTGGATCTTCTGCCACGTGAGTGCGCGATACAACGCTGCCAGGATCATCGCACCGAAGGCGCCCATCGCTGCGGCCTCCGCCGGCGTCGCCAGACCTCCGAGTATAGAGCCAAGGACTGTTACGATAAGTACTGTCAGTGGAACGAAAGAAAAGAGTAGGTCTTTGTAGATCTCTAAAACAGGCGGTATGGAGTCTTTGGGAGGTTTCGGCGCTATAGACGGATTTATCACGACCCTGACGATCGAATAGACGATATACAAACCTGCCAGCATCAAGCCTGGGAACATTGCAGCGGCGTAGAGACGGAGAGGCGACAGTTCTGCGATTGCAGCGTACACAATCAGCATGATCGATGGCGGGATTAGGATCCCAAGGGTACCACCTGCGCAGATAACTCCCGCGGCAAACTTCTTGTCATAGTTGGCATTGGCCATCGCTGGATACGCAAGTAAGCCCATTAGCGTGACGACCGCGCCAACGATACCCGATGCGGTTGAGAAAACCGCGCACGTTATGAGAGCGGCAATCGCCATGGATCCGGGAAGGTTGTGCGCCGCCATCTGCAGTGAGCGGAACAAGCGTCCAACAATATCGGCCCGCTCAACTACATACCCCATGAACAGGAACAAAGGGATCGCGACCAATGTATCATTCTCCATCACCGAGTAAGTGTTTTGGTTCAGAAGGTAGAAAATTTGATTGTTGAACAGGTCAGCCAAACTATCTGGTGCTTGGTAGTAGGCGTAGTAACCGAAACCGACACCCATCGCTATGAGTGTAAAAGCGATTGGGAAGCCAAGGAGGACTAAAACAATGAACAGGCATAGCATCAAAATTGCAACTTCAGGGTTTGTCATGCTCGTTTCTCCTGTTGCTCCGCTTCTTCCATCAGGAGCTGCTCAGTTTCCTTGACGTCGCTAAGTCTTTGCATCCACCTGTTTTCGCGAATTGCTTGGATGCACCTGCAAATCTCGGCAGCCCCCTGCAACATCAGTAAGAATCCAGCAATCGGTATTAATGTCTTGAAGAAGTAAATCTGTATTCGGGCAGGACTGTTCCAACTCACCTCTTTATAACGCCAGCTATCCGCAGCTATCTCTGCGCCATACCAAAACAAAGCGAGCATGCCCGGAAAGAAAAACAAAACGTATAGCACTAGGTCTATCTTTCCTTGGGTTTTAGGAGATAGTAACCGGTATAAAAAGTCACCCCGGACGTGTGCGTCCTGAGCAAGTGCGTATGGACCCGCCATCAAGAAGAGGGCACCGTACATCTGTATCATCATGTCCATAGACCATACGGTCGGGGCGTTTAACACATAACGCACAAACACTTCATACGATACGGACAGGGTCAATATTAAAATACACCAGCCGAAGGCCCGTCCAACCCATACGTTGAGCCCCTCGATCGTGTAGATGAAACGATCCACTACTTAACTACTCCAAAAAGACTGGCATCTTGCCTGTATTCCTAACGACGCTTCATGCGGCATTAATTGGACCTACTCAAATCTTCGGCCAAAGTTTAATACTTCCGCCGCCTATTATCCAAAAAAATACCCGAGCACTAGGGCCCGGGTATTTTTATTACACTAACTGGTATCAACCAAAGTAGTGCTTGTAGGCCATCCGGTAATCAGGCTGGTTCAGGTTCAGATAATTCATCACTCGCTTGGCATAAGCCTTCTGCGAGTCAATTACCTTAGCAAAGAAAGCATCTTCACCACTGATCCGATCTACCACGATATCCCACGCTTTGAGCTGCTCTTGCATCACAGAGTCAGGAGTACGATATACGTTGACTCCCTGGTTCTGTAGGTTCACCAAATCGTCAGCGTAGCGGTTGGTATTGTGCCAGTAGAAGTTTGAGTTCTCTGCTTCTGATGCGTACTTCAGGATCGCCTGGAGCTCCGCTGGCAGGCCTTCATATTTCTTCTTATTGAAAGAAATCTCGAAGAACTCCTGGGACTGGTGGAATGAACCCAAATGATAGTGCTTGGACACATCTTGCATACCAAAGTCGCGGTCAGAAGTTGGGTTATTAAATTCTGCAGCGTCAATCAGACCAGACTTCATAGCTGGCTGAATTTCACCACCTGGAAGCTGGACAACAGACATTCCCATTTCCATGAGGACGTCAGCCGCTAGTCCGACCGTGCGATACTTCAGGCCACTCATCTGCGATGAGTCGTTTATTTTTTCTTTAAACCACCCCATCGGCTGCGCTGGCATTGGGCTGTTGAAAAACGACACAATATTTAGACCCAAAGACCCCATGAGCTCGTTGAATAGTTCCATGCCGCCGCCGTAGTGACACCAGCCCAAGACCTCCTGTGAGGACCAGCCAAAACATGGACCAGTACCAAACAACGAAGCCGCCTTAGACTTGGAGTACCAATAAGCTGGTACGTAGTGACAACCGTCTAGTACACCACGGTGCACCGCATCCTGCATCTGGGAGGTCTTTACAACTGAATTGACTGGGAGAAGATCAATCTTCAGATCCTTGCCTGCCATTGCGTGAACGCGGTCTACGTATGCTTGCGCGTTCTCCAAGAAAATACCGCCACCCCATGCTGCCTGCACTTTCAGAGTTGTACCACCGTGACCACCGGCGTTGACAAGTGCTGGGAAACCGAGACTGGAGGCCGCTGCTGTTGCCGTAGCTCCCTTGAGGAACGAACGGCGATCGAGTTTTTTGCTCATCGGACTACCTTTTTATCTATTATTTTACTGCGCTTATCCATTTCTGCCGGGGCAGTGCGCACTGTGTTTCCTTCCATAGAACCATAAATAGTGATGATTTCGCAGCCATCTTGCAAGGTTTTTGAGAAAAAACTGATCGCTTAACTTTACGATTGAAAGTTAATTCAAAAAAAGCCACTGTGATACTTATTCATTGAGGACTACACAAATGCATGACCTGAGTATCACACGGATCCTTGTTGAGCCTGTTCTAAGCCGTGCCCGGCGAGATTTTTCCGTCTGGCTAAATGATGACGATCATATAATGTCGGGTGATGAGATCGTGGCAAAAAGCTTCGAGTCGGACGCTTTGATAATTTGTCACTCTGAGATGCTAACTAAAAATGTAGTTTCTCAATTTTCAGACCGTCTTAAAATTGTCGCAAATTACTCTGTGGGGGTTGATCACTGTAGTCTCGAGGCCCTGAAGGAGCGAGGTATCGTGGTTACAAATACACCAGACGTGCTGTCAGATGCGACGGCAGAGATTGCAATTCTATTGTTACTCGGTGCTTGTCGTCGGGCCTATGAAGGTGATCAGATGCTGAGAACCGGCACGTGGAGGCACTGGGCACCTTCTGCAATGAATGGCATCCAGTTGACCAAAAAAAAACTCGGGATTGTCGGCATGGGGCGTGTGGGTCAGACGGTTGCGAGGCGTGCGCGTGGGTTCGATATGGAGATTCATTATACGAATCGACGGCAACTACCGCCAGAATTGGAGCGAGGCGCAATTTTTCATCCGACGCCTAAAGCCCTTTTCGGGGAGGTGGATATGATTTCTCTAAATTGTCCGGCTACACCGGAGACAGATAACCTGATCAATACGGACTCGATCGGCTGGATGAAGCCCGGTGTGGTCCTTGTTAACACTGCCCGCGGACGTCTTGTCGATGAGTCGGCGCTTATCGATGCATTGAACTCAGGTCATATTGCTGCTGCGGGATTAGATGTCTTTCAAGTCGAGCCGGGTGGAAACCCCGCGTTCGCCAAATTTCCTAATTTGTTGATGTTGCCGCATCTTGGTTCGTCGACACACGAGACACGTAAGGCAATGGGTGATCGTGCCCTGGATAACCTCGATGCCTATTTCGCGGGCCAAGAACCGAGAGACAGAGTTGTGTAATTGTTTGCGCTCTCTGGTCTTACCAGTTAATCTTTTGGTAAGACCACTTTATTCCGGGTAGGGAAGCAACCATGACTGGGTATCTGTCGACACCACGGGTGACTCGTGCAGCCGACGTAATTATGGATCAGATTGAACGGTTGATCCTAGAAGGTAAAGTGTGTCCGGGCCAAAAGCTCCACTCCGAACGGAGTCTCGCCGAGGAATTCGATGTGTCAAGACCGACCGTTAGAGAGGCGATCCAAAAGCTTGAGGCCCGCGGCTTGGTGCAAAGGCGGCACGGTGGTGGAACCTTTGTCGCTGAGCACGTTGGATCAACGATTGTCGATCCAATGATGACGATGATTCAACGATCTCCCGATGGAACGTTCGATATTTTGGAGTTACGTTTTGCTCTGGAGAGCGTCGCAGCGTGGTTGGCGGCGGATCGAGCAACCGAGCGAGCGCGCGGAAACCTGCTGCGAAGGTATCACGAACTGCAGGCGGCGATTCGCTCGCACGATTTGCATCGCGAGGCAAAGGCCGACGCGGAATTCCATTTAGCGATTGCCGAGGCGTCACAGAATGGTGTGATTTTGCACATTACGCGGTCCATTTTCGTCCTCCTTGAAGAATCGATTGTGAAGAACCTGGCCGAACTGAATTTGGATCGCACAAGGAAACAAGACCTCGCTCTTCAGCATGAGGCAATTTATCGAGCCATCGTGATTGATCGTGATCCGATAGGAGCTAGAAACGCTGTTCGCCAACACATGTTGACGGTCAGCGAATCACTTGACCGTGAACGGCTTGCAGATACTAAACCGCGTCGTTTAAAAGAGTTGACACAATCGACCTGACTTAGCCGACGTTGATCACCAACCAACCCGAAGAGGTGAAGAATATGGCGAATACGCCAATAACGACCGACCAAGATCCGGTCGAAACAAAAGAATGGCTTGAAGCTTATGAGTCGGTGCTTCAGCACGAAGGTGCTGACCGTGCCGCTTACTTGCTGAATCAATTGGTCGCGCGCGCCAGCCAGGAAGGGGCAAGCCTTCCGGTTGCAATGACGACTCCGTACCGAAACACCATTCCAGTTCAGAACGAGGCCCGGATGCCCGGAGACCTATTCATGGAGCGCCGTATCCGTAGTCTGATCCGCTGGAATGCGCTGGCGATGGTGATGCGAGCGAATAAATCAGGCGATGATTTAGGCGGTCATATTGCAACCTATCAGTCGGCCGCCACTTTGTACGAGGTGGGTTTTAATTATTTCTGGAAAGGTCCCGATCATCCTCAAGGACAAGACTTACTCTACATTCAGGGTCATGCAAGCCCAGGGATTTATGCCCGGTCCTTCCTTGAAGGGCGCCTGTCCGAGAATCAGTTAGACAACTTCCGCAGAGAGGTTGACGGTGACGGTCTTTCATCCTATCCACACCCTTGGTTGATGCCCGATTATTGGCAATTCCCAACAGTGTCAATGGGGCTGGGTCCCATACAGTCGATTTACCAGGCACATGTGATGAAATACCTCCTAAACCGGGAGCTGTCAGATCAGCCGAATCGAAAGGTCTGGGCGTTCTTAGGTGATGGGGAGATGGATGAGCCCGAGTCCTTGGGTGCAATCGGCCTTGCGGGACGGGAGCGTCTAGACAACTTAATTTTTGTTATTAACTGTAACTTGCAGCGTTTGGATGGCCCCGTGCGCGGTAATGGGAAAATTGTCCAAGAGCTGGAGGGACAGTTTCGCGGCTCCGGCTGGAACGTGATCAAGGTGCTTTGGGGAGGGCAATGGGATCCATTATTTGCGCGGGACCGCCATGGTCTAATGCAAAAAGTTATGGACCAGGTCGTGGACGGAGAACTTCAAAACTGTAAGGCAAAGGGTGGTGCCTACACCCGCGAGAATTTCTTCGGACAATATCAAGAGTTAAAAGAGATGGTGGCGGATCTTTCTGATGACGATATTTACAGTTTAAACCGTGGCGGGCACGATCCTAAAAAGGTTTATGCTGCCTATCATGCAGCAATTAATCACACAGGGCAGCCAACGGTAATCCTGGCGCAGACCGTTAAGGGCTATGGTATGGGATCGTCCGGTGAGTCTGCGAACCCGTCGCACCAGGTGAAGAAACTCGATTTGGATAATTTAAAGCTGTTCCGTGATCGGTTCGCGATCCCAATCAGTGATGACGATCTTGCGGATGTTCCATATTACAACCCTGGCGCGGATAGTCCGGAAAGTAAGTATCTGCAGGAACGTCGCCGGACTCTTGGCGGTTATTTACCTTCACGACGCACGCACGAGAAGTCATTAGGCTGCCCAGGACTCGACGTATTTAAGCAGCAGACTAAGGGCACAGGTGATCGTCAGATCTCGACCACGATGGCCTTCGTTCGGATGTTATCGACATTGGCAAAAGATAAAACCATTGGGCACCGTATTGTGCCAATCGTGCCAGATGAGGCACGGACCTTCGGTATGGAGGGTATGTTTAAGCAATTGGGCATCTACACAACTGAGGGTCAAAAATACATCCCCCACGATGTTGATCAGGTGCTGTCTTATCATGAGGACAAGGCGGGCCAGATACTTGAAGAGGGAATCAATGAATCGGGCGCCTTCTCAGCGTGGCTGGCCTGCGCGACGTCGTATGCGAACCATGATCAACCCTTGATCCCATTTTACATTTACTACTCGATGTTTGGGCATCAGCGAGTCGGCGATCTAATCTGGGCTGCTGGTGATATTCAGGCGAAAGGGTTTCTGTTAGGTGCGACCTCCGGCCGCACGACATTAAACGGTGAGGGACTGCAGCACCAAGATGGCCACAGCCATATTCTTGCCGGAACAGTTCCGAATCAGCGCTCCTATGATCCAACTTATAGCTACGAGGTTGCTGTGATCGTCCAACATGGTCTCAAGCAGATGTACGACGAGAATCAGAGCGTTTTTTATTACATCACGTTGATGAATGAGAATTATGGTCATCCGGATATGCCTGAGGGTGCTGATGCCGACATCATCAAAGGAATGTATCTGCTAAAGTCGGCGACTCCAAATATGAAACATACGGTTCGTTTATTGGGCTCTGGCACTATATTGAGAGAAGTCGAGGAGGCCTCTGAAATGCTTGCCGATTTTGGCGTCGCTGCCGAGGTTTATAGTGCGACGAGCTTCAACGAGTTGCGTCGTGATGGTCAGTCAGCTGCCCGTTATAACCTTCTGCATCCAGAAGCGAAAGGAGCACGTATTAGTCATGTCGAGGCGTTGCTTGGTGGATCTGATACCCCCGTTGTTGCCGCAACCGATCATATTCAGTTGTATTCAGAGCAAATCCGTCCGTTTCTTGGACGGACCACCTACATCACGCTGGGAACAGACGGTTTCGGACGTTCAGACTCTCGAAAAAAACTACGTGAGCACTTTGAAGTGGACCGTCGATTCGTGACTGTAGCCGCGTTGCGAGCGTTATCGATGGACGGCAAGATTGAACCAAGGATCGTCACGAAAGCGATCAAGAAATTTGGTATTGATCCTGATCGTCTTGATCCGGTGATATTGTAGGGAGGTACGACATGAAAACGATCTGTGTACCAGATATCGGCGATGCCTCAAATGTCGCAGTGATTGAAGTTACTGTTTCGGAAGGCGATACCGTTTCTGAGGGCGATACTTTAATCGTACTCGAATCAGATAAAGCATCGATGGAGATTCCAGCCGATGTGTCTGGTGTGGTTGGAAAAATTCACATCTCTGAAGGAGCAGAGGTAAACGAAGGGGATCCGATTTGTGAGCTCGAGGGGACTGAATCGGTTACCGAGGCAGTGGCTGAAGCTGAAGCTGAAGCTGAAGCTGAAGCGCCACAAGAATCAGATCCCAGCGAACCTCCGATTGCACAGAATTTCGGCGAATCGCAGCTTGTTTCTGTTCCAGACACCGGAAGCGATGA
>PBZS01000104.1 GCA_002730235.1 Gammaproteobacteria bacterium | reverse complement strand
TCCGCTTTTAGTTTGGATGCACAGGCTTCGGCAGCTATCGAAGAACCAGCATGTGAGGACGTGGCGTGATGAATGCACCAGTTGAACACGATCACAGGCCCGTGAAATGTATCGGGATGGAAACGGTGGTCGCGGCCCCTGACCTGACCATTGATCACGTTTTTGAGGCTAGAGAGCGGATTAATCCGTACATCCACAATACGCCCATATTGACGTCAACGTACCTGAACGAGCGGATCGGAGCCGAGCTATTTTTTAAATGTGAAAATTTCCAAAAAGCCGGTGCTTTTAAGGTACGAGGTGCCTGTAACTCTGTTTTCGGTTTAATAAATGAGGACGCTGTTTTGGGGGTAGCAACGCACTCATCTGGCAACCATGCTTTGAGTCTCTCATACGCGGCAGGTCGTCGTGGAATCCCATGCCATGTCGTTATGCCCAAGACGGCCCCGCAGGCGAAAAAGGATGCGGTCCTCGGGTATGGTGGACTCATCACCGAGTGTGAGCCATCGACCAGTAGCCGTGAGGCGGTTTTTGCGGAAGTTCAAAACACGACCGGCGCAGAGTTCGTACATCCGTACAACGATCCTCGTGTGATTGCTGGGCAGGCAACATGTTCCGCTGAGATGCTCGAGGCTGTTGAGGGATTGGACACTATCGTAGCGCCAATTGGCGGCGGGGGGATGATCTCTGGGACCTGTCTGACGGTGAGTAATATAGCGCCAGAAATCGAAATATTTGCGGCCGAGCCTTTACAAGCTGATGACGCGGCACGTTCGTTTCGGTCGGGTCGAATTATCGCTGACGACGCTCCCGTGACCATTGCTGACGGGCTTAAGGTGCCTTTGAAAGAGAATACCTGGCATTTTGTATCGCACTACGTTGCTGACGTATTGACAGCGACTGAGGAAGAAATTATTGAAGCTATGAGACTGACGTGGCAACGCTTGAAAATCGTTATGGAGCCAAGCTGTGCCGTGCCTTTGGCAGTTATTTTAAAGAATCAGGATGTGTTCCGTGGTAGACGAATCGGAGTCGTTGTAACGGGTGGAAATGTCGATTTAGATCGGCTCCCTTGGATGAAGTGAGAAAGTTATGAACAGTGCATTAAATTGGAATGATTTAGAGGTTGGGTACGACATTCCGGCGCGGATCGGGATGCGTGAAAGTGAGGTGCAAACACCTTGTCTCGTGTTAGATCTTGATGCGTTAGAGCGAAACATCAAGAAGATGGGTGATTTCGCTAAAGGACACGGGATGCGTCACAGAGTGCACGGTAAGATGCATAAGTCGGTGGATGTGGCCCTATTACAAGAGCAGATAGGTGGTGCCTGCGGCGTGTGTTGCCAGAAAGTGAGCGAAGCCGAGGTATTTGCCCGCGGCGGCATTAAAGACGTATTGGTGTCAAATCAGGTACGTGATCCAGCAAAGCTGGCGCGTTTGGCGCGTATACCAATGTTGGGTGCCAGAGTAATTGTTTGTGTTGACGATCCTACCAATGTCCCTGAGCTTTCTGCCGCGGCTACCGAGGCAGGTACGCAAATCGAGTGCCTAGTGGAGATTGACTGTGGCGCCGGCCGCTGTGGGGTGACGACAACCAAAGACGTGGTTGACATCGCGTCAGCTATTGATAAAGCGGATGGGCTCAAGTTTGCGGGGATCCAGGCGTATCAGGGGGCGATGCAGCACCTTGATCTTTATACTGAGCGCCAGGAGAAAGTGCAGGTCTCTATCAATATGGTTAAGGAGGCGGTTGAAGCACTTGCAGACAGCGGGCTGGGGTGTGATATCGTCGGTGGCGGTGGAACTGGATCTTACTACTTCGAGGGAGCATCCGGCGTTTATAATGAGCTTCAGTGTGGATCATACGCATTTATGGATGCTGATTATGGGCGAATTCTTGATGAGAAAGGTCGACGGATTGACCAAGGCGAGTGGGAAAATGCTTTGTTCATTCTGACGTCGGTGATGAGCCATGCTAAAGCTGATAAAGCGATTTGTGATGCCGGTCTAAAGGCGCAATCCGTCGATAGTGGCTTGCCAGTTATTTATGGTCGCGACGATGTTAAATACGTAAAATGCTCAGATGAGCATGGGGTGATTGAGGATAAGGAAGCCGTATTAAGAGTTAATGACAAGCTACGACTTGTCCCCGGGCATTGTGATCCAACCTGTAATGTACACGACTGGTACGTCGGGGTTCGCAACGGTGTGGTCGAGGTGGTATGGCCAGTGTCAGCGCGTGGGAAGGCTTATTAGCGTCTAACTCACGCACGTGAGCAGGCCCCGGAGGTCGTATGCACATTATTACAGAGCAGCAAATCGCTGAAGTGTTGGATCCTGAAATAGCGTTTTTTGCGGTGCAGGATGTATTCGCCAGCATGGAATCTGCGGCGTGGAATTTCCCAGTGGTTCGAGAATCACTGCAATACCAAGACGCGTTGTATGGCTTTAAGTCTGGGTTTGATCCCGCCTCGGGTGCTCTAGGCCTCAAGGCTGGTGGGTATTGGCCTAATAACGCAGCTAACGGGATCGCCAACCACCAATCTTCGATTTTCTTGTTTGACCCTGAGACAGGACAATGCAGCTCATTGTTGGCCGGCAATACGATAACAGCCCTGAGGACGGCGGCGGCGGCAGCCGTCTCAATCGATCGGTTATCGATCACCGATCCAAGGACACTGGGCCTGCTTGGTACTGGCCATCAGTCGGTTTTCCAATTGGAGGCTGCACTGCGCGTGAGAGCATTCGATGAGGTTATGATCTGGAACAGGTCTGGCCGTGATCTTGAGAAGCATCTTGCCATGGCTGACTACTATGGGGTGCGTTGTCGCGAGGCTGAGCTTGAGAAGGTTGTGAGAGATTCCCAAGTGATCATAACGATCACCTCGTGCTTCGAGCCACTCTTTCCGGGTCAGTGGGTCAGTGGTGGGACTCACATCGCAGCCATGGGTACTGATACTAAAGGCAAGCAAGAATTGGATCCGGCACTTAGCCTGCGAGCTCAAAGATTCACAGACGAGATCGCGCAGTCAAGGACCATTGGAGAGTTTCAACACATACCCAATGACGCGTCTATAGTGACAATCGGTTCAGTTATCGAAGGAAACGCGAGCGGTCGCATTGATGGCGACCAGATCACTGTGTTTGATGGGACAGGCGTAGGATTGCAGGATCTTGCATGCGCACAGGCTGTGACAAAGGCTCTCGGAGCATCATAAGAGGGTCGCCTTGAATATTAGTAGTGCGGATTTTTACTCAGACACGCAAACGCTTCCATCGCGGGCGATGTTGGAGAGCGTCGTGGGTGTCAGAACGGGTGACGAGCGGCATGGCGCTTGCCCAACGACAAATCAGTTATGTGAGCGAGTAGCTGACTTGTTTGGGATGGAGGATGCCGTGTTCCTTCCCTCAGGGAGTATGTGTAACCAGATCGCAATCGCCGTCCATACGAGGCCCGGAGATGAGATTATTTGCTCTCGCGAAAGTCACATTATTTTCGCGGAGTGTGGTGGCCTCGCAAAATTATCGGGCGTGATGGTGTCTGTGATTGATACGGATCGGGGTATATTCGCAGCCGGCGATGTTTCCCGCCTCTACCGACGGCCTTCATCGTTTTCTCCACACACACGTCTAGTCGTGACAGAACAAACCTCAAACCTAGGAGGAGGCGCAGTCTGGCCGTTAGATCAAATTCAAGCAGTTTCTCGTACTGCAGCTGATCTTGGTTTGTCGGTTCATATGGATGGTGCTCGGGTCCTTAATGCTGCCGTAGCTACTGGGATATCCGTGAGCGACTACGCTTCGATGCATGATAGTGCCTGGTTGGCATTTACCAAAGGGCTTGGGTGCCCCGTCGGTGCTGTGCTGACGGGCTCGCGAGATTTCATTCGCGAGGCCTGGCATTTTAAACGTATGTTCGGTGGAGCAATGCGGCAAACTGGTGTGTTGACCGGCATGTGCTTGTATGCCCTTGACCATCACGTTGAGCGGTTGTTCGAGGACCACGCTCGTGCGAAGCGAATCGAGGCTTTCCTTAGTGGTTCCGAATTATTCTCTCGTGTTCTCCCGGTAGAGACAAATATTGTTCTTGCTGAAATTTCAGGTGACGTTGGCGTCACTGCCCAGCAACTCCGTGATTTTCTGGGCGAAAAAAATGTTCAGGTCATGGCGGTAGGTCGCGATCGGCTTCGGATGATTACACATTTGGACGTAGACGACGTTGCCGTCGATCGACTGGTTGACGCAATGGAGGCCGCTGAGTCGTTAAAACACAACCAGTGACAGCCGATCGAAAATCAGAGACGATCCGAAGCTGTCCAGCAACTAGAATCTACGTGAAAGTTATAAAACAGTTCATTATTTGGGTCGATGCCGATGCCTGTCCGAAGCCAATCAAGGTTTTGGTTTATCGCGCATCGGATAGGCTCAAAATTCCTGTGTTTCTGGTAGCGAACGGCTTTTTACAAAAACCACACCATCCACTTGTGTCTGTAGTTCAAGTTTCGAAGGGTTTTGATGTTGCTGATAACGTAATTTTAGAACGGATGAATTCTGGTGATTTAGTTATTACGCAAGACGTTCCGTTGGCGTCTGAAGTTGTTGCGCAAGGTGGATACGGGCTGAATCCGCGTGGATCCTGGTACGACAAGGAATCGGTTAAGAGCTATCTGAGACGTCGTAATGAGCGGGAAGAATTGCGTGAAGCTGGCTTGGTTCAGGGAGGTCCCCCGCCTTTTTCGCAAAAAGATACACAGCAATTTGCTCGGGCCTTTGATCAATTTTTAGCCAGAGTAAAGCGTTAGTGAATTGGTTCACCGGGCCAGCAGAGACCACGGCTATTGTTCGAGATTCTACCCTGCAGTTGCAATGGCCGGTGGAGGTGCGTCGCTCAGCACGTCGCCGGACGGTTGAGGTTCGGGTCACCTGGGACAATAGAGTTCGAGTGTTGTGTCCAATGATTCTGAGTGACGCTCGAATCGTTGAGTTTATACAAAACAGGTCGGCGTGGATTGAGGATAAGTTGAAAATCAATGCGAGCACACCTCATGGTTCGTCATCGTTAATTATTGATGGATCTGTTCTCTTTTTTCGCGGACGGCAGGTTACCCTGGTGGCTACTCGAGCAGACCGGACAGCTATCATTATTGACCAAGATCGGCTATTTGTTCAGGCGAAGGGAAATAGTCCTGAATTGCTGACTGTGCTACTTCGGGATTGGTTCTGCAAACGTGCCAAAGAGATTCTTCTTGAACGAACACAGTTCTACTCCCAGGCCCTCGGTTACCAGCCAGGCAAGGTCATTCTCAAGACATATCGGTCGATGTGGGGCCGATGTAATGCACGTGGGGAGCTAGCCTTCGACTGGCGGATAGTCATGGCTCCCGATACCGTGATTGATTATCTCGTGGTCCATGAACTTTGTCACTTAGGGTATTTTGATCATTCATCCAGATTTTGGGACTTGGTGGAGTCGGTGAAGCCAGATTTTCGAGAATCGAAATCATGGCTTCGGACAAATGCGTTCTGGATCAAACAGATGTTCAAAAGAGACTCGGATACTCGTTGATTAATTTACCCCTATCGTTCGACAACCTTGCGATTCGGGGCTAAGACTGCCCCGGGACGTTCCGGGATCGTGAGGTATCTGTCCTTGACTCGGTAAGGCTCCTTGAACAAAGGGCCGGGCCGATTCATTCACTTGAGGTAATCAGCGTTTGGAATAACTCGCATCATTTGAAGATTCTCAAAATTCTAAGCGTAGTAGCACTTTACTACTTACGGCCAGTATTGCCGTTGACCGATTTTGTATCCTCGGGATGAGACGCTATAGGCACTTCCAGAACGCATTATGACTCGGTTTCTGACTAGCTTTTTTCAGAAGATATTAGCCCAAAGTTTTACTATTTATTTGATGCGAACGGTTATCCGTTGGTGCAAACGAGGAAAAAAAATTGTTACCACAATTGATATCGGAAAATCACATGAGGATTTCTCTTGGAGTATGGGTGGGTCGTAGAGATTTATGCACCTACAACACTTGGGCTCGACTATTGAACTGTTGAATAACCTATACAAAGGGGAATACCCGATACGGGGTTCCGCAGTTATGGCTTTGCCGAAGAAATCGACGAACAAAAAGTCGGGCACTTCGTAAGAGTCCCGGAGAGGGCACCTGTTTTGACAGGCAAACAAAGAAAAAGTTCGCAGCTGGATGTCTTGGAGATATTCCTCGGCATACGAGTCGCAACCAGAAAAGGCCGAGTTGATGCTCGGCCTTTTTGTTGTCGGCGATCGTGGCTGTGTCCGAGACCTAAAGCACCGGTATCCCTTTTTCGGTAAGCCAGGGTGATTTCGGTCTTGATTCTATAATTTGGAAAATCATCTGTATTGGTCGGCAGAGCCGCGTGCCTCTATCTGACACAACAAATGGTCGCTCGAGTGCCACGGGAGAATCGATAACATATTGAATAATAGCCGCTTCCTTATTTTTTTTAATCGGGCCTTGAAGGGTTGCTCGCGCATCAGGTCTAAGCATTTCATGCCACAGAAGGCCAGTCCCTTCTTTTAAGTCATGTAACAAACTAGCTGTCCACCCCGTGTCAAGGTAAAGGACGACGGTTGGTTTTATCCCAGCATCTCTCAAGAAGCGGAGCGCATCCCTCGACTTGCTGCATTTAGGATTGTGATAGATGGTCACCTGCATCTTGGTAATTATCTCCTATCGGATCGACCGGCTGGTCTTACTATTTTTTTGACATTGAGGCTACAAAATTTTGCCAATTTAACCAATCTGTTCCGCACACATCCATCTATTCTGGCATCTATCTTGCTATGAATTTGAAGCTGTTAGTTTTTTGACGGAGAGGTAAAATGTCAGCGTTAATAAAATTAGAATTCGAACGTGACGTCAGTTGTGTCGAGATCAGTCTTCTTGCGCAGTGTCGGGCCCTTATTAGCGAAGGTATGGCGACAGAGGTCGACCAATTAATCGAGCGCGCTAGTGGATCTGAGTCCCAGAGAGACCTTGATAAAATCCGGTTGATTAAGGAAATTGCAATTGGTTCAAAGGCGCTAGTCGGTTAATTTTTGCTCCGGAGGGCTACGTTAGTCAGTTGATGATCATAAACGACGATGTGACTGATTGGCGTGTCCGATGTTACCCGAGCGGTACAGCTTCGTTGAGAGTAAGATGTCTCGAGAAGCTGCAAGACAGTGAAGGATGACCCTTTAGAACAAGCGCCCTTGTGCCGATATATCAATATATCAAAATCAAAGATCGTGGGTTGTGTCGGTGTCTAAATATTTGATCGCTTTGCTTATGTCGTTCATGTCTATTGAACTGCTCGCGGTAGACGCGCAGAAACTCAGCACACCCGCAGCCGTCCTCGATGCGCTCCAACAGACCCGTGGAGATGTGGTTTTGGCTCTTATCGACGGTCCGGCCGACCAATCAAACCGACTTAAGAACTTACAAGGCTTACTAAGTATTTATTCGCTTGAATTGAACGGGGTTGACCTTGGTCAGGCTCGCCGAAATGATGTGCTTCAGGTACGTCCTCGGCTTGGTTTGAATAAGTTGATTATCAGAGATGCGTTCAAGAATTCTGAGGAAAGGGTGTTGAACTTTCCGGCTATGCGCTCGGCCGGTGTATCTACCTCTATCGTTGAGATTCAGACATCGCGTCAGTTTAGTTGGATTCAGGCACTTCCATTAGCAAGGCACGACGTCCAGGCGATTCACGATGCATTGGATCGGAGTCAACAAGGGGGTATTGGTAGAGTCATAGACTTGATCAGATCTCGTGGAAAGGAAGTCATTCTATCCCGAGGCAAAAGCAAGAATTGGATCAGCAGACGTCCGAACAATGATGAGGATAGAGATGAGTCCAACTCGGACACCCCCACTTCTACATCTGTAAGCTCAAGATCCTTAGAAACGGCAGTCAAAAATTCTAGTACGTCAAGTAATACGGGCCCCGAGCCGGCATCAGATCCCGCTATTGAAGCATCGCCTAAGGAGACCGAAAAAAAATCCTCAGTAAATATATCGGCTGATCGCAGAAGCTATTACTAAGTCGTTCATTTACAATTACACTTAGGGTGAGAAGCGGCTGAGGATCTAACGTGAGCCAATCCATCGAAGTTACTGTCTGTAGCGGTATCTTGTGTGCCGATTTTAATGAGGGCCGTTTGGTTATTGATACCGGCTCACCAGTGTCGCTAGGCCCTGATATGACGGTACAAATACTAGGTAACGTAATACAACTGAGTTCTAGTTTCGGAAGTTACACATGGGCGTCAATCCAGCAGTCCCTGCCGTTTGAGGCGATTGGATTGATTGGGGTGGACGCATTTACCGATTCGACTCTTGGATTCGACGTTGGAAATCAAACCCTCGCTCAAATTGATGCTGAAATCACTGGTAACTCTGAAGCCTTCATAATGGGATCTCCTGTCATTGGGTGTCAGATCGGCGAGGAAAAACTGAGGTGCCTGCTGGATACAGGAGCCGGATTATCGTACCTGCGTGATTTCCAAATCACTGTATCGGGTCAGGCGCTTGGTAAGCGCAAGGACTTTCATCCATTACTCGGACAGTTTGACGTTGAGACGGTGGCGTGTTCAGTCATCGTGGGGCAGCACCTAATCACAGAAGTCTTTGGGATTGTGACTGAGAGTCTGATGCCACTGATGGAATCCGCACAGATTGATGGCATCTTAGGAACAAGTTTTTTTGAAAAAGGTGTGATCGAGATCGATTTTTCTAATGAGGTCGTTGGCGCAATCTTTCACTAACTTCAGATCAGATCGAGGCGTTTGAAACCGCCTTGAAAGTAAATATTGCGGCAGGTATAAGTAAGTCAGGTTTCGTTGTGGGGCGCGGACACATGCTCTGTTACTCAACGGGAAGTATTCAACTTTAAGAAAAAGAGGACTAAATCATGTTGAAGAAACTAGGAGTGGCGACGCTCGGCCTTGCATTAGTTGCTGGCTCAGTACAGGCAGCCGATAAAATGAGAATCTCTCTTCAATTGCCATTGAAAAGTCACTTAGGTCAAAATTTATTGGTCTTTGAGAAGGAGGTCGAGGCGCGCACAAAAGGTGTAATAGATGTCGAAATTTATGATAGTGCCCAGTTGTATAAAGACAAGGAGGTACCTGCTGCTGTAGGTTCTGGTGCTATAGAGGCAGGCGTTGCTTCTTTGACGCGATATGTTGGTGACGCACCCGTTGTGGATGTATTTTACATGCCTTTCCTTCTCAATTCTGAGGCTAAAGTCCGTGCTGCGGTGGCAGAGGGAAGCTTGGTCCGTACCGCCATCGAGAAAGAGGTGGCTAAGACTGGTGGCGAGATTCTTTACTGGCAGGCATATGGCGGTGCTGTTTTATTGTCTAAGGGCGGCCCGATAAGAACACCGGCCGATATGAAAGGAAAAAAGGCTCGTGTATTTGGTAAAACACTTGGGGATTTTGTGACGGCGGCGGGTGGCGCTCCTACTCTTATTTCTGGATCTGAACAATATTTAGCGTATCAGAGGGGAACCGTAGATATAGGTATGACTGGAGTTTCTGGTGTCAAGTCAAGAAAGCTCTGGGAAGTGATGGATACAATTACAGTCACTAACCACGCAGATATTGAGTTTGTCGTGGTTGTGAATACTAAGTGGTGGAATAGTCTTCCAGAGGGTATTAGAGGGCATATTAGTGACGCGGCTAAGGTTGCTCAGGAAAATGTGCGTGATGCCGTGACTCAAATCGAGTCAGACGCGTATGCTGCCGCTAAAGCTAATGGTATGCAGGTTGTGGAGCTTTCCAAAAACGAGCTCGATGCCTGGAAGGCCGTGTCTCAGCCAGTATACGACTCTTATCTAGAGGCTACGGGTGACTTAGGTAAAAAAATACTTGACGCCGCAGGGAACTGATCTGCGTCAAAAATGACGGCTTCAATTGCGAGGCCGTCGTTGACCTGGGTGCATTTCCTGATGCGTTTAATCTCTCAAATCTCAATCTATGCGGGTTTATTGGGTTCTAGTCTTCTCGCCATAACTGGCGCGTTCCTCACATATGAGGTGGTAGCGCGGTATTTCTTCACTAAACCTACGATATGGGCGGCTGAGCTCAGTCAGCTTTGTCTTATTTGGGGTTGTTTACTGGCTATGGCATGGGTGCTGACACTTCGCCACCACATCACCGTCAATGCTTTGACTAGTTTGTTGCCTA
>PBZS01000103.1 GCA_002730235.1 Gammaproteobacteria bacterium | reverse complement strand
TCGTCCGTCTCATTTGATTAACTACGGGACAGCGGGGGCCCTCAAAACGTCAGTAAGCGGACTGAATAGAGTCAATCGTGTAATGCAACGCGATATGGATGTTCGGCCACTTGGATTTCAGCTAGGACACACACCGTTCGATGCTATCAGTCATATTGATCTTGGAGGTCCGGGTATCTCAGTTGGGACTGGAGACCACTTTGTAATAACCGAACCCGAACTTGTTACAGATATCGTCGACATGGAGGCCTATGCCTTGGCAAAGGTAGCACGTCTATTTGGAATCAAATTTCACTGTTGGAAATACATCTCCGATAATGCTAACGAGGATGCGGCCAATCACTGGACTGAAAATGTCACGAAAGGTTCTCTCGAATTCATTGAACAAGTAATTGATCCGCTCACGACCTAGGGATCAATAGCCTTATTTGACTCAAACTCGCGCTGCTTTTTTTTTCGCAGTTCACGAATCCTGTGTACCGCTGTTTGACGCTCTTTCAACTCTTGCACGTCCATCCCGATGTGGGATTCACCACGGGCTTCCGCGAGCTCTATCTGCAATTGTCGCATACGAAAGCAATCTTTCTGCTGGTCTGAGTATTCATCAACGCAGTGATGACACTGCACTCCCATCACAAATACTGAGCGTGACTTATCCGCTTCTTTGATCGGACGTCGGCATGCATGACACTGATCGAATTCACCGGCCTCCAGTTTGTGGTTTACAGTGACTCGGTTATCAAAAACAAAGCATTCACCCTCCCAAGTACTGTCCGTATGGGATACCCGATCGAAGTAGTTCAAGATACCGCCTTTGAGGTGATACACCTCTTCAAAACCCTGTTCAAGCAAATAGCTCGTGGCCTTCTCACAGCGGATACCTCCTGTACAAAACATCGCCACCTTCTTGTGTTTCGTCGGATCTAAATTTTGAGTGGCCCAATTCGGAAATTCACGGAACGTCTTGGTTTCAGGATTGACTGCCCCCTTAAATGTACCGACCTCATGTTCATAGCTATTGCGCGTATCGACGACTAGAGTGTTCGGGTCTAGGATCAGATCGTTCCAATCTTCCGGCTTTACGTAACGACCAACTTTCATTTTTGGACTAATACCAGGGAGACCGAGGGTAACGATCTCTTTTTTTAGCTTCACCTTCATGCGATAGAACGGAACGCTATCAGTGCCCATCAACGATTCCTTGTACTCGAGTCGGTCAAAGCGTTCGTCAAGATCAAGCCATGCTCTAACCGCGTCGATCCCTTCACGCGTGCCGGCAATCGTTCCATTGATTCCTTCCTCAGCAAGAAGCAAAGTTCCTCGAGTACCGTTTGATATGCAGATATCAAGTAAAGCAGCCCGTAACTCTCGATAATCCGGCAGCGCAACAAATTGATAAAGCGCCGCGACGATAATCTGACTCATCGCGGATCCTTTTTCATTCCACCCTTACATGGCGGGGAACTTAAGCACTCAGGATCTTTAGCCCACTCCAACTCAGTAAAACATTGCATCGCTAGCGCGTGAATACCTTTTTTAAGAGCCTCATCGGCAGCTTTATAAACCAGCTGGTGCCGTTGAACGCGAGATAATCCGTCGAACTTCTGAGACACGATCACCAACCGAAAATGCGTTTCCGAGTTCTTCGGGACGTTATGACTATGACTCTCATTTTCCAAATCGAGCACAGACGGATTGAGTGTTTCCGTCAGGGAATTGCAGAGTAGGGTTTCTAAACTCATGTACGTATAATACTAAACAAGGCGTTGATTAGGTGACTTTTTCTTTAGTCCATGTCCGACCTGCGTCCCTAACTTTCACGTTCCCCACCACGCTTTTTTCATTGATCGCCTCATCACACTTAGATGGGTCACCACTACATATGGCACACTCACCATCTTCACCATTGACTCGACCGATTCCCCCGCAGCTTCCAGATATCGGCTGCCGACCCATAATTACACCAATCGCCATTATGCCAACTAGGAGAATAAAAACGCCAAACACTGTGAGGAATAAACCTAAACTCACTAAAAATCTCCCGCGAACAACTGCTCAAATCTTGGTGTCTTTTTTACAACGAAATCGTCATCTGAACGCTCAATAAACATTGCTGGTAAATTTTTTGCAACCGCTAGCTGGTAACCCCTCGTAGGTCCCAGAACCAACAGAGTCGTTGCCCACCCATCAGCTATTGCACACGCAGAGTCGGCGACCGTTACCGAGGCCAATTGATGCGTTACCGGTCGCCCCGTCGAGGGATCGATCGTATGCGAATAGGTGACGCCTTCTATCTCACGGTAGTTTCGATAGTCGCCAGACGTAGCCAGAGCCAGATCTTTTAGTAATAACAACCTTTCAACACCGCGGTCACCTCTTACGGGTTTTTCAACAGCGACTCTCCATCCGAGGCCGTCTTTGTCGCCTTTGACGCGGACTTCACCACCAATTTCCACCAAGAAATTTGAATAGCCCAAATCATCCAGCAGGGTGTAAACCTGATCAACTCCGAGGCCCTTGGCTATAGCAGAGAGATCCAAATATCTATCTGCTTTCTTCCGAATTGCCGAACCACCGTCGGCATCTGACTCACGAACAGTAATTGCCGAAAAGCCAACTTTCGACATTGCAAAAGCGATCGCGTCATCGGACGGCAATACCTCAGAGCCGGCACCCGGACCAAAGCCCCAGAGGTTCACAAGAGGCGCAACAGTGGGATCAAAGCCACCATTGGAGATCTCTGAAAAGCTCAACGCTCTGGCCATCGTCGCTGCAAACAGTTTACTGATTGGGAACCAGGTATTAATGTCTTTGAATTGATTGAATTGGGATATCTCGCTTGCCAGATCATAGGTCGACATTTGCCGGTTTACCTCGAGTAAAACCATTTCGATCTCGCCTTGAATTTCCTTCTGATCGTAAGTGGCGATAGGGTTAACTACGACTACTGTCCAACTCGTCCCCATCGTTCGCCCAGAAAGCTTTTTGATCTCAGGGTCACTTGAGCACCCAGCAAGTATCACCAAGAAGAAAAATGCCGCCAGAACGGCGGCATTTTTAGACTTAGTCATCGGATTAACCACCGAAGTCATCCAACATAATGTTTTCATCCTCCACACCAAGGTCTTTTAACATCTTGATGACTGCTGCATTCATCATAGGGGGACCACACATATAATACTCGACATCTTCAGGCGCTGGGTGATCCTTTAAGTAGTTCTCCAGTACCACATTGTGAATAAATCCTGTTTCGCCTTTCCAATCATCCTCAGGTTGTGGGTCAGACAGAGCCAAATGCCACTCAAAGTTCCCATTTTCTTGTGCCAGCTGATCATATTCATCTTCGTAAAAAACTTCTCTTAATGAACGTGCACCATACCAAAATGAAATTTTTCGCTTAGAATTTAATCGCTTTAATTGATCAAAAATATGCGAACGCATAGGAGCCATTCCTGCGCCGCCCCCAATAAAGACCATCTCATTACCGGTTTCTTTGGCGAAAAACTCTCCAAACGGACCAAAAACTGCGATTCTGTCGCCAGGTTTTAGGTTAAATGCGTATGAGCTCATTTGCCCAGGCGGTAGTTCGGTACCCGGTGGTGGTGTCGCGATGCGAATATTGAATTTCACAACACCACGTTCTTCAGGATAGTTCGCCATAGAGTACGCGCGAACGACGGTCTCTTCTACCCTAGACTCTAACTTAAAGAAGCCGAAGCGCTCCCAATCACCACGGTATTGCTCTTCCACATCAAAGTCTTCGAACTGAACGAGGTGTGGTGGTACCTCGAGCTGGACGTAGCCACCGGCGCGAAAATCAACATTCTCACCCTCTGGTAACTTCAAGGTTAACTCTTTGATAAAGGTTGCAACATTTGGATTTGATACCACCTCGCACTCCCAACGCTTCACACCAAACAGCTCGGGTTCGACTTCGATGTTCATGTCTTGCTTCACAGCTACTTGACATGACAACCGCCATCCGTCTTTCACTTCTCCCTTCGTAAAGGCAGATGCTTCGGTTGGAAGAATATCTCCACCACCAGATTTGATCACACACCGGCACTGCTGACATGAACCACCACCACCACATGCGGAAGGTAAGTAAATTCCCGCATCAGCAAGTGTATTCATTAACTTACTACCCGCAGCGACTTGGATACTCTGATCCGGGTTATCGTTTATGGTGATCATCACATCACCAGCAGACACTAACTTTGATCGAGCGACCAAGATTATCGCGACCAATCCGATCACAACCACGGTAAACATCACGACACCCAAAATGATGGTCATATTTTCCACGTTATAAACTCCTTAGAGTGACACACCAGAGAAGGACATGAATCCCAAAGACATCAGCCCGACCGTAATGAATGTAATACCGAGGCCCTTAAGACCGTCTGGCACATCCGAATACTTAAGTTTCTCACGAACACCTGCCAAGGCGGTGATTGCAAGAGCCCAACCAACACCCGCACCCAATCCATAAACCACTGATTCACCGAATGAGTAGTCACGCTCTACCATGAAGAGCGACGCGCCAAGAATTGCACAATTCACAGTAATCAAAGGCAGAAATACACCAAGAGCGTTATAGAGCGCGGGCACGTACTTATCTAAAAACATCTCAAGAATTTGAACTAATGCTGCAATCACCCCGATGTACGAGAGGAGTCCCAAAAATCGAAGGTCGACATTCGAAAGTTCCGGCGAGATCCATGTCAATGCTCCCTCTCGAAGTAAGCCGGTAAGAATCAAATTATTTACGGGAACAGTGATCGCAAGGACCACAACAACGGCTATACCAAGACCTACAGCCGTCTTGATATCCTTTGACAGCGCGAGAAATGTACACATTCCTAAGAAAAATGCGAGTGCCATATTTTCAATAAAAATTGCCTTCACAAACAGGCTAATGTAATGCTCCACCTTAAGCTTCCTTCGCTTTGCTATTGGGCGCTATCTTAAACTCGTCTGCTTCAATCTGTGCCGTCTTCCACGCACGGATACCCCAAATTAAAAAACCGATAATGAAAAAGGCCGATGGCGGCAGTAGCATCATCCCGTTCGTATAGTACCACCCGCCATCCGTGGCCTTTGTCAGAATTTCAACACCAAAGAGCGTACCTGATCCGAAGAGTTCACGAATAAATCCAACGATCATCAAAATAGCGCTATATCCCAGTCCGTTACCAATGCCGTCTATGAATGAGTCAACAGGACCATTTTTCATAGCAAAGGCCTCCGCACGACCCATCACAATACAGTTGGTGATGATTAAGCCGACGAACACGGATAACTGTTTAGATATCTCATAAGCAAAGGCCTTCAGGATCTGATCCACAACTATTACTAAGGAGGCAATTATTGTCATCTGTACAATGATCCGTATTGAGCTAGGTATTTGTGAGCGGATAACTGATACGAACAGGTTCGAGAATGCGGTCACAGCAATTACTGCTAGTGACATAACAAAAGCCACAGACATACTCGAGGTTACTGCAAGAGCGGAACATATACCCAGAACTTGAAGCGCAATCGGATTGTCATTAACAACCGGATCAAACAATAGTTCTTTCGTTTTTGCCATCAGATCCGTCCGTGTCTTAAATTATCTAGAAAAGGCTTGAATCCAGTATCTGAAAGCCAAAATTTTACCAGATTATCAACACCACGGGAGGTAAGAGTCGCCCCTGAAAGAGCATCAACTCCATAAGCATCTGTGCGGTCCGCTCCGCCCTTGACCAGTCGCAGCGCAACCTCATTATTTTTATAGACCTGCTTCCCCATCCATTGGTTTTTCCAATTTGGATTATCCACCTCACCACCAAGGCCCGGTGTTTCTGCATGCTCATAGAAGCCGAGCCCTGCTACCGTGTTTACGTCACCCTCGAGTGCCATGAAGCCATAAAGAGTTGACCACAATCCATATCCGTGGATCGGGAGAATAATTTTCTCAATCTGATCGCCGTTCACGATCAGATACACCTTCGCAATTTTTGCTTGACGCTTGATCGACGCGATATCTTCGTCGGTGGATAGCACACGATTCATTGATGGATCTTTTGACGCTTTACGCTGGTTGTAGCGGTCCACGTCCATCCCTTTTATAAATTCACCTGTATCCAAATTAACGAGGCGTGTTGTCACGATTTGAAACTGGGTCTGAATCGATTGTTGTGGATCGAACATACCAGCTGCTTGCAGAATGTTCATCTGCATGTTCGCTTTTTCATTCACAGCCTGTTCTGGACGAAGTATGACTGCTGATGCACTTACTATCACTGAGCATACCAAGCACAAGACTAGCGCAACCGTTACGGTCTTTTGGATTGATTCATTATTGGACGACACTGCGCAACTCCCTTCGCTTAATGTTGGCCTGAACTACAAAGTGATCGATGAGAGGCGCGAATAAATTGCCGAACAATATCGCAAGCATCATCCCCTCAGGGAATGCTGGGTTCACAACCCTTATAAGTACTGCCATTAACCCGATGAGACCTCCGTACCAATACTTACCGGCATTAGTCATCGATGCAGACACAGGGTCTGTTGCCATGAAAATCATACCAAAAGCAAAGCCACCAACCACCAAATGCCAGTACCAGGGTATATTGAACATTGGGTTAGTATCAGAGCCGATAAAATTAAATAAGAGCGATGTAAATACCATCCCAACGAACACACCTAGAACAATTCTCCAGTTGGCTATTCCTTGTACTAATAACACCGCGCCACCGATGAAAATCGCTAACGTTGATACCTCACCAATCGATCCTGGTACGTTTCCGACAAATGCATCGAACCATGTGAAGTTAGAAATCACCTGATTTGCAGACGCAAGCGCGTCTAAGCCACCCTCGGCCATAATGCCGAGCGCTGACGCTCCAGTGTAACCGTCAGCTGCAACCCAAACCGCATCGCCTGAAATTTGGGCAGGATACGCAAAATAAAGGAAGGCTCGACCAGTGAGCGCTGGATTCAGGAAATTCTTCCCTGTTCCCCCGAACACTTCTTTACCGACGACAACCCCGAATGTGATCCCAAGCGCAGCCTGCCACAACGGAAGGTCAGGTGGGCAGGTCAGAGAAAAAAGAATCGAAGTCACAAAAAAGCCTTCGTTAACCTCGTGGCCCCGGACCGATGCGAAAAGTACCTCCCAGAAACCACCAACTAGAAAAACAGTCAAATATATTGGAAGGAAGTAGGCAAACCCATAGACCAAGTTCGACCAAATAGATGGGTCATTCCAATATTCAGCACCCGCCAAACCTTCTATTAACAGTCCTCGAAATCCGTCAGGAGCGATCGCCCCAGCTGCTATAGCCTCAGAAGCATTCTGACCAAGGAAATAGGCCCCGAAGAAAATCGCCGGAAAGGTACAAACCCACACGGTAATCATTATTCGCTTAAGATCGATTCCGTCACGTACATGGGATGACGACTTTGTCGTCGTACCCGGCGCATAAAAAATAGTATCTACAGCTTCATAAAGCGCATAAAACCTCTGATACTTCCCACCGGGGTGGAAGTTGGGTTCTATACGATCCAAATATGTACGTAGAGACATCATCAACTCTCCGATTCAATCGTTGTTAGGTTATCCCGGAGGATCGGTCCATATTCATACTTGCCTGGGCACACGTAGGTACAAAGCGCTAAATCTTCTTCCGCCAGCTCTAAAGCACCAAGTTTCACCGCCATATCAGTATCTCCCACGATCAGTGACCTGAGTAACTGTGTCGGTAAGATATCGAGCGGCATAACCTTCTCGTAGGCTCCAACTGGAACCATTGCCCGGGGGGAGCCATTAGTGTTAGTGGTATAATCCAGCAGCTTTTTCGGCATGAACTTCGACAGATAGATGCCCATGACGGAATGCTTGTTTGCGCCAGGAGACATCCATCCGAAAGGCACGCGTTCAGTGCCCTCCTCGAGCACAGAGACTTGTTGGTGATACCGACCCAAATACCCGACTTCACCCGATGCGGTGCGGCCTCCGAGAATCGATCCAGACACAATGCGGTGCAATCCCTCAACCAATTCACCGGCTATCAGTTCATCGAGTGATGCTCCTAAGCGTGTAACAAGAAGGCGAGGGTTGATGGCCGACGGACCGGCGAGACTTATGACTCGCTCGGTAGATATCACTCCATCTTTAAAGAGACATCCAATCGCGATGATATCCTGAGCTGAGAGATGCCATACTTCCTTCCCTTCACCTACAGAATCCAAATAATGGATGTGAGTTCCAACAAGGCCTGCCGGATGCTTACCCGAAAAGATCTTAACCTCGGCTGCTCCCGCATCAAATGATGCGTCTGGATCGCGGCATACAAATACTGTGCCTTCTGTCAATTTCGAGATAACCGAAATTCCATTGACGAAGGCTGAAGCCTGTCGAGCTATCGCAATCGATTGATCACCGGCCAACGGATTCGTGTCCATCGCATTCACAAAAATGGAATGTGGTATCGCATCGACTGAGGGAACCTTCTCATAAGGACGGCGCCGGATGCCAGTCCAGAGGCCGCTTTTTATGAGCCCCTCAACCACAACGGCGCGACTCAGCGCTTCGAGGTCTTCGTGCGCCTTGAAGCTAACAGATGTATCGGTTTCATCGAGTTCTATCACAATCGACCGGAAAACTCGACGCTCACCACGGTTAATCTCGACTACAGACCCAGACCCAGGTGAAGTAAACAGGACACCTTCATTTTTTTTATCAGCAAAAAGTGGCTGTCCCGATTTAACCGTATCACCTTCTTTAACCAGCATGGTTGGCTTTATTCCAGGATAATCAGAGCCAAGCAAAGCAACACGCGTGACTACCATTGCTTTTCCGATTTCCTGCCGTGGTGATCCTTTAATGGGCAAATCTAGCCCGGGTTTGATCTCGATCATCGAGTCCATTCCTACCTTGAAATTTTCGACCCTTGTGAAAGGCACTCGGCCTTGACGACACAGAAACTGCTCCCGCTTGAGGGCGATTATTATAAGAACAGTCACGCCTAATCGCTAGACTCAAACCCAAATTTTCGCAAATACCTCGCAGTCGCAACGCGACAACATCAGTGAATTGGATAATTCATAAAGCATGTCCGACCGATATCGCGGATCAAGCTTAAGCCAGCGTGTATCTATGCAAATGCAGTAGTCCAAAATCTAAAATGTCTTTACAAAGCCGCTCATCGACCGAGTTTCAACCGAACGAAACCAAGTTCGATACTTTATTGACTAGGGAAAACGCTAAACAAACCACTTGCAAACTGCTCGCACGCACCTTGAAAGCCACTCCAACTCGTCTTACGTATCAATCCTTCTACGTCAGCCCAAACTTCTACATTGCACGGCTGGATGTGGTTTTCCTCGAACCAGCGATATCTTGTTTGATTACCCTCTCGTAAAATCTCAGCCGGCTTCCCAAGTGCCTTTTCTAGCCCGTTAATATGTTCTCCCATCGCATTATCAAGGCCTGAGTTCATTTGGTCGATCGCTTGTGATGTACACCCAATAAGACCCACCAATAGAAGACCTACTACTAATCGTTGCTTCATTTCGAGCACCTCCGTCAACTTCTTGTCGAACAGAGTACTCAGACTGCCTGCAAACCGATAGGTCCAGAAGCTTCAATCCATCAGTTTTCCAAGGTTGGACACTGCGACAATTGAGATATGGCGTCTCACACATCTAGATGATGTTTTTCTCATTCAGCCCTACTACTGAAGCCTCGGGACTAATATTGGTATTCCAGAAAAAACTCGAGCAATCTTGATTACTCAGCTAACTGCGTAGCAACGCATTACTTCTAAAAGTCTTGATGCTGACTGATTACGGGAATACTGGCCCGAGTCCTTGCAACCAAAGTTCGATCAATATCTACTGTTAACACACCAGGCTCGTTACCAAGAATACCGACGCAGTCCCCCCATGGATCAAAGACCACCGAGTGGCCATAAGTTTCCCGCCCCTGCTGCGTAACTCCGCATTGGGCAGCGGCAGCGATAAAACATCCGTTTTCAATCGCCCGAGCCCTCAATAGGGTCGACCAGTGAGCCTGTCCTGTCGTCTTTGTAAACGCGGCGGGAACGACAATAAGTTCGGCACCTGATAGGGCGTAATGACGATACAGTGACGGAAAACGGACATCGAAGCAGATCGACAGTCCGACCTGCCATTCACGAAGAGTTATCATCGTTGGCGCTGTTCCTGCTTCAAACAGCGCACTCTCCCGATAACTTTCTCTAGAACCCAAATCCACATCAAAAAGATGGATCTTGTCATAGTTGGCTACTATTTCTCCGAGGTGATTTATTACTAAGGTTCTATTTTTAATGACTCCATCAACACGCATGATCAGCGACCCGACAATTAAAGTTACCCCATGCGTCACCGCATAATTGGTCAATCGCTTAATTTCTGGAGAGTCAATTGAAAGTGCGTGGGATCGGGATTGCGCCTGTGTTGATGACAGGAATAATGCACACTCTGGTAACAAGATAACCTGGGCGGCTCCTTGAATTGCCTCATCGAGGAGGGGATAAAGACGTGATTCACTTATCGCCAAATCTGGCTCTGCAGTGTACTGAAGGCAACTAATTCGCATCAATCCTCCGCTGGGCATACATCACCTCCAGGAAATTCTCATTACTCTGCGTGGGTCAAGGCACGGGAATCCCTGTGACTTCAACTCGTACTCCCCTTTCGGTGTTACCAATCGCGACCCGAGCTCCCATCGATTCTGCAATAAGCCGAACGACATACAACCCAAGACCCAAGTGTGAGCCTGTTGAATCGTTCCGAGTCCCCGAAAACATCTGGAACGCGTCAACCCCATCCTGAATACGAAGCGATGGTCCCTCATTCTCAACCCATAGCACAACAGAATTAATCTGATCGCTCAATCCCACCGTGATAATGCCACCATCTGGTGTGAAGTCGCGGGCGTTGTCGAGCAACTTGTCCAGCATCTGTTCGAACCGTAGATCATTGCCCAAAACTGACATCGGCGTTTCGGGGATGTCGGTGACCCAACCGAGGTTTACCACCGTGCGCGCGATACTCTCGACAGCATCCCGTGTCACCCGTGTCACCTCGAATCTGTTTTGATCCTCGTCACGAAGGGCTTCTTCAAGGCTCGCTGCCTCCGTAACTTTTGCTAGTGTCGATTCCAATTTCTGGATTCCCCGCTGGGCTGTCGCGCGAAGTCTCACTTGCTGATCAGGATCGTGCTCATCAGACAGTAACTCGAGACTTGTTTGAACTGCGCTCATTGGATTAGTTAATTCGTGCCGTAGTGTCCTCGGGATGCGCTCGAGGAATGTTGTATATCGCCCAAGATCTCTTAACACTTGTTGGACATCGCGGCTCAATTCACCTACTTCATCAGACGCCTCTGAATCGGACAAAATGGGCTCACTCGCAAAACGATCACGTGCATCCAGATACGATTTCAACTCGCGACGGAGTCTCGTGATTCTCTCGGCCAAACGACCCGAATAGATCGACAGCCCAAAAATCAGGAGCCCCAACACACCGAGGGTTTGCCAAGCGAGTGTCACTAGCGCCTGCTGCGCAGAACCAACGATTTCACTGGTTGGTGCCGCAATCAACACTGAATAGCGCCCGGTTTCCGTTGTCAAAGGCACACTAATACGTATGTCTTGATCAGTCATCACTGGATCCGAGTGCCACGCATCTGAGGCCAGAAGTGTAGGCATTTCCTCTAGTGTCGGGGTCTTGGCGATCACGACACCATCGCTATCAATCACCATAATCTGCCGTGTCTCGCCGGAAAGCCGTCTTGCCAACTGTTGAATACGACCAATTAACGGTTCGATACTAAACTGATATTGGCGTTCGGTTGGTTCGATCCAATTATGATCAAATTGAATCAATTGTAGTCGTCGATTCACGACATCATTTGCAGGCATAACCCACTCGAGCCGGTAGCCACCCGAAAATTCCCACCAATAAGCTTTGATTCGACGTTTTTTTGCCACAATAGGTGCCGTGGAGGATATAACCACATCAAATGACCCCGACCCCTCTGTTGCTAATAAAATCTCACTACTTGAAGACGGACTCGACAACCGCAACCGCACAGCATCAAAGGGAACTGCTTCAGATCGTCCGAATAGTGGCTCCTGATAGAATCGGGTCGAATCATTGACCTCTAACGCAAACGCGATTTGATCATCAAACTGGCCAAGCATGAGTGAGATCCCGTCATCACCTAATACATGCCGAGTAACCGGCCATTCGTCGAAGAATCCATCAAGTACAGGTTCGCGTCGCATAGGTTCCGGGGTGAATCGGAGACCTAACTGCGAGTCAGGCCTTGACATAGCGTCTAGCTCCGGTTGGAGACTCTGTGCGAGAACGCGTAAAGCCTCAGATTGTGCCTGGGTGGCAAAATGCTGAAGCTTCTGAAAGGTTTGGTATCCAAGCCAAGGAACCAGCGCAAATACCGGAACAAACATAAAAAGCTTGATCCTTAAACTTAACCTCATCCAGGCGGTGTCTCCCAACGATAGCCTGTTCCGTAGACGTTGATTAACGCATCAAACGACTTATCAATCACCTTCAATTTTCGCCTGATGTGTTTAATATGAGTGCTTAAGGTATTGTTAGTTACTACTGTCTGTCGCGTACGCTCTGCCAATTGATCATACGTTAAAATAGCCCCCTTAGCTCGCATCAAAGCCTCCAGGATGGCCAGCTCTGTGACGGTAAGACTCACGGGTTGACCTTGATAAGCTACCTGGGCACGTTCTGGGTCAACAATCAGCCCGCCTTCGCTTAACACGGTCTCAAGCCCACTCCTTGCACGATTAGCTCGCTTCAACACGGCCGCGACTTTCTCGACAAGCAACGATGTTGAAATTGGCTTAGTCAGGTAGTCCCATGCACCAAGCCGCAAACCAAAAATCTGATCAATTTCGTCGGTCCGGCTGGTCAAGAAAATTACTGGTAATCCGGGATAACGATCTAATAACCACTGACAAATATCAAACCCTGCGTCTGGGTCACGACCCAAATGAATATCAAGAAGGACAAGACTTGGTTTCCCGGAAAGCGCGTGCTGAATTTCATCGACAGATTCATACCCAGATACGTTAAAACCTTTTTTTGTAAGGGCGTAGGAATAGTTAGCAAGTTGATCAACATCATCCTCGACCACCACAATATGTGAATTCATCGCGCCCCCCGTTAGCCTAAAAGTCAATTGTTCCCTTGCCCGCAGTACCACCATACCGCCTTTTTGCCTCGAAATGATATTGAGCTCGCTCGTGCTCGATCGCCGTGATGATTTTGCAGACTGCATTTGTGTGGTCTCCTCGAGAAGTGATGCGTAAGACACGCATCACTGGGTCGTCATTTGGAACAAGGGGCTCCTTAGCGCTCTACTCATCAACGTAAGGAATAAAGACCTTCGTTCTGGGCCTTGGGGTCGAAGTTCAATTCAACGTCAACCCGGCGGTCCATAGCGTAGAAGCCACTACGACCATCGGCTAGCGCCTGTTTCTCACCGCGACCCTCTGTTTGAATAGTCATCCGTGATCCACCGCCTTCTTGAAGTACCTTTCCCACGGATAAAGCACGAGCCTCACTCAACCGCTGATTATAGGTCTCCGACCCACGTGGATCTGCATGTCCCACCAATCTTACTGTCAAACCATCGACGGATTGTGACGCCGCAGATATCGCCTCCAGTGCTTCGCGATAACGCTGAGCTGTCATCGATGAGTCAACGTCAAAGTGCACCGCAACCGACAGGTCGGACAACAACTTACGAAGAGCTACCAACTGGGCTTTTTTTGTAACCTGCGCAGCATTCAACTGAGCCAGTTGGGATCGCGCTACACTAATCTCAAGATTCAAATCCGAAAGTTCCTTATTTTTTTTGGCTAACGCACGCTCTTGAACTACATCATGTCCAATTAGAGCGCCCAAACTACTGCCCACCACAGCGCCCACAGGTCCACCGACTACCGCACCCAACGCCGCACCAGAACCAAAGCCGATATGCTCCGATAATCTAGATTCAACAGGGTTAGCAGATACGCCAGTTGCACTGGAAGCTAATAAAAGAGCGCATATTAGTTGTTTCATTTTAATCTCCTCTCGTTTTGTTACCTACATTAGAAGCTAGCCGCAAGGAAATAGATGGGAGAAACATTGGTTAGAGTGTGGAGAAGAGATGAAGAGCTCCTACCCAAACCTAGAATAACAAGCTGGTCGCGCCGAGAGCCTCTCTTTGTTGCTCTCAAGCAACTTAACCCTTATTATCGCGCTTCTTGATTTGGGACTGGTTAGAGTGGTTCGATATTGATTACTGCGTCACAAACCTAAGTTCGAATATCTCTAGATTATCTAATAGCTCGCGGGTATCGTATAAAGGCTATTACCCCAGCCTTCCAAGCTGGTGATGGGGGTTCGATTCCCCCTACCCGCTCCATAGAAGCTCGTAAAATTGTCCTTTAAGTATGATAGCCGATGACCCTCGACCGTCCCTATATCGCCGTCATCGCCTGCGTCGAATAACAAAACGGCACTTTCAGAGAAAGAGAGAAAGTACGTGCCCGTCTGAGCATCCTCCATG
>PBZS01000102.1 GCA_002730235.1 Gammaproteobacteria bacterium | reverse complement strand
TCGAGGCCCTGGTTTTGGGGATCTTGGGTTATCGGTATTGCGTGGAATGCAACGAATTTTTAAAACAAAAAGCCCTGTCGTTATCTACCCTAGTTCAGGAACGGGCGCTTGGGAGGCGTGTCTATCAAATGTACTGAAAGCGGGTGATCAGATCCTATTCTATGAGACTGGACAGTTCGCCAATCTTTGGAAACAGATGGCAGATCGACTTGGCATTGAGACCGAATTTTTGAGTGGAGACTGGCGCCACGGGGTCGATGCTAGTCGAATTGAACAACGGCTTCGCCGTGATACGGGCTGTTCTATAAAAGCAGTATGCTGCGTACACCACGAGACAAGCTGCGGTATTACTTCAGATATCCAAGCGGTTCGAGAGTCGATTGACTCAACGGGTCATCCTGCTTTACTTCTTGTTGACAGCATATCGGGCCTAGCATCAGTTGATTATGAACATGATCTGTGGGGTGTAGATGTTACTGTGTCTGGCTCCCAAAAAGGTCTTATGATGCCTCCCGGGCTTGGCTTTAACGCTTTGTCGGAGCGGGCGATCGAGGTGGCAAAGAAAGGGGGGTCGAAGCGTTCGTATTGGGATTGGCAGGACATGCTCAACGCAAACGCCACTGGCTACTTCCCATATACCCCGGCAACAACGTTGTTTTATGGCTTGAGAGAAGCCATTGCGATGCTGGAAGAGGAAGGCCTAGACAATGTATTTTCAAGACATCAGCGGCTTGCTGATTCATGTCGCGCCGCTGTTAGGGCCTGGGAACTCGAGACAGTCTGTTTGAATCCTCGAGAGCATTCAAATGCCTTGACGGGAATTATGATGCCCGACGGGCATGACGCAGACTACTTGCGTGACGTTATTTTGGAACATTTTGATATGTCCCTGGGTACCGGTTTAGGAAAGATTAAAGGAAAGGCCTTCCGCATCGGCCATTTAGGTGATATCAATGAACTCACGCTTATGGGCGTCATTTGTGGCGTCGAGATGGGCCTGGGCTTGGCTGGCGTACCGCATCAGTCAGGGGGAGTAGAGGCCGCCATGCGGTCCCTTGCGCGGTAAATTTAACTCCAGAGAAAAAATAAAACGGAGACAGATATGAAAAAAATACGATTGGTGGCCTCTGTTGCTGCCTTAACAGCTGCCGTCGCAGCACCATCATTCGCTGCGGACGTCACACTTAAGTTCGGGCACGTTGGCAAACCGGGTTCGTTGTTCGAGGCAAGCGTGAACGCATACGCTCAGTGCGTCAGCGATGAATCCAATGGCAAGATCGAAGTACAAACGTTTGGCTCTTCGCAGCTTGGAAAAGATAAAGAGCTTTTACAGAAGCTGAAACTTGGTCAGGTCGATTTCGCCCTTCCCTCATCCGTCATGTCGTCGGTAGCTGATGAATTTGGTGTGTTTGAGATGCCGTATATCATCAAGAATCGCGACCACATGAAGCGTGTGCAGGAAAAGCTGGGGGATACATTTCAAGCGGCGGCGCAGGCAAAGGGTTACCACATAGTTAGTTATTTCGAAAACGGATTCCGTCACATTACGAACAACACTCGTCCGATCAACGTCCCTTCTGATCTCGAAGGAGTTAAGCTAAGAACCCCGAAGGGCGCATGGCGAGTGAAGATGTTCAAGCTTTACGGAGCGAATCCTACCCCGATGGCTTTTTCTGATGTGTTCACGGCGCTGAAAACAGGCGTTATTGATGGTCAAGAGAATCCTTACGCACAGATCGCGTCAGCGAAATTCCAGGAGGTACAAAAGTATCTTTCAATTACTGGACATGTGTACACGCCTGCTTATGTGCTCTCGTCTAAGAAGCATTTCGATAAGCATCCGGCAGACGTAAAGAAGGTCCTTTCAGACTGTGGTTCGTCGACTCAAACTCTTGTTTATCGGAAGGCGGCGTCGCTTGAGGTTGAGCTTTTGGATGTGATTAAAGCCGCAGGGGTTCAGGTGAATAACGCTGATAATGCCGCGTTTGTTCAGGCCTCTAAGGCAGTCTATGATGAATTTTCTTCATCGGTGAAGGGCGGGGCAGAGTTGGTCAAGACAGTTCAAAGTCTTTCGAACTAATTCTAGTTAATCGCTCAGTGGCGGCCTAGCAAGGCCGCCAATTTATTTGGGAGACCTTTGTGAATCGTCTTGCTCGAGCCGTGGATCAGCTACTCGTTTGGTTCATATTGTTCCAGATGATTGCACTTACGGCGGTTGTGATATTCGCAGTAGTCGCGCGAATAACTGGTAACTCCGTGTCATGGTACGACGAAATTGCAGCCATTCAGTTATCATGGCTAACTTATTATGGTGGTGCTTACGCGGCACTGCACCGTCGCCATATTGGGTTTGATACTGTTTTGTTGAAGATCTCCATGCCTTTGAGGGCCTATGCGGTCATTTTCGCCGAGTCTGTCGTGATAGGGTTTTTCTTACTGCTTGCCTATACTGGTTACCAGGTGCTTGTGGTCCTCGAAGGCGATTATCTGGTCTCACTTACCTGGATTCCTGTGCAACTCACTCAGTCCGTGATTCCGATAGGGGCATTGCTTTTTGTGCTGTGTGAGACTTTGAGTTTTCCGAATTACTTTAAAAAATGCTGTGCTGGCATTTCACTAGAGCATTCTGAAATTGAGGAAGAGGTTGAAAACGAGCTCGCTAAAGCGGGGACTAAGCCATGATAGTTTTCGTAATGTTTGTGATCTTGCTCGCCCTTATTTGTTTAAATGTACCGATAGCGGTTGGGCTTGCGGTAGCCGCAATTTTTGGACTGGTTGTCACTGAAGGGATGGATAGTGTCGTCACCCTCGCGCTTGATATGTATGACGGCTCAACAAAATTCTCACTAATTGCGATCCCAATGTTTGTGCTGGCCGGTGCCATCATGAACGCAGGCGGGATTACCGACAGGCTCATCAACTTTGTAAACGCTATTATTGGGTTTGTGCGTGGCGGGCTCGCCATGGTGAATATAGGAGTGAGTCTGTTTTTCGCCGAGATATCAGGTTCCGCTGTGGCTGACGTTGCTGCATTGGGTTCGGTTCTGATTCCTCAAATGAAAAAACGTGGTTATTCCGCCCCGTTAGCTGCGGCAGTTACGTCCTCTTCCGCATCACTGGCCATAATTATTCCTCCGTCGATTCCGATGATCCTATATGCCACCTCGGCGGGCACCTCGGTTGAGCAGTTATTCGTGGCGGGAATAATTCCTGGTTTACTCGGTGCTTTTGGGTTGATGGGGATGGCCTATTACTTCGCTCGTCGGTACAACTTGCCGCGGGAAGAGGCTTTTGATGCAAGGCGTTTGTGGCGTACGCTTATTGAGGCACTGCCTGCGTTTACACTGCCAGTTATAATCTTGGGAGGCATATTTGGTGGTTTTGTTACAGCCACTGAAGCGGCTGGTCTCGCTGTACTCGCCGCTTTGGTGGTTAGTGCCTGGTACTCGAATATGGATTTCAGCCACCTCAAGAGGGCTATGATTGATGGTGGGGTTCAGACGGCGGTCGTGATGCTATTGGTCGCGGCTTCGGTGGTTATGGGCGGCTTTTTGACAAGGGCTCAGATTCCACAGGATTTTGCGCGTTGGATCCTCGACATTACTAATAACCAATGGGTCATCTTGGCGATCCTGAATGTATTTTTTTTGGTGATCGGTTTTTTCCTTCATTCAGCAGCCGCAATTATTCTGGTGGTTCCAATTGTGATCCCTCTTATTCAGGCTGTTGGCATTGATCCGATCCACTTTGGTTTAGTCGTCACATTGAACTTAGCGTTAGGCCAGCAGACTCCGCCAGTAGCCAGTGTTTTGATTACTGCCTGTGCCGTTGCGCGAGCAAATATTTGGGATGTGTCGAAAATCAACATCTATTTCATCGCGGTTTTATTTGCGGTGTTGATGTTGTGTACTTATGTACCTGATGTACCGATGTATCTGGTTGATGTTATCTACAGGTCATAGTTATGTCTGACTTTACGATCACTCATAATCGCGGTTTCGCTGAGTATCGCTTGATGAGGCCCGAGTCAAGAAACTCACTCACCTTTGAGATGTATCAGGCGATTGAAGATCTGTGCAAAAGCCCTGGTGATGCGGGGGTAATTGTTCTGACTGCAGAGGGCGACAAAGCATTTGCGTCAGGAACTGACATATCAAAATTTAAAGACTTCCAGTCAGCTCAGGATGCGATTAATTATGAGGCTATGATCGGTCGTGTAATCGATGCCGTTCAGACGTCATCAGTTCCAGTAATTGCGTCGCTTCACGGCGTTGTTGCCGGAGGTGGTGCAGCCATTGCGGCGGCGGCAGATGTCCGGCTGGCGACACCGGATACACGTTTTGGTATGCCCATCGCTCGGACGCTTGGTAATTGTTTGTCCGTCGCAAATCTCAACCGTTTTGTGCATTTATTGGGTGAGTCACGAACGCGCTATCTGATGCTAACAGCTGAATTCTTGGAAATAGACTCGTTGATTACTTCGGGATTTGTAAGCGAGATTTTGGAGAGTGCTTCTCTATGTGATCAGAGAGCACGAGACTTGGCCATTCACATGACAAAGTTAGCACCACTGACGATATCTGCTACTCGAGATGGTCTTTCGCGATTGGCGATGCGATCAATTCCGGCGGATATTGACTTGATTCGGCGGTGCTACCTTAGCGATGACTTTTTTGAGGGTATCAATGCATTTTTTGCAAAACGGAAAGCGAATTGGAGCGGGCAGTGAGCATGCAACCGCGGCCATTGTCCGGGATGCGAGTGATAGAGCTTGCTCACATCATGGCTGGTCCTTTATGCGGAATGATGCTCGCGGATATGGGCGCGGATGTCATTAAAGTTGAAAAGATTGATGGCGGTGACGATTCAAGGCGTATGGTCCCTCCAAAGGTAGATGGTGAGTCTGCCGCTTTTTTAATGATGAACCGCAACAAACGTGGAGTGGCGCTCGACTTAAAATCAGAGAAGGGAAAAGAAATTCTCACGGAGCTTTTAGAGCATGCCGATTGCGTTATTGAGAATTTTCGCCATGACACGATGCAACGCCTTGGCTTGTCTTTTGAGAATTTGAAGGCAATTAATCCGGGTCTCATTTATGTTGAAATTTCGGGATACGGCCGGACAGGGCCCTATCGTGAACGAGCGGGTTTCGATTTGGTTGCACAAGGCGCCAGTGGATTGATGAGTATCACAGGACCTGGTCGTGAGAATGCCCCGGTCAAAGTAGGTGCGCCAGTGACAGACATAACAGCGGGTATTTTGGCGGCTATGGGCGCTGCAGCTGCGTATTCTGGAAAGCAAAAAACGGGCCTTGGTACGCGTGTTGATACTTCTTTGTTTGAAGCTGGGATTATACATACTTACTGGCAATCAGCCATTGCATTGGCGACTGGGGACTCACCTGAAGCGCTTGGGTCGGCGCACCCTCTGAATGCGCCATATCAGGCATTTCCAACGGCCGATGGGTATATCAACATTGGCGCTGCGAACCAAAGAAACTGGTTACGGCTTTTGGATGTGATTCAAGCGCCTGGGCTGAACGATGATCCTAGATTTCGTACCAATGCAAACCGGATGGCGCACCTCGATGAGCTAGTGGATGTGCTCAATGGATACTTTAGGAAAAAGACGTCAGATCGTTGGCTTGATGAGTTGGACAAGGCGGGTGTTCCCGCTGGCCCAATTCTTTCAATTGGCGAGATGCTTGGTCACCCACAGGCATTGGCTCGGGATATGATTGTTGAAACTGAGCATGAGCGTTTAGGTGCCATTAAGGGACTCGGAATGGCTGTGAAGTTCCATGGCGCCGAGTCGATAGATTCACGACCCCCGCCAGTTCATGGGCAACATTCCACCGCAGTTCTTCTTGAGCTCGGCTATTCGGATAGCCAGATTCAGGAGCTTTATGCAACGGGCGTGATTCACACCGTATAGGGAATCAGACTATTTAGAACAGGCCTTGGGGTTATTGGCGTTTTTTTTCTGGAATCAGGCCCTCAGGCGCGTAACGGAGGGTCACAAGTAGAATTATTCCAACGGTCATTAAGCGCATATGAGCAGCACCCTCTTGCAGGTGCGCGCGTATCGCACTTCCTGGAGACATGCCTGATGTTAAGGTCTCTATCAACCACAACCCAATTGGTTCAGCCTCAATCCAGAAAAACCAGATAAAGAAACCACCGATTACTGCACCCCAATTGTTTCCAGAGCCACCAATGATTACCATTACCCAAATAAGAAATGTGAAGCGAAGCGGGTTGTACCCAACAGGTGTGAATTGACCATCTAGCGTGGTCAGCATGGCACCTGCTAAACCTATAACTGCTGAACCCAGAATAAAAATGCGTAGATGTTGCCAAGTTACATCTTTACCCATTGCGGCGGCGGCTGTGTCGTTGTCCCTGATTGCCCGCATCATCCGCCCCCATGGTGATTTGAGGGCAGTTTCAGACAGCCAAAGTAGGAAAGCGATGACTAAAATGAAAAGCAGCGCGTAGCAGATTTTGACGAATACAGCCGACGCATCATCGACTGGCATATTAAAATCAAGAGCCCACTCTTGGAACCACTGCGTTTGTTGTAGATCGATCTCATAAGGAACTGGCCGCGGGAGACCGTTCACATTTTTCACACCGCGAGTGAGCCACTCCTCATTTTTGATGCAGAAAATAATGATCTCGCTGATTCCGAGGGTTGCGATTGCGAGATAGTCAGAGCGAAGACCAAGAGCGATTTTCCCAATAACAAATGCAACCGATGCAGCAAAAAGGGCACCGACAGGCCATGCAACTAAAATCGGTAGCCCAAGGCCGCCCAGGTATCCGGTGACTGACGGGTTGATGGCTTCGATTGCATCAACACTTGGATCAAAGAAAAGTCTCAGCAGCGCATAGCCTAGAATGATGATGCCAGCAATGACCCAATAGCGTTGCTTCTTTGAATATTTGGTCCGTGACCACGCAAATAGGCTAGACGCAATTGTACCTGTGGTTATTATCAGTCCGAATAGAATACCCAATCCACCGGCCTGCCAGGCTTCAGAAACTGGTGGCATGGAGATCAATACCCCAGAGAGACCACCAAGCGCAGCAAAGCCCATGACCCCAACGTTAAAAAGCCCTGCGTAGCCCCATTGAATGTTGACGCCAAGTGACATTATGGCGCTGATTAAACAGAGATTAAGAATGGTCAACGACACTGACAAACCTTGCGTAAGCGCGACAACCACCAAGAGCCCGGCCATAACGCTAAATAAGATTTGATTGCGGTATTGATGATAGACCGCTGGCATTAGATCGTTTTCCCGCTAAACAGGCCGGTGGGCTTAATAATTAACACGATGACCAAGATGATGAACGATACTGCGATCTTATAGTTTGTCCCTAGTAATTGAACAAGTGAGTCAAGCTCTAGATTGTCTGGTCCCAAATATAGTACGACCTTTTTGTAGGCAAAGGTCAAAATCAATTCGCTGAAGGCGATCACATATCCACCAGCGATCGCACCTAGTGGATTACCAACTCCGCCGACAATTGCTGAGGCGAAGATCGGAAGCAGTAGTTGCATGTAGACAAAGGGCTTGAATGACTTGTCCAAGCCGTAGAGTGTGCCTCCGACGGTTGCGAGGGCTGCTACAATTATCCAGGTGACCATAACCACGCGATTCGGGTCGATGCCAGACAGCAGCGCGAGGTCTTCATTATCTGAGTATGCTCGCATGGATTTGCCGGTGCGAGTGTGATTTAAGAACCAGAACATGGCGATGACTATAATCAGAGCCGTCACAATCGTAACTGTTTGTGTCATCTTCAGTGATAAACCCTCACTGAGACCCGTCATTTCCCTGAATTCTCGAGCCTTGAGTATAAAACGGGTCCCATCAAAAAAGATTTGGTCACCAGGGCCAATGATAAAGCGGATAAGACCACCCAAAAAAAACATAACGCCGATTGAAATTATCAAAAAAGTTACAGGGCTGGCCTTACGCTCACGGTGATAGCGATACACAAATTTATCAATTACCAGTATCAATAGTACTGTTACCGCGATCCCGACAGGAATGGCTATCAGCGCTGTCGGTAGAGGTTTGATGCTTACTCCCATGGATTGCAGCCCCCAGGTCGCGAGGATAGTAATCATTGCGCCGAAAGCCATTGTTTCCCCGTGTGCAAAGTTTGAGAAGCGGAGTACGCCATAAACCAAGGTTACCCCGAGAGCTCCGAGTGCGAGCTGGGAGCCATAGGTCAGTCCAGGGATGATTAGGAAATTACCAAGCAAAGTCAGAGCATTTAGGATGTCTATCACTTAACCTCCTAAGAATGCTTTGCGTACTTCTGGGTTCGCAAGTAACGCTTCGCCAGAATCAGTGAATCTGTTGTTCCCCTGAACCAAAACATATCCTCTGTCAGCAATTTCAAGAGCTTGCTTGGCATTTTGCTCAACCATTAAGATAGCAACATCCAGTCGAGCAATTTCGATGATTCGATCGAATAACTCGTCCATTACAATTGGAGAAACGCCCGCAGTGGGCTCATCCAGCATTAGGACTTTTGGGTGTGTCATCAGCGCACGACCCACAGCGACTTGCTGACGCTGGCCACCCGAAAGTTCGCCGGCTGGCTGTTTCCGTTTATTTTTCAGTATCGGAAACAGGTCATAGACTTGAGCTAAAGAATCAGCGATTGGGTCGGTCCGAATGAAGGCTCCTATCTCGAGATTTTCTTCAACGGTCATGGACGTGAATACGTTGTGGTTTTGTGGAACAAAGCCCATACCCCGGAGTACCCGCTCTTCGGGTTTTAACAGAGTGATTTCCTGATTATTGAAGATAACGCGCCCATGCCTTAGGGGAAGCATTCCAAAGATCGCCTTCATTGCGGTCGACTTTCCGGCACCATTTGGGCCAACAATGACCGCGATTTCGCCTTTTTCCACACCGATAGAACAGTCATGGAGGGTGTTTGCAGCGCCATATCCGCCGGTCATATTTTCGCCTAGTAAGAAGCTCATTTTATTTCTTGTGTCTCAGACCAGTGCCGAGATACGCCTCAATCACTTGCTCGTTATTCTTGAGCTCATTAATGGTTCCCTCCGCTAGGACGGATCCTCCCGTCATGCAGATCACGGGATCACATAACCGCGCGACAAATTCCATATCGTGTTCTATCAGACAGAATGTGTAGTTTTGTTCTTGGTTCAGCTTGATGATGGCATCACCAATTTTATGGAGGAGCGTTCGGTTTACTCCGGCTCCTACTTCATCAAGGAAAACAATCTTTGCGTCAACCATCATGGTGCGTCCAAGCTCTAGAAGCTTTTTCTGTCCGCCTGATAGATTGCCTGCAAATTCGTTAGCGACCTGCTCGATTTCAAGAAAGTGCATGACTTCTTCGGCCTTGGCGCGGACTTCTTCTTCATGCGCTCTCACGAGGCCGGGGCTAAACCAGGTACTTAAAAGACTTTCCCCTATTTGATTGGGGGGAACCATCATCAGGTTATCGCGAACGGTTAGGGTGGCGAACTCGTGGGCGAGTTGGAACGTCCTTAACAAACCCATGTGAAACAGCTCATGGGGCTTAAGACCGGTTATGTCTTGACCGTCTAGCGCAACCTTACCGGATGTCGGTTGATAGAGGCCTGCGATCACATTGAATAAGGTTGTTTTTCCGGCACCATTGGGGCCAATTAGTCCTGTGATAGTATTCGGTTGAATCGAGAGGTTTGCCCCGTTAACGGCGCGAACACCACCAAAATGCTTGTGTAAGTTTTCGACAACGATCATTGGTAAGTATCATAAAAAAGCGGCACAGAGATTATCTCTGCGCCGTATTTACAACAACGGATCAGCGATAGCGAACCGTTGTATTTTTGCCGTCTTTTACAAGAATCTCACGGTAACTGCCAGCAGATTCGCCTGCACCGATTAACTCAACAGCTGTAGCTCCTACATAGTCGATATTGCCACCATCTTTCAGGATCTGAAGGCCCTTCGCGAGCTCTCCTGGAAGAATCTTTGTGCCGGGAGCGTTTGCTACCTCAAAAACCTTCGCTTTAACATCGTTACTATCCGTAGAATTTGCAGCCTGCATTGCCAACAGCGTCAGAGCTGCTGCATCGTAGGCTTCTGGAGAGTAAGGGCCCGCATTAAAACCATCCTTTTTGGCTAGTTCAGCATAGATTTCAGCACCTTTGGAATCTGTTCCTGGAACAGTCCCAATAGAGCCATTCAGATCAGGACCGATGGCTTTGACCAGGCTCTCACCAATCATCGCATCTGGCAGGAAGAAATCGCTGAATGCACCAGCGTCCAGTGAGGACTGAATTATTCCCTTTCCGCCCTGATCTAGGTAACCAACGACCATGAGAATGTCACCACCTGCTTGAGCTAGCGCCGCTACCTCAGCACTGTAATCACCTTTTCCATCTTCGTGGGCCGTATTGATCGTGACTTTGCCACCGGTTGCTTCGTAGTTTGATTGGATAGCGTCTGCGAGGCCCTTACCATAATCGTTGTTGGTATATGTCATCGCTATTGATTTGATACCCTTCTCTTTAAGAAGTTCAGCGATTACCTGACCTTGACGTGCATCTGAAGGAGACGCACGGAAGAACAAGTTATTATCTTCTAGAGTTGATAGTGCTGGTGACGTTGCCGAGGGTGAAAATAGCATCACACCTTTTGGCATGGCTACGTTTTGTAGAATTGAAATGGTTGCGCCAGAGCACAGAGCGCCAATGATTGCATCGACTTTATCTGATGAGATTACGCGCTCAGCGGCAGCCGCCGCAGCTGATGCGTCAACGCATGTAGAGTCTGCACGAACATGGGTAACGGTCGCGTTATCAAGCAGCAGTTTCGATGCGGATACTTCTTTCATGGCTAGTTCGGCTCCACGTGCCATGGACTCAGCCAGTGATTCAGCTGGACCAGTAAAGCCGAGAACAACGCCAAGTTTGACTGATTTTGCGTGACCGCCAGCTAGCACTAGGGACGAAGCCAGGAGAGCCGCAGATGCTACGAAGAGAGTAGTTTTTTTCATAATTTTTCTCTAAAAATTAAATCAAGGTTGCAGTATCCAATAGTCTCACACTTTATGCTATGTAGTTTTTACATCAAATATTATTTCGGATCACGAAGTCCGTAGGCGATGGCAAGCAGTGAGATGGGGTGCTGTACATTGGTAACAGAGTCGAATTTTTCCTTAATGCCCTGCGCCACATGGTGGCCGCCTAGTGGGCAGTCACTCGAAACGAAATCCGGTTGCTGGGCATGAATTGCTCGAGATACTGGGTAGCCAATTTTCATGGCCGTTTTGTGGCTGTCTTTCTTTAGCCCGTAGGTCCCTGCGTGGCCGGTACATCGCTTCGTTGCATGTACTTCGGTGTCAGCAATCAGTCGCAGAAATTCTTCTGTTGCGTTACCAATGTTTTGAACACGACCATGACAAGGAGCGTGGTAGGCGACTTTTCCGAGCCCTCGACGGAACTGGCGTTTGATGAGCCCATCTTCTGAGCGAGCCATCAGGTATTCGAAAGGGTCCCAGAACGCGTTCTTTACGGCTAGAACTTCTTTATCTTGAGGATACATTAGGGGAATCTCTTGCTTGAACATTAATGTGCAAGAGGGAACCGGTGATATAATTGCGAATCCGCGTTTAGCTAATTCTGCGAGGTGAGGTATGTTGACTCTTTTGAGCCTATCGACCGCCTCTAAGTCCCCCTGTTCAAGTTTGGGCATACCACAGCAGACCTCTTTTTCCGCCGTTACCCAAGGAATTTCATGGTGTTCGAGTACCTTGATCAGGTCTATACCAATGCCGGGCTCGTGATAGTTGATGTAGCAGGTAGCAAAAATCGCTATTTTCCCGGGCGTTTGTTCTCCGTCGACGACAACAAAGTCAGCAGATGATTCTTTTTTTTGATTGAAAGTTTTCGTGGCGAGTTTTGGGGTCCATGCGTTTTCATGAATACCAAGTGTATAAGAATTTAAGTGTTTTACCGGTTTCCATTGGGACACGATATTGATGGTCTCGGTGAGAACTGGGATCCCTGCCAGTTTGCCTATTGTGTCGGTGCTCGATAAAATTTTCTCTGATATGGGAAGACTGTTTTTTCGAAGATAGTTTGCCTTGGCCCTTAGCATTAGATGAGGAAAATCGATGCCCAAGGGATTTGGTGGTACGTATGGACATTTAGTGGAATAGCACATATCACAGAGGTAGCAATCGTTGACGACTTTCTTGTAATCCTCGTTCGCAACCTCATCAACTTCCATACTTTGGGTTTCGTCTATCAGGTCGAAAAGGTTTGGGAATGAGTTACAAAGGTTGAGGCACCGACGACAGCCGTGGCAGACATCAAAAACCCGCAGCATTTCATCATGGAGCGCCTCTTCATCGTAGTAGTCGGGATTTAACCAATCTATGAGGTGTCTGTCTTCGTCGAGGGCTACCCGGGCACCCAAATTTTTTTTCATCATTTATCTCTAAATTTTTTGTTAGGGGTTGTTGTTGATTGGTGCAGTTTTATCATTGACGAATCGGTTAAATACTTAACTTATCATAGTTAGTTTCTATTGAATCGATACATAATAACAACTATACATGCGTGCGAGATTCTGTTCATCTGCTGATGCTAATTGTAAGTTCTTATTAGCGCGGGAAAACGGAGATACAAATGAATGCAGAACTGAAATGTCCTTTTATGCATGGGTCGACTACAACCCCGGCGACAGGGACACAAAATAAAGATTGGTGGCCAAACCAATTGAACCTAGACATTCTTAGACAGCACGATCAGAAAAGTAATCCTGTAGCCGAGGTGGACTACGCGGAAGAAGTTAAAAAGCTGGACGTCGATGCGGTAAAGGCTGAACTTAAAAAAGTTTTTCGCGACAGCCAAGATTGGTGGCCGGCTGACTACGGTCATTATGGTCCATTTTTTATTCGCATGACATGGCACGCTGCTGGGACATATCGTACTAGTGATGGACGCGGGGGCGCAGGGACGGGCGCTCAGCGCTTCGCTCCTCTAAACAGTTGGCCGGACAACGGAAATCTGGACAAGGCGCGTCGCTTATTGTGGCCGGTAAAACAAAAGTTTGGTAATAGCCTAAGCTGGGCCGATTTGCTGGTGCTTGCTGGAAATGTAGCGATTGAGGACATGGGTGGTCCGAATCATGGTACAGCGCTGGGTCGCGACGATATTTGGCATTCCGAAAAAGATATTTATTGGGGTGCGGAAGATGAGTGGCTTGGTGATAATCGTTACGGTGACACCCGCCAGGATTTAGAGAACCCATTGGCGGCCGTTCAGATGGGCCTGATCTATGTGAATCCGCAGGGACCGAACGCAAATCCTGATCCTGCATTGTCTGCGCAAGACATTCGCGAGACTTTTGCCCGTATGGCGATGAACGACGAGGAGACGGTTGCCCTGACAGCAGGCGGTCACACATTCGGGAAGGCTCACGGTGCGGGACTAGAGAGTCACGTTGGATCTGAGCCGGAAGGTGGGGCTATCGAAGCCCAGGGGTTTGGGTGGCTAAGCAGTTACAAGTCAGCGAAGGGCGTTGACGCTATCACCAGTGGTATTGAAGGCCCGTGGACTTCTAACCCAATCCAATGGGACATGGGCTATTTGGAGATGTTGTTCAAGTATGATTGGGAGCTTACTAAGTCACCGGCCGGCGCGTATATTTGGCATCCTTCAAATATTTCTGAAGATGATATGGCGCCGGAGGTTGACGGAAGTGGTAAGAAGGTGACGCCGATGATGACCACAGCTGATATGGCAATGAAAACGGACCCGTCTTACAAAGCTATATGTGAGCGCTTCCTCGCGAACCCAGAAGAGTTCGGTCAGGCGTTTGCGAGAGCATGGTTTAAACTTTTGCACCGTGATATGGGACCTAAGTCAAACTATGTAGCCGGGGATTTCCTCGATGTTGAATATGTCTGGCAAGACCCGACTCCTGCGGGTAAGCAGTTGCCAGACTCAGCCGTGTATGCGATCAAGCAAGAGGTCGCCTCTAGTGGACTCTCGAGCGCACAGATGGTGGAAACAGCCTGGGCCAGCGCCAGTACGTTCCGCGGGTCTGACTTGCGCGGTGGGGCAAATGGTGCCCGTGTCCGCCTAGCGCCACAGAAAGATTGGGCCGCAAATAATCCAGAACAACTTTCGATGGTAATAGCGGTCTATGAAAAGATCGCCAGCTCAAATGGGGTTAGTGTCGCTGACGTCATCGTAATTGGCGGTGCCGTAGGTCTTGAGCAGGCCGGTGCTTCCAACGTTCCTGTGACCACTGGCCGTGGTGACGCGACTCAAGATAAGACAGACGTCGATTCATTTGCACTCCTAGAACCACGCGCGGATGGTTTCCGGAACTACTGCGAGACCGAGTTTGGAGTGAGCCCTGAAGAGATGATGCTGGATAAGGCGCAACTCCTTGGTCTGACTCCCTCAGAGATGACGGTCTTGGTTGGTGGCTTGCGTTCCGTTGGGGTGAGTGTCTCTGGTGATGGCTTATGGGGCCCCGGGAAGCTCGACAATTCTTGGTTTAAGACTCTGCTATCGATGGATGTTGTTTGGAGCGCGACGGGGTATAACTCATACGAAGCAAAAGATCGGAAATCTGGAGCTACAGTTCGTACGGCTTCGCGCACAGATCTTGTCTTCGGCTCTAATTCGGAGTTGCGTGCGTTGGTAGAGTTGTACGCTCAAGACGACAATCAGAATAAGTTTGTTGCTGATTTCGTTGCTGCGTGGAATAAGGTAATGGACGCTGATCGCTTCGATCTCTTCGCGTAAACCAAACGCCCGGCGGCATCAGTCGCCGGGCACCTTCTACACACATCGTCAAATAAACATTCTCAGACATGGCGGTTATGATCGATACCTACTGGTCTTCGTCCGATATTCTTTTGGTTAGTTGATATGCCTCCCTACAGGATGACTTGATGAACTTGAACGATCCACAACAGCTGGCGGTGAAGGCAGCTGAGACAAATCTACTAGTTATCGCCGGTGCTGGGTCGGGAAAGACGCGCGTTCTTGTTGAGCGTATGGCGTTTTTGATGCGAGAACAGGGGTTGTCTCCCCACGCTTTGATGGCGGTTACGTTTACCAATAAGGCCGCCCGTGAGATGCGTGAACGACTGGAGGGAGCACTTGGTCGCTCGCTGTACGCCATGTGGGTTGGCACTTTTCATGGATTAGCGCATCGGTTCTTGCGCGCCCATTGGCGAGACGCAGGCTTAATCGAGCAGTTTCTGATTCTTGATTCTGATGATCAGCGGCGAATGATTAAACGAATCGTGGCTGACTTACAACTTGACGATGCAAAGTTTAAGCCTCGCGCGGTTGCTGGGTTTATCAACGGATGCAAGGACGAGGGCCAAAGACCGCAGCATCTTCAAATCGGGAGAGATTATTATAATGATACATTGATACGCCTTTACGCAGACTATGACGCTCGATGCAAAACACAAAATCTAGTTGATTTTGGCGAGCTTTTATTGCGAACATTTGAAACACTTCGCGACAATTCGGAGCTTTTGACGCATTATCAGGGCCGTTTTCGGCATTTATTGATAGACGAATTTCAGGACACTAATACCATCCAATATGCTTGGATCCGGTTGCTTGCAGGGGCCGATACTAATGTGATGGCTGTGGGCGATGATGATCAATCCATTTATGCATGGCGTGGCGCGCGCATTGAAAACATTCACCGGTATGAGTCTGATTTCGCGCCGGTCACTACAATTCGCTTAGAGCAAAACTATCGCTCCACTGATGTAATTTTGAAAGCAGCGAATGCGGTCATTTCTAACAACAGTGGCCGTCTTGGCAAGGAGTTGTGGACCGATCAGGGAGCTGGTTCCCCTATCCAGTTGTACGCAGCTTTTAATGAGCAAGACGAAGCACGGTTTGTGGCGAATCGGATCAGCCAGCATGTAGATCAAGGCGGCCTGAATGGTGAGCTAGCAATTTTGTATCGATCCAATGCCCAGTCGCGCGTCCTCGAAGATGCTTTGTTACGCGCCGGCATTCCTTATCGGATTTATGGTGGGCAGCGATTCTATGAACGCCTCGAAATAAAAAATACGTTAATGTATCTGCGATTAATTCAGAGTCGGTTCGACGATACAGCATTTGAGCGCATCATCAATGTACCCCCCCGGGGTATTGGTGAACGGACCGTTGAACTAATCCGAGAAACTGCACGAGATGAGGGCATGGGCTTGTGGGATAGTGCATTAAAGTTATCTTATGGCGATGGGCTCAGTGGCCGAGCAAAGAGCGCGGTTGTTGGTTTTATTGATTTAATTAATGACCTGGATCGTAAAGCAGTTGATCTCGAACTCTTCGATCTCACGCGGGACGTGATTGAAGCGACAGGTCTATTGGCTTATCACGGTTCAGAAAAAGGCGAGCGTGGTCAAGCAAGGGTAGATAACCTGAACGAGTTAGTGAGCGCGTGTCGAGCCTTTGAGCCAGAGGATCAGGAAGCTTCTATCTTGCTTCAATTCCTGTCTCAGGCCAGCTTGGATGCCGGTGAGACACAGGCGGATCCGGACGCGGATGCGGTTCAGTTAATGACGCTGCATTCAGCTAAAGGACTAGAGTTCCCTCGCGTATTTCTGGTAGGGGCCGAGGAAGAGTTATTTCCGCACGTGATGAGTCTTGATTCAGCAGGGGGTCTCGAGGAAGAACGGCGTCTGGCTTATGTTGGTATAACGCGAGCTATGCAGCATTTGATGGTGACCTATGCGGAGTCGCGCCGGCTGAATGGCAGAGATCATTTCGGTTTACTCAGTCGGTTCATCCGTGAAATTCCGCAAGATTGTATCGAAGAAGTGAGACTAGAGTCTCAGGTAAGCCGTCCCTTTAATTCATCGTCATTTGGTGCGAGACCTGTTGATCGACCCCATCGGCATCCACGATTTCAAGGATTCGACGACGCGTTCGGTGAAGACACCGGGCTTAGTGTTGGATCACGTGTGGATCACGGGTTATTTGGTGAGGGAACAGTCTTAGCTTTCGAGGGCTCCGGCCCTCAGATGAAAGTACAGGTTCGTTTTGATGATGAGTCGAAAAAGTGGCTCGTGCTTCAGTACGCCAAGCTCGTGCCCTTAGGTTAGAGATTTCCGGGGACCTGTCGGATTTTGCCGTTAGAATCAATCGCCACAAATACAAACCGTGTTTCCGTCGATTTGTAGCTTTCAGAGCCTTGCTCTGTTATCCATACTTCGATTCTGATTTGCATTGACGAACGACCAATGTCCTCTAGTTCCCCATAAATAGAGACTTCAGATCCGACAGGCACTGGTGCCACAAAATCCACATTATCCAAAGAGACGGTCGCGCAGCGGCCACTACTTGCTTTCATTGCGATTTGCGCTGCGGCCTGATCCATCTGGTCAAGTAACCATCCCGCATAAATGTCGCCTAGAGCGTTTGTAAATCTCGGATGGGCAATAACCCGAAGAATTAGTTCGCCCTCTGGATTTGGGTCCTGTTCATCAAGTTCCACGGAACTTCCTTATGGTCAGATGTTAATGAGCCGAGTCTACATTGTCATGGGGCATTCAAGAAGTGCTCTAGACAGTTGAAACGTTGTGTTGCGTTTGCTATTGCCTGCTCGAGCATTGACTCTGTGGCGAATAGTCCAACCTGGTCCTTTGCTCTTGTTAATGCGGTGTAAAGAAGCTCACGAGTCGGCCGAAACCGGGAACGATCAGACGATGGTTCTGGCAAACAGACAAGTACCGAGTTGTACTCTGAGCCCTGTGACCTGTGGATACTTATAGCCCAAGCCGGTTCGACAGAACCCAGTTGATTTTTTAGTAAAGGTTGGTCGAGGTGCTCAAACCGGACCCGCGGATTTCTGTTGTCATGTGTTTCGATGACGACGCCAATATCACCATTAAATACCTCGATACCAGGCTGGTTCTCCGTCACTAATAGCCTTTCACCGAGACCCTTAATACCCAGCCTTTGGCATTCTGCCTGAACCCGGTGATTGATGAAACGTCTACCGCCAGTCCCTTCGCTGATCGCTGTAAGGCACTGAAAGCCTGGTTCTTCTGGTGTAGCCATGGAC
>PBZS01000101.1 GCA_002730235.1 Gammaproteobacteria bacterium | reverse complement strand
GTCGCGATGATCTGCTGCCTCAAATCTGGTGAAGCGTTGATGACCACGTAACCGTCGCGAAGTGAACCTATCGCTACGCTTGCTTGCGTTTGGGGTGGACGCTCGTTCGCCCAGACCGATTTACTTTGACCACCGGCACAGTTCCACTGAGGAAGACCACCGCCTGCGGCAGAGCCGAGAACGATTAACTCCAAAAAACACCTTTTTTTTAACTTACGGGGAGAGAGTCAGAGGGGCAAGCGCCCCTCCGAATATGACTCAGAAGAGAGGACGATCGCCTTCTGCTGGTGCATACATATTGATTTCACAACCGCATGACATCTCGATTGCTGTTGGTTTTTGCCACATAATTACCGCCTCCAGTGGTTTTTTTAACTTTTCCTAGGACTGACTTAGCCAGTTCGCTTACAGTGCAAAACAAAGGACGAGATGTCAAGCGCTAATCAGTAAAAAACATGCATGCCTCCTAGCTCACTCTCACCTGCGTCCTTTGTATCGCAACAAATTAGATCACGATATTCTTAGGTTTCGGAGTAGATATCTACCACACAGAGATTATTTGAGGTTACAACGTGACTCAGGTTCATCTAAACCAAGTGTATCCACATAATGTTTAGGGTGTAGAAATTTGGGCATCGGAGCCACAGCAACTACAGCGTCACCTGTCGCAAGCAGAATTGGTTGTCGCAGTTGGTTATTCCATCTCCTGATCGAACCCCGTGTTCCCTTGTAGAGGTCAACCTGGGTATCCGGGTGCGCCAGAATCTCTCTTGGATCCAGTGTCTCTGAAATCGCATCGATAGTTCCAAGGCTATTTGTTATCAGTTTAACAGCGCTCCAGGCGGCGAACTCCTCGTCACTCATTGCTTCGCTAGCAGGTAATGAGTTCTCTTCGTCAAAGGACTGGTATCGCTCGTTCAGCTGAGGTGCGCCATAACGCTCGAGTGTCCGGTGCCAGCCGACTGGAGTAAGCCCGACGTCTCCAACCACGGGACGCGCTCGTCTAGTACTGTATTGGATATACCGACCAAAATCTTTGGCGCTATCAATGACCGCGACAACATCGTAGGACGCGTCCCCTGTAAGGAACTCGGGTTTATTTTTGTCACGGTCATCAGGATGGTGAGACAGCGTGAATTCCCGGAAGTCTGAAATATTAGCCCCGAATTTTTTTAGACTTCGCTCGAGGATCTGGGTTCTAAGTCTGTCCTTGTCCGTCGGTCCGTGCACGACGAGTACTTTTCGCCAGCCACGATAGATCAGGAATTGGCCGAGAGCGTCGAAATACATGCGCTCTGATGGGATCGTGTGATACAGCGAAGGCAAACACAGCATATCACGGAGATCAATGTCCGGATGCCGCACGTTAACTGTCGTTTGTCCCCTCTCATCGAGGAGCTTTGCGGTTTCAACGAACTCGGGTTTTGGTAGGTCCAATATAATTAATGCGTTGCTGTGAATTGCCTTCAGTTGATCTTTGAGCGACCGTTTTGCGTCTATATCAACCACTTGCAATTCTGGAACGATACCGAACGCTTCGAAGCTCGTCTTCGATTCGAATAATGCGAGTTCAACAGCACGTCTTACAGGGCGCTCGACTCGAGTCTGGATACCAGCGAAGCTTCGGCCTCGGTTAGATTCCTCTGCATTCGATGCGGTTACGATCGCAAGATGGAAGCTGGCCGCCAATGCATGGTTCATCAGTGAGGTCGCAATAATGAGGAGAATAATCCAAGATCTCATTCGAATACCTTTATCGAATGTGGGATCAATCCTGCCCGTTTGGTCAGGTATGGTCGCTTGGTCTGAAGGTCGATCAGGGTAAAGTCATCAGAAAGTCCATTGAGAACGATAAGTGTTTGTTTATCGGGGGACAGGCCGAGGCCCCAAGCACGTCTTCCTACCAAAATATATTTGGTGATCTTCCGCGTAGTGATATCGACAATGGCTATGTGATTGGCGCTACCGAGCGCGATATATGCCTCGTTTGCTAAATCGTTGAACGCAATATCGACTGGCGTCATCTGCTCTGGCCGAAAGCCTTTCGGGGCAAAAATGACCTCATCCCGCTTAGCGCGTGTTTCGATATCGAAGATCTCGACCCGACTACCCATTTCGGATGAGACCCAGAGTTCTTTCTTGAAAAGAGTAATCCGACGCGGGCGGAGGTTTGTTTTGATAACTCCTTGTTGTTCATAGTTCGACCCGTCGAATACATGCACAAGGCCTGCGTTTTCGGAAGCAACAAAAAGCGTTTTGCCATCATCAGTGATAGCGATACCATCAGGCTCGAGTCCCGTCGGTAACTCAGCAATCAGTTGACCCGAAGATAGATTAAAGACCGAGGCCCGCGCAGCTCCTTCGTTGGTCACAAAGAGTCTGCTAGACGCGTTGTGGATTGCGATATTCATAGCCCCTCGTACAGGACTAATCTCTGACTCGATTGTGCGCGTGGCTCGATTATATGTGATCACTTTGTGGTCGTCGGAACAGGCGATTATGACGTGAGAGTCGACTAGGCCACGGACCATGCCTCGGGGTCGGTTGCATATAGGAACTACGTGGTTGGTCCTGCCGTCTTCATCGACATGTATTACATCACCCGACCGCTCATTCGTAACGAGAGCCTCGAACGCCACTGCTCTAGGTCCACCAATTGAAACGATAATCAGCACCATAGATACGATGATTTTTCGGTTGAAGTTAACCGTGTGAAGATGCTTTCCCAAATTATTCCCTGTCTTGTCTAATCCGGTTTCGCGTTTTGGTCATACCGAAATGCTCCGTCAGCCAGTTAGTATCCGGCATTACGTTTTCCACCGTATTGGTGAGTTATTACCTCTGCATTGTTCACGGGTCGTAAACCCAGAGATTGTGTTATTTGTTAACTGGTCTCAGATTATTTACCGTATTCGGCGACATATCTGTAAGCAAGACAAATTATGATCTTGATAAACAAAGATCGTTTATGTTATCACATTGGTCTGCGTAGGGATTGCGTAGTATCACGTTGTCCACAGACCCTGGGTTGTGAGCGTGATTATTTATTATAATAAATGAGGAGACTTTCGTAATGAAACTCAAAAAAATTGCAGCTTCGATTGCAGCGATGGCATTCGCTGCGGGCGTAGTGGCAAAAGAGAACGACGTAGGCATTTTTGGTACGTCCGGAAAAGGGATGGGAGACCATACCTTTATCCAGCAGGATGGAGCTAAGGCGGATAACATCCGTGCAATCTTGAAGAATGTTAAAATGCCTGCCGGCTTCAAGATAGACCTGTACGCGATTGTACCGGACGCGCGTGACATGACGATGGCACCGCAGGGGACAGTACTTTTCGTAGGTACTCGGAAGGACAAGGTCTGGGTCGTATCTGACCGTGATCGCGACGGTGTCGCCGATGAAGTGAAGGACTTTGCCCCCTCGCTGTCATTTGATGTTCCAAATGGTGTCCAGTTCTCGAAGGATGGATTCCTTTACGTAGCAGAGCGGAACCATGTTCGAGTATTCCCAGCAGCTGAGTTCTTCTTCGAAGGGCCAGATGTTGTTGCGGTTGACGTTGTACCGAAGGGCGAGCTGATCCCTGAGGGCGAAGAGAGCTATAACCACACTGCACGAGTGGTCGATATTGGGCCTGATAATAAGCTCTATATTTCACTCGGTCAGCCTTACAATGTGGCACCGCCTGAGAAGCTTGATCTTTACAAGAAGACAGGTATTGGCGGCATCATCCGTATGGACCGTGATGGAAAGAACCGTGAGGTTTATACCTATGGCGTTCGTAACTCTGTCGGTCAGGACTTCCATCCTAAAACCGGTGAGTTGTGGTGGACTGATAACCAAGTCGACGGTATGGGCGACGACATCCCGCCAGGCGAGTTGAATCGTCAAACTAAGGCTGGTCAGCACTTTGGCCACCCATGGTTCGGTGGTGGTAAGACTCGTACTAATGAGTATGCGAAGGAGACTCCGCCAGCAGGTATTGTGCATCCAGCGGTTTCGACAACGGCGCACTGTGCGGACTTAGGAATGGCATTCTACAGCGGAAATCAATTCCCTAAGAAGTATAAGAACGCTATCTTCTCAGCACAGCACGGTTCTTGGAACAGAACAGAACCTTGCGGCGCGCGGGTCATGGTGACTTTCATCGATAAAGATGGGAAAGCCAAGATGGAGCCATTTGCTGAGGGCTGGATGAACTCAAACAAAGAGTACGACGGTCGTCCGATGTCAATCACGATGATGAAAGACGGTTCGATGCTAGTCTCTGATGATTATGCCGGTGCGATCTACAAGATCTCATACGTCGGTAGCTAATCACGTCAAAAAAACCCCGGCGCAGGCCGGGGTTTTTTATTTCTTGGAGAACAAGGTACCAGTGAACAAATTGATCATATTTTTTCTGAGTCTCTGTTTGAGTTCGGTTGCAATTGCGGCAGACATGGCGAATGGAAAAGTACTCTCTGCTCAGTGTTCTGCGTGTCATGGGAAGGATGGATTATCGAGAGATCCTGAGGCCCCTAATTTAGCTGGTTTGAGCGCTCTGTACATTGAAAAATCTCTGGTCGATTATCAAAAAGGTGCGCGCCATGATCGGCGTATGAGTCTGATTGCACAGGGACTAAAAAAATCACAGATAAAAGACCTTTCCGCCTGGTATTCAGCCTTTGAGCTGACCGCGAAGGTACCCGACATTTGATTATTCGTTCGCTGCTGACACTGCTAATTGGCGGATATAGTGTGGCGGGTAGCGCGAGCGGGCAATATATTACCGTTGATCAGTTCTTACGTGAATGTCGTCAGGATATGGAACCGTGCATGGCGTTTGTGATGGGGGTTGTTGAAGGGGCCCGTCACCAGACGCGCGAGAGACTGAAGGCTCAACCTTATGCCTTTGTTGTTCATGGCGAGCCGGTCTGTCTGCCATCGGATTGGAACAGTCAGAACCTTTCGAGTGTGGTTCTCGGCATCCTAGAGAGCCAGCCACAAGTACATGAATATTCCGCGGTATCTGGTGTCTTATACGCATTAGCGAGTGAATCCAACTGTTATTCGACATAATTATCCAACTCTCGCATCTGTAGACTGAACACAAAATTCGTACGCTGATAGGGAAAGCAATTTGCAAATTCTTCCTGTTTTTGGTGGTCCGCCCACACCGAGATCGCTTTGGTGGTTGACCGGTTTTATGCTGGGTACCGAGTGTCTTGCGCAGTTATCCGATCATGGATGGTTCGGCGACTTAGACCTTCGGGGTCTCATGATTTCCTATGGCGCTTTTTGGGACTTCTTGTTCCCGCCAGGGGTCGTGGATCAGACCCTCTACCCGGGTCAGTCCTATATGATGTTCATCACCCACGCGTTATTGCATGCGGGCACGATTCACGTTTTGATGAATGCCGTGATTTTCATAGCGTTAGGGAAAACACTCGCGCTGTATTTTGGTCTGAGATTGACGCTCATGACCATGCTCTTAGGTGCGGTTTGCAGTGGCATCACATTTGGACTGTTGGCGACCACTGCGGCACCAATGGTTGGTGCTTCTGGTGTTGTATTCGCTTTGATCGGCATGTGGTTACAAACATCACGCGCCGAGGCGGTGCGGATGGGACGGTCAGCAAGATCAGCGTCAGTAGTTATAATCAGCTTGATAGTGCTACATATCTTTATGGATATCTTTATGGGAGGCCAAATCGCATGGCAAGCGCACCTCGGTGGCTTTGTGATGGGTTACTTTATTATTCCTTGGTTTGTTGGACGTGACCGACTACCTACGTGAGCCGTGTGATCTAGACAGAATCAAAGCCGAGAGCTGAAAGATGCTCCATTTTTTAGCCTCATAAATAGATCATGGTATGGTTTGAAAGAAATCTGAATCGATTTAATCGAAGGCCTCTAGGCTAAGGAAATGGACATATTCACTAATGACTGAAAAATTTGCACGGCAAAACCCATTTCTGGAACTTAAGTTTTACGAGTTCGCCGCCATAAGTATTCTTGTGTTAACTTTTTTTCCGGTGTCGCTCGTCGTGTGCTGGCTAGCCTTCGGCACACAAACCACACGAGATTTGATTGAGGCAATGGTCAGAGACTGGGTGCAGACTCTGATAATAATAATAGGTCTGTTGGCTCTGTTACTTGGCGGCTTAGTTTGGGGACTTATCGAATGGCTCTCTTGATGACACGTACAGGATTAGTTGTCCTAACCTTAGCAATTATTTGTGGTGCTTTTGGGGTTCACGGCTTGGGATCGATGGTCACTGAAAACCGTCTGGAGACATGGGAAACCGCAGTGAGATACCAGGCGTGGATGAGTCTGTCGATGATCGGACTCGGGGTATCCTCTTTCAAGGTTTCGTCGTGGGCATTTTGGTTTGTGTGCTCCGGGTTGCTGATCTTTTCAGGATCCTTATATGCTCTGGTACTTTTGGATCTTGGTATCCTCGGGGTCGTGGCTCCAATTGGCGGTGCTCTTATGATCGCAGGATTGTTGTTGTCCGCTATTAGCCTGAAGCCGTGTGACTAAGCTGAATACTTTAGTCTCAGTGCATTACCAACAACACTGACCGAGGAGAGTGCCATGGCTGCTCCGGCCATTGTCGGTGTAAGGAGTCCAGACATTGCAAGTGGGATACACAGCACGTTGTATCCAAAGGCCCAGCCCAGGTTTTGTCTGATCACTCGTCGGGTAAGTCGCGCATAATGAATGGCCTCGGGGATCAGACGTAAATCTGATCGCATAAGCACCACCGGCGTGGATTTTAGCGCGATCTCGTTACCACCGCCCATCGCAATACCAACATCGGCCCTAGCAAGTGCCGGACCGTCGTTGATACCATCACCAACCATCGCAACCCGCCGACCCTGGGCTTGGTAGGACTCGATCAGCTCCATTTTTTTATGTGGTGTCAGTCCAGCATGAATATCATCCATCTCCAGGATGCGACCTAGCGCTAGGGCAACCCGTTCATGGTCTCCGGTCAGCATGACCGTCTGTTTATGTTCGGCTTTGAGCCTGTGCAACACAGGTAGAGCCTCCTCGCGCAACGAATCGGTAAATTCCGCGAATCCCAATAGCATATCATCTTGGCTCAGGTAACTACGTGTCGCGCTGCCATGACCATCAATACTGGGGCTGCCTGAGGTTACGAACTCAAGCTGCCCTAACCTATAGCTGTGGCCCTCTATATCGACAGAAATGCCCCGGCCCGGCGTGGTCACTGCATTCAAGGAATTGGTGGTAGAGATGGACCGGTCATTAAGATCGCGCACGATTGCCTGCGAGATGGGGTGGGACGATTCACGGGCTACTTGAACGAGTCGCTTAATAAGGGTCTCTCGGTCTCCTGTGCACGCTTCTATGGCACCGACAGCTAGCTCCCCTTTCGTTAGCGTACCCGTTTTATCGAAAGCAATCACCTCTACATCCGAAAGCACCTCGAGCGTCTGAATATCCTTGATTAGGATTCCTTTTTTTGCGGCCCGTCCGGTTCCCGCTACAAGTGCCGTAGGGGTGGCTAGGCCGAGCGCGCAAGGACATGCGATGACCAGTACGCTAACGGCGGCAAGTAGAGCATATTCAAGGGTTTGACCCAAAGTGAGCCAGACGCCTAATGTAATTGTTGATAACAGAAGAATTGTTGGTACAAAAACATGGCTTATCTGATCGACGAGCTTTTGAATTGGGGCCTTACCCATCTGCGCATTTTTAACAAGCTCGACGACTTCTGACACGGTCGAGGATTTACCCACTCGTTCTGCGCTAATCCGGAGGGTACCGTTAACAACAAGCGTTCCCGATATGACCTTATCACCTATTGTTTTGTATTCGGGAACAGATTCTCCTGTCATCGCAGAAGCGTCGATATCTGCTTCGCCTTTAACCACAACCCCATCAGCGCCGATTCGTTGCCCTGCACGGATTATTAGAACATCGCCGGGGACCAACTCGCTGATTACGAGACTAACTTCGTGGCCTGCCCGCAGGCAGGTAGCTGTCTTTGGCTCGAGCTCAAGTAACAATGATAGCGATTCCAGGGCGGTTTGTTTTGCCCGATTCTCAATACTCTTGCCACACAACACCAGCGCTATAACAAGTGCTGATGCTTCGAAGTAGAGATTACCGATAGCCTTATCGCCAAGTACTGACCACTGGTAGAGGCTGAAACCGTAGGCAACGGTGGTACCTAACGCAACCAACGTATCCATATTAGCCTCACGGCGACCGAGTGCTGCAATCGCTCCCGTGTAAAATCGTAGGCCTAACCAGAACTGTATCGGGGTAGCGAGGGCCCACTCCGCAAGCACCGGTAAATGCCAGGCTGATCCAACCCACATCCCAATCATTTGCAATACCAAAGGGAATGCGAGAAGAGTGGCTATAAGGGCATGCAGCGGCTCTTTAGGAGTCTCACGTGTAGTGAGAGTCTGTGCCACCTCGTTCGCCTGGACAAGGCCGAGGGACAGAAGCGTCTGGTTGAGAGGCTTGTGATCAGCATCGGGCAATGTGGTGTAACTCACCGTTTGAAGTTGAGGATTGAGTTGATATGCCACGATCGTTTGGTCGTTATCAAAAAGGTTCGTAAGTACTCGTTGATCAATCCACTTGTCAGGCACCGTGAAACGGTGCTCCTCGGTTCGGACACTAAAACCAAACGAACGAACCCATTCGATGAGTTGTTTTGGGTGTATAACTGCGTTCGACTTGATGCGCGCTGATTCGGTCGTCAAGTTGACCTCGCACTGATCTATTTCATCAAGTGCCTCGAGCTTTCGTTGTATAGAGGCTGCGCATCCTCCGCACGTCATTCCATTGATTTGCAGCGAATAGGTTTGCATATAATATGTGTTAAAGACCGGTTCGATGGATCATTTGTAAGAGTGTGCATTAATGTAGTGGCACTGTCATTAGCAAGTCGGTCAAGAACTCTAGAGCTATTGAATTCTAACCAAGGAAAATCCTTTCATGTTTCTACCCATTTGAAAAAAATCTTTGATCTCTAACAAAGTTCATGTAGCGTTCGCAGCAAGAAAAATTTTTTGGAATGGAGTTTAATGTCCGCTAAACCCATCAGTAATGCGGTAATCATCGTATTGATGTTCGGGCTCGTGGCCTGCGTGTTTGAGCCGGCGAAAAGAGGGTATTCCCAGGACCATGTGAAAACGACGGGTGAGGTAGCAGCGGTGCCTCATCACTCGTTACTCGTTTTCAGGACCAGTGGCTACGAGGCATGGGTAAATCAAGACGCTGAGTTCGTTGTAAACGGCAGCTCGGTCGCATACTTCCAAGCCGGTGGCGCCCATTACCTGCCTCTAAAAACCGGAACCAACACCATCGTCGTCCGTGAGCCTGATTCTGTCTTGAAGTGCGAGCTAGAGTTTGAGTTTGAGCCAGGGACCGGCCAGTTTGCCGAAATTTACGAGCGATTCGATCCTGGCGCAATGTTATTGAGTGTCATTCTAGCGGATATGCAAAGCAGAGCATTGTACAACCCGCATCCAGAGTCTAAATGCGTCGGTGTCTTCGGGCTTTCCATGGGAAAACTCCAGGCCGATCAGCTCGCCGATGTGCATCGGGAGTTCAGTTTCCAAGTTGTTCAACGCTGAGGGATTACCCGATATTATCTTTTGACTTGCGTCACTGTTTAGGCTTTCGCACTCGCGCGTCAGGATATGTCTTTAAAAATCTAAAAAGAAGCTCTATTTGAGCCAAAGCCACGGGTGGTCAATTTGAAAACGCTTCTGTATGTTTTTTCCGGATTGATTCTGGCCACTGCGCTTTGATATATGCGAGTACCTGCCAGATCTCTTGATCGGATAGTGTGCCCTCATATGCGGGCATAATCGATTTGTAATCAGCGCCTGCCAAATGTTGTGGTCCATATTTTGTAAATTCAAATAACATCTGGTCAGGATGATGCCAGGTGTGTCCAGTCTCATCGTGAGGTGGCGCTGGGAGGTATCCTTCAGCGGTTCGTATTTGCCAATTAGTTTGCCCCTCGAGTTTTGCTCCATGGCATGAACCACAATTCGTGTCATAGACCACTTTGCCTGCGGTTACGGAGGCCACATTCTCATAAGGAATCTGCAACTTATTTGCGTTAGAGCTATTCCATAAGGTGGCGCCTATGAGGGCCGAGACCACGAGTAGACCTGACACCGTGTATTTCATAAAAGCCCCCTAACAATTATGATTGACTTTGGACAATCGTTTACCAATTTGAATAGAGATCATGTTTTTCCGTAATATAAAAACTGTCTCATAATTAGACCGTGGCTTTAATTGTCAATGTTTTCAATAGGCAAAAAAATAGGTGATTTATGGATCGTTATATAAAGGCTGTTCTTACAGTCATCGCAGGGTGTCTCTTGGTAATAGTCGGAAATCAAATTGAATTCCCGCCAAAGGCTCATGCTGTCTCGTCGAGCTCTTTGGGAGGGGACAATGATGGCGGCACAGCAGTGACGGATGACGGGATGGTGTACTTCATGACCACAGGTAGGGACATCATTTATTGCTACCGGTCTGACTGTCAAAAGGTTTACGAGGATTAACCAAAGAAACCCCTGAGGCACTTAAGGGTAACAAGGACGCCTCAGGGGAACAGGAGAGACGTCATCCTGACATCATTAATGAAAGATTCATAAGTGATGCCAAAAAAGTTGAAATCGGTCTTTATTACATCAGGTCTTTTCCTCTAGTTTCTCGTATTCATTTTTTTCTTGAGATAGTCTTCTGCGCTTCAACATGTTAACCCATGCAGTGCCCGGTGGATGATCGACCACAACCACATTTGGCTTTTTCTGTCATCTCGACTCCCCCTTTAAAACATTCCGAATGCAGAGTAGTTCCTTGCTATGACTCTCGGTATGTCCACAATGGACTAGGTGAGCGGCCAGCCTTGACAAGTGTTTCGGATTACTGATCCCAAATAACAAAGTAAGTGATTTTCAATATTTATAAGATCTTTTAGATGCTTCATGGAGGATGCTCAGACGGGCACGTACTTTCTCTCTTTCTCTGAAAGTGCCGTTTTGTTATTCGACGTAGGCGATGACGGCGATATAGGGACGGTCGAGGGTCATCGGCTATCATCCTTAAGGACAATTTTACGAGCTTCTATGGAGCGGGTAGGGGGAATCGAACCCCCATCACCAGCTTGGAAGGCTGGGGTAATATATTTATAAATTATTGATTTATAAATATTTAATATCGATTTTATTTATCATGTCGCGCTTAGGACAACTGACGGACTACCGTTTTTGAAATCAGAGTAAGCATTGAATCGAGGGCCTGTAAAATTTGGCTTGATCGTTTTTCTGTTGAGTTCCAGCAGCCTAGAATCGAGGATT
>PBZS01000100.1 GCA_002730235.1 Gammaproteobacteria bacterium | reverse complement strand
CTCCTGGCTCAGGGCAAATCGCAACACCTTCCCGCTTTCGCAGTGGCTAATGGTTGCGAGATACGCCCTTCACAGTTGCGAGGACAGCTCCGGGATTTCACCGGATTCCCTATTCTCCGCATGTGCGGCACCCAATACCAGGATGTAGCAGTACAGTATTTGATTAAAAGAGCAATCAGATTTTTTAGGAATTGGTAGTAGCTAGAAGCGATGATCCGCTCCAATTGCATCCGAAAGTTGGGAGTAACCGTCCTTATCCAGATGTGCTAGCAGTTCCCTGCAGATTCGATTAGCTAGACCAGGGCCTTGATAAACAAGCCCTGTGTAGACTTGCAGCAGAGTAGCTCCAGCTTTAATTTTGTCGTATGCACTTTTGCCATCTGTGACTCCACCAACACCAATCAGTGGAGGTTCCCCTTGAAGTTCTCGATAGAGCTTCGAGAGAATTTGAGTCGACAAGTTTTGTAGGGGGCGTCCACTTAATCCTCCTGTTTGTTGCGCATGAGAAGAACGTAATTGATTGCGTTCAAGAGTCGTGTTGGTGGCGATTACGCCAGCTAGAGGAAATTGATGGACGACATCCAGGAGATCGTGAAGTGCTTCATCACTGAGATCAGGAGCAATTTTAAGTAAGATTGGGAGCTGCCGAGGATGTTGTAACTGTAACTCATGGGCAGTATGAAACAAGTAGTCCAGTAGTCGTTGGAGAGAGGTTTTCCCCTGCAACTCACGGAGATTTGGGGTATTGGGCGAGCTGATGTTGATTACAACGTAACTGGCAGTGTGCCACACAGCAGTTAGGAGTCGTTGGTAATCCTCGGCAGCTTTTTCGTTAGGAGTATCTCTGTTCTTGCCAAGGTTGATTCCAACAATGCCTTGCTTTGGTCTTTGATGTAGACGCTGGAGCAAGGTATCCTTACCTTGGTTGTTGAAACCCAGACGGTTGATCAGTGCCTCATCTTCCAATAGTCGGAAGACTCGGGGCCTCTCATTTCCAGGCTGGGGGCGAGGCGTGATGGTCCCACATTCCACAAAGCCAAAGCCGAAGGAAAGAAGTGAGTTGTATATTTTGGCGTTTTTATCGAGCCCCGCTGCGATACCAACAGGATTAGGAAATTTCAGACCAAAGCACTCTATTTTTAGGCGATGAAGGTCTGGAACTGGGGGATAGAAGAGTTTGCAAAGCAGCGGACTTCCAAAACGCTCTGCCTTCTCGAGCCAATTCAGAGTCAATTCATGGATCTCTTCGGGGTCCTGTCTGAAGAGCAGTGGTCGAATGAGACTCTGATAGACTTTATCAGTTAGTGCATGACAGCCGTTCATTCTCCGTCTTGTTTTGAGCTGCTAGGAGCCATCCTAACAATTTTTTTTCGGCGAGCGACTCTGGTATCGATCGCAGCCAGTTGAACAGCTTCAGAGACTGCGGGTACAACGGTCTGATCAAAGACACTTGGAATGATATAGTCAGGAGCCAAGTGATTATCGTCAATACTATAAGCGATTGCTTCGGCTGCTGCCATCTTCATCTCTTCGTTGATAATTGATGAACGGGAGTCAATCGCACCACGAAAGATGCCAGGGAAACAGAGGACATTGTTGATCTGATTCGGATAGTCACTGCGACCAGTCGCCATCACAGCCACGTAAGGTTGGGCAATTTCCGGCATGATTTCGGGATCAGGATTAGCCATCGCAAAGACAATGGGGTCTGTTGCCATGTTCTGTAGATCCTGTTCGTCCAGCAGATTGGGTTGCGATACTCCGACAAATACGTCTGCTCCACGAATCACATCTTTCAAAGATCCAGCCTCCCCATCGGGGTTGGTGTAATCAACAAGCCACTGTTTGTCAGAATTGAGGTTTGCACGTCCATTGTGTAAGGCCCCTTTGCTGTCGCAACAAACAATATTGGTGATTCCCATCAGCATCATCATTTTTGTGCAAGCTGTACCAGCTGCTCCTGCACCTGAAACCACTACTTTGAGGCTTTCTACTTTTTTGCCCACTAACTTTAGGGCATTGATCAAGGCTGCTGTTGTGACTACAGCAGTCCCGTGTTGATCATCGTGGAATACAGGAATATCCAATTCTTCCTTGAGTCGCTTTTCGATTTCGAAGCAGCGAGGAGCCGCGATGTCTTCCAAGTTAACTCCTCCAAGACCAGGGGCCATCGCTTTGACAATCCGGATGATTTCCTCGGTATCTTGAGTGTCCAGGCAGATGGGCCATGCGTCGATTCCTGCAAATTCCTTAAAAAGCATCGCTTTGCCTTCCATCACTGGCATCGCAGCTTTTGGGCCGATGTTTCCGAGTCCAAGCACTGCGGTCCCATCCGTTACGACTGCAACACAATTCCCCTTAATGGTGTAACGGTAAGTGTCCTCTGGATTACGGTTTAGGGCCATGCAAACACGTGCGACTCCTGGAGTGTAAGCCAGAGACAAATCGTTGCGTGACTTCAGTGGTAATCGACTCTCAACTGAGAGTTTCCCACCCTCATGAACGAGAAACGTTCGATCGTAGAATCGAATAAATTCTACGTTATCCAATTGCTTGAGCGCTTCCACAATTTTTAAGCCGTGATCTTCACTGTGGGTAAAAATGCTGATGTCCCGCACCAGAGCCTCGGAGGTTGGTCTGACGATATCGATCGCATCCAGATTGCCACCCATTGCTGAGATGATGTTAGTAATCTTGGCCAACATGCCGATCTTGTTAGCGATCTTAAGCCTTACAATGATGCTGTTGCTGGGATTGGATGGAAAAGAGCCAGAAGCTGACATGGAACCTCAATACGCTGAGTAAAAGTCCGGAAGAACCCAAAAATTTTGGGTGTCTGGGTAGAATGCTATCTCATCCATTCCGTTGAAGTTTGCTTGGCAAGTCAAGGTCTTTATCAGGTGTGAACTCCCTTCGGAGTAGAGCGGAGATTCCACCTCTCTAAGTCTTCCAATGCTTCCTCCAAGGACGCTCCACAAATGTTGAGGTGAGCCATTTTGCGTCCAGGTCGCGCTTCGGCTTTTCCATACCAGTGCAAATGGGCCTCTGCTGGGAGACTAATATGCCAGGATTTGAGCGCTGGAATGTGCTCGCCAAGCAGGTTCAACATAACAGTTGGAGAGTGTAACTTTGGTTCTCTCAGAGGCCATCCACATATAGCTCGGAGGTGTTGTTCGAATTGGCAAATATTGGTGCCGTCCTGAGTGTAATGCCCGGAATTGTGTGGTCTTGGAGCAAGTTCATTGACTAATAATTGGCCGTCTGGCATCACGAACATTTCAATGGCAAGCATGCCTTGTAACCGCAACCCTTGTGCGATTAGAATTGCAATGTTCCGTGCTTTTCGATTCAAGTCTACGCTAATCCGAGCCGGTACCAGTGAGCTTGCCAGAATCCCGGCCTCGTGAACATTTTCCACAACTGGAAAACAACGAATTTCACCCTCAGTAGATCGAGTAACAAGTACAGAAATCTCTCGTTCAAAGGGTATCCAACCTTCAGCAATTAACTCTCGTTGGTCGCCTTGTAGGTCCTGAAAAGCAGCCTTTGCATCAGCTGCTTTGTCCACTTTCCTTTGGCCCTTGCCATCATAGCCACCCATACATGTCTTAAGCAGAACAGGAGTCTTCCATTTCTGAAGGCATTCTTCTAATGCTCTAGTAGAAGCAATACTCCGAAAGGGAGCTGTTGCAATTGAAAGCTGTTGCAAAGTTTGCTTCTCGCGAATGCGATGCTGGCAGATTGATAGCAAGTAACTGCCCTGTGGTAAAGAAACCTTCTGCTCTAATTCTGCAACCAAAGGATGAGGAATATTCTCGAATTCATAGGTTACTAAGTCAGAAAGCTTGGCGAATTCCTCGAGTATTTCACTTGAATCGTAAGGTACACAAAAATGTCTGGTTGAAAGCTTACCGGCTGGACTTCCAGGGTCTGGATCCCAAACGACAAAGCGTAGCCCGAGAGGTAGGCCTGCCAGAATCAGCATTTGTCCAAGTTGACCACCACCCAGTAGCCCGATGGTTGGACCCATCATGGTAATTTGGTCGCCAGAACAGTGTCACGGGTTTGGTTCCGCCAGTCCTCCAAGCGAGCGCACAGACCTTGATTGTAGACGGCGAGCATTTGGACAGCGAGCAAACCAGCGTTGAATGCACCTGCCTCACCAATGGCAACAGTGGCGACAGGAACTCCACGGGGCATTTGTACAATCGACAGAAGTGAGTCTAATCCGCTCAATGATGAAGATTTGACAGGAACTCCGATCACGGGAACCAGGGTTTGGGCTGCAATCATTCCCGGCAAATGTGCAGCTCCTCCAGCTCCAGCAATGATAACCCTGAGGCTTTTTTTGGCAGCTTGATTCGCGTATTCAGTCATCAATTGAGGTGTGCGATGAGCTGATACAATACGTTTTTCAAATTGCACATCAAACTTTGTGAGAGCTTCACAGGCGTGCCGCATGGTCTCCCAGTCAGATTTGCTGCCCATGATCACTCCGACTTCAACTGTCATGGCGAATTCTTCATATTGTTTTGATGCTTATTTAATCAAGAACAAAAATCGTATCCAGAACAAGTTTCATTCCTGATTTGCTTTGCGTTCACGCAGCCTTTGCCAGTAAGTTAGGCGTTTAATAATCTCTCTTTCATATCCTCGTTCCACAGGCTTATAGAGTGTTTTACGAGGAATGTCATCCGGAAAGCAATTCTGTCCCGAAAACCCATCTGGATCATCGTGATCGTACTGGTAGCCTAGACCGTATCCTTCCTCAAGCATCAATTTCGTTGGAGCATTCAAAATGTGCTTGGGTGGCATCAGCGAACCGTACTGCTGAGCTAGTTGCAGAGCCTGTTTCCAAGCAAGATAGGCAGCGTTAGATTTTGGAGCTGTAGCCAGGAAAATTGTAAGTTGCACCAAGGCTAGATCTCCTTCAGGGCTACCTAATCTCTCATAACAATTCCAAGCTTCCAAGGCCCGCCCCATTGCTTCAGGGGCTGCTAGGCCAACATCCTCGACCGCCATCCTTGTCAAGCGTCGCAGGATATAAGCTTTATCCTCGCCTCCTGTCATCATTCTCGCTAGCCAATAGAGAGCGGCATCACAGTCAGAGGCTCGTAGGGATTTATGTAGCGCTGAGATCAGATTATAGTGCTGATCCCCAGTTCGATCATACTGTGGCGCCCGATACCGCACCAGCTCCAACATTTGTTCTGTATTGAACTTTGTGGTTTCCGGCTGATCATAGAGGATTTCTGCCAAATTTAGTAGGTAACGCCCATCCCCATCAGCTAGTTGCAGCAACTTTTCACGGGCGTTAGCTTCGATTGGAAGTGGTTTTTTCTTGTAATCAGCTGCGCGCTTCAGCAGAGATTCTAGGGCCGTCTTGTCGAGTGGCTTAAGAGTCATCACTTGGGTGCGCGAGAGCAAAGCGGCATTCAATGAGAATGAGGGATTCTCTGTTGTAGCGCCGATCAGACGCAGTAGTCCTTCCTCAATCGCTGAGAGCAGGGCATCTTGCTGACCTCGATTGAAACGATGAATTTCGTCAACGAAGAGGACGGACTTTGGGGTGATTAAGGATACTTCCTCAGCTTGACGAAAAACTTTTCGTAACTCTGCAACACCATCATACACTGCGGAAATAGCGAAAAATCTGGTATCCAGTTGCTCCCCAATGATCCGTGCGATGGTGGTTTTGCCACAGCCAGGTGGACCCCAAAGGATGAAAGATCCCTTTTGTAAAAGAGTCTGCTGATGGGCCAACAGGTGTTCCTGACCAAATACCTCTTCTAGTTTTTTGGGACGAAGCGACTTAGCTAAAGGATCCATTTTTTGAATCTCTTCAAGGAAAAATCAAAAATCGTGTAGTTAGCTCGGATTTGGGCGTTGCCTTCCTTGGTTCAGAGGGCTAGGATTCGGCGATTCGCTCCCTTGTGAGCTTCTCTTCTCAACCCATCTAATGGTCTTCCACTTTTGGGAAGGAATTACATTATACTAAACCTGGAGATTATCATGAAAACGATCAAAGGCCCTGCTATCTTCCTCGCCCAATTTGCTGATGATCAGGCTCCATTCAATAGCTTTGACAGTATCTGTCAGTGGGCCTCTAGTCTTGGTTATAAAGGTGTCCAAGTTCCTAGTATAGACAAACGTCTTTTTGATCTTGAGAAAGCTGCTAACTCCAAAACCTACTGTGATGAAGTCGCAGGTATTGCAGCTTCTCATGGGCTAAAAATCACGGAACTCTCCACACATTTACAGGGCCAGCTTGTGGCCGTCCATCCTGCTTACGATGAAGCATTTGATGGGTTTGCTGCCCCGGAAGTTCGCGGTAATCCACAAGCCAGACAAGAGTGGGCGGTAAACCAATTGTTGATGGCAGCACAAGCCTCCCAACATCTTGGCCTGACTGCACATGCTACTTTCTCAGGGGCTTTGGCTTGGCCATATATGTACCCTTGGCCGCAGCGACCTGCTGGACTTGTCGAGACTGCCTTTGACGAGTTGGCCAAGCGTTGGACTCCCATCCTCAATGCATTTGAGAATGCTGGAGTCGATGTTTGTTACGAAATTCACCCAGGAGAAGATCTTCATGACGGGGTGACCTTCGAAATGCTACTGGAAAGGACGGGCAATCACCCGCGCTGTCGGATGCTTTATGACCCCAGCCACTATGTTCTGCAAGCCTTGGACTATCTGGAGCACATCGACATCTATCACGATATGATCAAGATCTTCCATGTTAAGGATGCAGAATTCAATCCGACTGGTCGACAAGGAGTTTATGGTGGCTATCAGTCCTGGGTCAACCGTGCAGGCCGTTTCCGTTCCCTTGGGGATGGACAGGTTGATTTTCAGGGAATCTTCTCAAAGATGGCTCAGTATGACTTCGCAGGGTGGGCTGTGCTAGAGTGGGAGTGCTGTCTGAAACATCCTGAACAAGGTGCAGCAGAGGGTGCTCCCTTCATCCAGCGTCACATTATCGAAGTGACTGATAAAGCTTTTGACGACTTTGCCGATGGTGGAACTGACGAGGCTGCTAATCGGCGCATGATGGGTCTGACTTGAAAGATTATAGAATTGATTATTCAGGATCGTATACCATCACGTACGCCATGTTGGTGACTACAACTTTATCATTTTCAACAGTTAGGGCCTGCTCAAAGATTCCAAGAACTACGCACTGGATGCAGTGCTTCGAAACATCGATGTTCAGTTCATCTGTCAGTATCTGGTTGACTCGCATCAGGTAGACTGTCTGCATGATCTTTATGTTTGGCCGTTGAGTACCAGTGAGGTCGCACAGACCATTCATTTGGGGGTACACCAGCAACAATACAACAAATACTTGGAGGATTACATGACGATTGAAGCGCATGAAGCCGGTTCAAACTTCCGACGTATTCCTTATGGAATGGTGGGCGGTGGAGAAGGCGCCTTTATCGGAGCAGTGCATCGCATTGCAGCTCGTATTGATGACCGTTTTGAGCTTGTTGCAGGGGCTTTGAGTTCAGAAGCCGAGCGTTCGAAACGCTCTGGTCAAGCGATTGGGATTGCCGCGGCTCGCTGTTATAGAAACTACCAAGAAATGGCTCAGCAGGAAGCGGCTCGTCCTGATAAAATTGAGGCAGTCGTGATCGTTACCCCAAATCATCTGCATGTCCCAATTGCCAAAGCCTTTTTGGAAGCTAGGATCCATGTGATTTGTGATAAACCTTTGGCTGCTCACCTTGTGGATACCGAGGGACTATCTGAACTGGTCAAGGCGAAGAGCTGTCTTTTTGCCGTAACTTACAACTACAGCGGTTATCCGTTGATACGCCATGCTCGTGAAATCATCGCTAATGGAGAGCTTGGAAAGATTCGGG
>PBZS01000099.1 GCA_002730235.1 Gammaproteobacteria bacterium | reverse complement strand
TTCGAGCGGCCCTCATTCGTTTGTCGAAGGCTGACTTTGAGTAAATTCCTTCAAGAATCTTACCTCGTGTTAAAGAGGTGTAGGGGATTAACCAAACCATTGCGTTTGGTGGAATCTGATTAATCCGCGCGTGCTTCTCGCCACCCTTGGCGATCTCTGGAGGGATGGTAAGTTCGCGTGCTTCAAAATCAAAGTGCTCCCAATGCAGTCTTAGTGATTCTTCAGGTCTCACACCGAGGAACACCTGAGCAACGATGATGGGCACTAAGTCGGGCCCACAGGTGTTTAGTAATTGTTCGACCTGGTTGGCTGAGAGGAGGGATCTCTTTTTTGTTAATCGAACTCTTTTGCTAATTTCCGGTGGAGCAGGAACCGGGTTTATAGTCAGGTGTGCGTAGCGAGTTGATTTAACAACCCAATTAAAGAAGACGTTAACATCTGTGCGATTGGCCCGCTGATTAGCAACACTCCCAAAGGTCTGCCACCATCGTTCAATTTCCTTTCCGGTGATACTTGCTAAAGCTCGACCTTCGAATGCTTTTTGAAAACGGTTAAGAGTTTCCCGATAGCGTTTGATGGTGTCTCTTTTAATGCCCTTCGCTTCTTTTGCGACAACTCCTCTAGAACATCCAAGACCACCTTTTCCTCAATCATATATAAGATAACACATTAAATATTTACAGGATGCTAGGAAGTTTTTTAGCGGGAAAGGGTTGAAGACGCCTTTGAATCGGGGGGGGGAGTGAAAAGGGGGTTGGTTCAGATTACTGGGTTACCCGTTGAGACCTGCTCTGACATTACAAAATAACATAAGATTTATAATCGCAAGCAAGCATTCACACCGCACAGTGAGACGTAGACAATAAGATAAAAACCGTCCATCTGTCGAAGGTCGCTTTGCGATCGGTGGCGTGGTAGTGTCAATATCGGAATAGCATCTCTGAAAAAGAAGTTTCTGAAAAAAATATTAAAATAAAAATTATATAAAAAAGTTAAATGATATGGAAAATACAGCACGGAATTACTATTTACTTTTAATATGGGCATTTATTGCCTCAGGAACATCAATTTCACCCGGAGAAAACTTATCGCCCCCTCACGAACGAGCGTTTCACGGTAAACTCCTCAAGCCTGAACTTGTCCTCAATGACGGACACGGATGGCAGATTTACACAATAGCCTGTGACGAACTGCATTGCACCCCCGAAATCGGTGGAGATCATTCTCTGAAGATACAAACACAAGAAGACCCAGCAGCCACAATTAAAGAAGCGTTAAAAAGAGGGGAAACATCAACAACATTTTTTGACTTGGTCATCTACCAAGTTGGTAAGCCTCGCGTTGCACAATTTCGTTATAGTTTAAATCGTCAAATACTGGTAACGATGGATGGCACAGTTGCGGCCAACGAGATTGCTACGGCGGCAAAAACGAAAAAATTCAAGATACTGCCCTTCAGCCCCTGTCATCTTGTCCTTCACTTTGAACAACCCGGCGACTCACTTCTTAAGCTTGATGGCATCCAAAAACTAAATGGTGTATCAATGGCAAGGCCACTCCTTGCGCACCGGGCAACAAAACGCTTCACTCCAAATGATCCCCTGTTTGCTTGGAACTCAGCAAACGCAGGCTACCAATGGCACTTTAACAATACCGGACAGAATGGCAGTATTATCGGTCACGATGTCAATATTACCTCCGTTTGGGATAATTATCTGGGTTCCGGAATCACCATCGGGATTGTGGATGACGGCCTTGAGCTAACTCACCCGGACCTCCTGAATAATGTCAATACCGCCATCGATCGCAATTGGAATAGCGGATCAGAGGAAAACTCATCGCCGGTCTCCGCTCTGGATACTCACGGAACCGCCTGCGCGGGTGTAGCTTCGGCCCTAGGAAACAATTCAATAGGTGTAACCGGAGCAGCACCTGAAGCGAATCTCGTCGGTCTTCGCCTTATTGCAGATAGCTTCACGCCTGTAGATACAGCTGAAGCCTTGGCCTGGCGTAACGATGCCATTGACATCAAGAGTAATAGCTGGGGCAACTTTGATTCGGGTCTCTTTCATCTGCTTGACCCGTTGGTTGCCGATGCCCTCGAGGAGGGAACCCGGAATGGACGTAACGGCCTTGGAGTTATTTATGTCTGGGCCGGCGGGAACGGTCGGGAAGACGGCGACTATTCAAACTATGAGGGTTACAACAATGCTCCGGAGACTATTTCTGTTGGCGCGATAAATTACAAGAGGTCACAGTCTTACTATTCAGAATCCGGTGCCAATATCCTTGTTTGCGCTCCCTCCGATTCTCGGATTGGGGAGCCTTCTATAACCACTACCACCACTGTCGGTGATGGTAGTTATACCAACGAGTTTGGTGGCACATCATCGGCTACCCCGCTGGTGGCCGGCATCGTCGCCCTGATGCTGGAAGCAAACCCGCAACTCGGATGGCGTGACGTTCAGGAAATCCTTATCCGGAGTGCCGAAAGGATTAATATTAACACTGACCCTGGCTGGTCCACCAACGGAGCAGGATTTTCTTTCCATCACGGTTATGGGGCAGGAATGGTGGATGCTTCTGCTGCGGTAGCTTTGTCGGAGGGCTGGCCGAATCTGGATACTCAGCAGACGGTCACGGTAACTTCGGAAAATCTCGAGCTCGCCATCCCAGATAATAACACTGACGGAGTCACCAGGTCACTAACAGTCAACAGAAGCGACCTGCGGGTGGAACACTCCATCCTAACAGTCGACATCGATCATCAATACTGTGGAGACCTGGTAATTACCCTTACGTCCCCGAGTGGAACGGTCAGCCGGTTTTCCGAGGTTCATGATGACGATACCGACGACATAAAATTCAGCTTCCTCTCCGTGCATCATTGGGGAGAATCTGCTGACGGAGAATGGATCGTCAAGGTCAGCGACGAATCCTCCGGGGATGCCGGGAAGATCAACTCACTCAGCATGGAATTGAAGGGTACACCGATATGGTTTCCAGCCACCCTCAATCCGCCGCAGGAAACCATTGAGGCGCTTGGTATAGCAAGCAATCTGACTGTGGAGGCATCCTGGGAAAGCGCCTGGAGCGCGGAGAGTCAGGTCCCGTGGATAACCATTACTGGAGATGACACAGGTATCGGTCGCGACATCATTACATACACCGTGGATGCCAATCGCAGCGAACAGGCCCGCATTGGGGAAGTACGTGTCAATATGAGTGGACCCCGCACCTCAAGGACACTGATAGCCGCTGATGCAACCGTGCATTACTTGATTCCTTCGGATAATGTCCTGGGCGAAACCTGGAAGAATCCTGCTCCTGGTTTCGATGATTCATTATGGAGTAAAGCAACCCATCCGGTCGGCTTTGAAAGTTCGGGAGGAACATTGGAATCGTTAATCACGACAAGCATATCCACAGAAATGTATGGCGTTAACGCCAGCGGTTATTTCCGGTTCCCGTTTCAGTTCGACACAAGCAAAAGCCAGCTTGTATCCGCTACTCTTAATGCCATGGTAGATGATGGTTATGTCGCCTACCTCAATGGCACGGAAATAAGCAGGTTCAATGCGCCGGAAGCCATACTCTATAACTCGAAAGCAACAGGGTCACGTCCAGACCCTGTCGTGAATTCCGAGCTTCTTATAAGTGACATCACCAGCCATCTTGCGTCGATTCACGATGGTCATAATGTGCTTGCCGTGCAGGCCATGAATACCTCAACGAGAGCGTCTGACTTTCTGCTCGGCATTGAATTGTTGATCGAGGAACGGTTGCCTGAAGAACCGCTATTTTTGACCATCGAGCAGTTGCCAATGGATCCGGATACTGATTCCGATGGCGATGGCTTGAAGGACATCGTTGAGACAAATACCGGTATCTTTTTGTCTGCAAGTGACACCGGTAGTGACCCTCGTAATCCCGATACTGACGGCGATGGTTACAGCGATGAATGGGAAGCCAGCGACGCAACGAACCCTCTGGACCCCCTACAGTTCCCTTCCTTCATTAAGCCGCCAGGCATCACCATTGATGTTTCTGGAGGGACAGGGAATTTTGCTGTAAACACGCCAGAGGAAAGCGACTGGACAGCTGAAAGCCTGGCTCCTTGGGTCACCCTCACCGGTGCGGTCAGTGGTTCAGGAGACGGAACTGTCTTCTATACAGTGGCAAGCAACATTACACATGCCGAGCGAGTGGCACAAATTCGTATCACCCAAGAAGGAGAATTACAGCGTCACTTCACAATTACTCAGGACGCACTCATTCCAACACTCACATTAACACCCCTCAACAGCAGCTTTTCCGCTGGAGCGGATAGTGGAACTTTCGAGGTCTTGTCCAATACCCAATGGAGCTGGAGCACTAATGAACCTTGGGTGCATGTCACCATGGAAAATGTTCAGAGCGGAAATCAGACACTTCTTTTCACAGTGGATGATAATTCCTCCACCGCGGATCGACAAGCGACAATCAACTTGATCGCTGGTGACCTGACTACTGTCCATATTATCGATCAGGCGGGCGACACAAATGACGATCATGGAAACGACATCAATACCGCTACACTGGTGTCCCCGAATTCAACAACACCCGGCAACTTGCTCATTGCAGATGATCTGGACTACTTTCAGATCGATGTCCCTGAAAACGGAATGATCCAGATAAGCACAACAGGAAACATAGATACCTACGGTAGCTTATTGGATGCATCAGGAGCAACCCTGGCAACAAATGATGATGGAGGACTTGGTTCCAATTTTAGTATCGACCAGCTAATCTCGGCCGGAACCTACTACGTGGAAGTTCGGCCTTACCTTTCAGGAACGGGGCTATACCAGTTCGTGAGTTCGTGGCGAAGCAGAGATGCGATTAGTATTAATCCGGAGGAAAGAGCCGCTGATGCCCTAGGTGTTTCTGAAACTATTACGGTTATTGTATTCCCAGAAACGAATTGGACGGCCAAGAGCCTGGTGTCCTGGATCAATATCGTCGGGGAAAGTAGTGGTTCAGGTGATGGCACTATCTCATACTCCGTTGCCGTTAACCACGGCCCGGAAACACGCGAGGGACAATTATGTATCACCATTCCGGAAGAGGAACCGGTTTACTTTACTGTGACCCAGCAGCCGGTTGCGCCAGAAAATGATACCGACGGAGATGGCTGGAAAGACTTTGACGAACTTGCCTTGGGCACCTCCCCCGCCAACCCTGAGATTTATCCAATTTCCATAATGGAAGCCAGTAACTTAATTCAGGATGGGGCCGACTGGAGATACCTGGACAATGGATCAGACCAGGGGATCGCGTGGCGGGAAATCGGTTTTGATGATTCCGCTTGGTCGACAGGAACCGCTGAACTCGGATTCGGTGACGGCAACGAGGCCACAATCATTGACAGAGGCCTTTTCGGTGAACGGCACCACTCCTATTACTTTCGCCGAACCTTCAATGTGCCAGCTGAACAGCTGACTTTACTTGAAAGGGATGACGCTTTTTATGAACTCCTTTTGCGCCTCAAGCGCGATGACGGAGCGGTTGCCTACCTTAACGGAAGGGAGATTCTCAGAGACAATATCCCCCCGGGTGAGGTGAACTATCTGACTTTAGCGACATCTGGTGCCCTAGGGGTCGATGAGTCTAGCTTCTTTGAAACTTTCCATGATGGAAGCGGGAAATTGCAAGCCGGGGAAAATGTAATGGCCATCTCTGTCCACCAGTCTTCTCCGAACAGTTCAGACCTCAGCTTTGATTTAGGATTGCAGGTTCTAAGCAATAATATCAGTGCGGACGCCCTTGGTCATAAGGGTAATATTATGGTGAATGGATCGGTACGTGCGGACTGGATCGCCCAGAGCCAGGTGCCCTGGATCACAATCACCGGGGAAAATAACGGTTCAGGTAATGGCGCTATTTCATACCTTGCTTCTCCCAATCTTGATCAGGTAAACCGTGAGGGACAAATACGTATCCTTCATAAGGAATACCTGATCACTTCAGGCTCCTGGGGCAACCTCGGCCGTTTCGGGACATACAGCTCTCTAGACTATGGGCCCAAAGGACATCCGGCTATCTCTTTTTATAATGAAACCGGTAGTTCGCTCATGTATTCGGAGTATGACGGCAAAAAGTGGCAATTAGAGACCATCGACAATGTGGACAACGTCGGCAAATACACTTCCCTGACCTATGACCCTGACGGCCATCCAGCTATCTCCTATTATGACACGACTAATGGGAACCTGAAGTTTACAAAACATGACGGTGAACAATGGATAATTCAAACCGTCGACAGTTCAGCAGATGTCGGCCAATACACTTCCTTGAACTATGGACCTGACGGGCATCCGGCCATCTCCTATTATGACACGACTAATGGGAACTTGAAGTTCGCAAAACATGACGGCGACCAATGGATAATTCAAACCGTCGACAATTCAACAAACGTCGGACGTTCATATTCCTCACTAGACTATGGCCCTAATGGGCATCCTGCCATCTCTTTTTATGACGTGACCAATGGTGACTTGAAGTTTGCACAGCACGATGGTGAGCAATGGAGGGTTCAAATAATTGACAGTGCAGGGGATGTAGGCTCATACTCATCCCTGAGCTACAATCCTGACGGACTCCCGGCCATTTCCTATCGTGACTACAGTAACAGGAATTTGAAGTTTGCCTCCTTTGACGGGCTGGAGTGGAGAATTCAAACCGTTGATAGTGGTGGCAGTGTAGGCATTTACACTTCATTAAATCATGGACCAGACGGTAATCCGGCTATCTCTTATGGGGGGGCTAACTTAAAGCTGAAACTCGCCCAATATAATGGTGAAAGCTGGCAGACCCAAGTCATCGTCAGCGATGAATCTGGAGGCCGAAACACTGCGCTCAGCTTTGGCCCAGAGGGAAATCCCTCCGTCTCGTATTATGACTCTGCTAATTTTGAGTTGGGATTCGTCTCCTATCAGCTGGCGGAATTGCCACGCCACGTAAACATCAATCAGCCATTCATTGCCCTAGGGTCTGACAGAGATGGTGACGGTATAAGTGATAGAGTCGAAATCAATACTGGCTCTGACCCCGAAAATCCCGATACAGACGGCGACGAGTGGAATGATGGTGATGAAATCAACCTCGGCTTCTCACCCTTAAGCGCGACCAACACCCCACGCTTTTTGCTAACTGTCAGTGTCAGTCCCGGTTTAGACGGCGTTGAGCAAATCTCTGTTTCCTTTCCCGCTAAAAGCGGTAAAACCTACAGCATTGAGGAAAGTACTGACATGAGAAGGTGGAAAACACGTGAATCAGGCATCATCGGGACTGGCAATACCATCCAGCGTGACTTCACCACAGAAGGGACCGAGACATTCCTTAGAGCAAGGGAGGAGTAACAGCGATCGCCGGTTAGGATTCCTGAAACCAAAATGCCAAATTCCGCTGCTAGAAAATTGCTTTTGGTGGGAAAGAGATGGAGTCGTATCTGAATCAAAGGATAAAAATCCAATCTAAGTCGTGCCAATAGTAGGGACAAAAAATCTCTCACCGTATCATATAGGACGCGCACTGCGTTTCCCCCGGCTGGGTGGGGAGCTTTAGATGGCGGGGAGGGGGCTTGAAGTCTGCTTAAGGAGCGTCTCGTGTCGTTACGGCTGAATCTCCCAGAGCTTTGAGGCCTCTGTTTTCTTAATCATGGAGCGATAGTTAGAGAAGATAACACTCTCGCTTGTTCCGGCTATTGCAGCAGTCAATGGAGCGTTCGAATAGCAAGCAAAGTGGCACGAAATGAATGTCTTACGAAGAGCGTTTTGAGGCCAAGTGGCAAGGGGCCATCCTGCAGATGTTCGAGCGGCCCTCATTCGTTTGTCGAAGGCTGACTTTGAGTAAATTCCTTCAAGAATCTTACCTCGTGTT
>PBZS01000098.1 GCA_002730235.1 Gammaproteobacteria bacterium | reverse complement strand
CGGCTGATCCAATCGCGCGTTAGGCTAAGATATGCTACGAGGTAGGCAAAGCCTCTAACAAATCCCACTCCAAGCATTGCTGCGTCGGATAATAGTATCTATCCTCTGGTGGTATACCTACAGGTAGTAGTTTCATTATTTTTTTATCGTAATAGCAAAACCTAGTCCCAAGGTAGGTTTATATGATTTTTTTACGACAAAATTTTTGTTGTTTTAAGGGTTTTACCTGTTTTAGGTGTGTTAATGGCACAATGATTTTATGTAGTGCGACGATTCGTTGAACCCAATCATTTGTACTCGGAACATTTCTAGTCTGTCGAAATAAACTCTGGCGTGGCATGTCTGTAGGGAGCAAATTGAAAAATGTGGGATACCGTTAAGATCATGTGTCCATATTGTGGTGAATTTCAACAGACGGATATTGATATAAGTGCTGGAAGTCAGGACTATTGGCAGGATTGTCAAGTATGTTGTTGCCCCATTCTTTTTGAGTTATCTGTTGATGCTGGTAATCAGTTTCAGGTGAACTTGCGAAGAGATGATGAGTAATCGATGAGGTTAAATACGAAGCTTGATCACGTTCTGACGTCGAATAACGTTTGTTTTACACAGAATTCGATTCCTCAATTTGAGAAACTGATAGGGCATAGTAATAATTTTTTGGCTTGCGTTTCGTGTTAGTGGACTGTTTGCTCATCACCGATTAAGCGGCAAATACGCGTCTCCAGAGCTTCAAGTTAGTAAGACATGTGAGTTCTTGAGGAGTGATGGCCATCCAGCCGTGGAGGATACCTGCAGGGATATATAAGCAGGGTGACTGCAGACACTTTGGATCAATAGTCGTCTCAAGTAAGTGCGGGAAGCCAAACGGAGGCATGATTTCAGCGGAATAACCGGTTAGCAGATAGACCTGCAACGCATTTGCGACGCGTTCTCCATTCCCAATCTTTGGCGTTTGATTACGGGAGTGCACAGACACTCGCGGAGCCTTTTGTGCGTGCAGGATCAATGATGTTGTAAGTATTTCTTCTTCACGACATCCAAGAGAAAAGTTCAACTGCTCAGCGGTTGCTTTGACTTCATATACCTTGGCATTGCTTCCAGTGCGCTCGAGGAACTCTAGCAGCCCAGGAGGTGGGGTCAGTATCTTCAATCTAGTTCTATCTTAAGGAGAATTATTGTAATAATACCATAGCGGTCAAATATTTTAGATTTGTGCGGAAACGTAATCTACCGGCTCAGCGGGTCGCTCTGTTGATGAAGCGCTAACTGTCGAAGAGGGTTCGCGTAAATCTCCAATAATTTGTCACGATATTTTTCTGGTGTCCCAGATACAAGCGACTGAAATCGTGCCTTTACATCGGGAAGCAGATCGTCGGGAAGAGCATGTTGCTTTAGAATCGCCTCAGCACAGCGTCCAGTGTCGAAGATTTGTTGGCCGACGATAATTTGATGATCAACCAGTGTGGCTAACTCTTGAGGGTTGTCTGGTATCTCGGCAAGCGGCGTAGCGAAGTGTAGGTGAACACGACCTTTCCAGCCGATGATTCCCTCGGCAATCGAGGTGACATCCTCATTAGGTTGTTTAGTATATTGACCTTCACGCTCCGTTATAGCCAATTCGCGTGCTTTCATTGGGGCGCACGGATCAAACTCATAGGAGATAGATACAGGAACTATCCGAAGTGCTTCCACAGACTGTTGAAATGGTTCCTTGCGTGACTTGCCAGCCATGGCTAGCATTTTGAGAATTGCGGGATCTGTTCGATCAATTCCGTTTTTTGCTCGGCCCTCCCGGTGCGCGATCCAAACCGAATGCTTTTCTTCGATAGAATTTCTTATGTAGTTCGAGAGTGCTGAATAGGTTTGTAGCATCTCTCTTGGTCCAGAAATATTCCGTTTAACGATAAAGCTCTTATTCAATCTCATCAGATCACCAACAAATGGTCGTTTGACTAAATTATCACCAATTGCGATACGGACTGTTTGGAAACCACCTTTATGCAGGGCCCAATTGACGAATGTTGGATCCATAGCAATGTCACGGTGGTTACTTAAAAAGACGTGAGACTGGTTGGGATCCAGATTATCGAGCCCCGATACGGTGAAGGCTTCGGTAGTATTGGATAAAACCTTCGCAAGTATTGGCTCGACCTCCATCTGGAAATCGTGGATTGAATTTATATTCTTCGCCCGAGATTTAACAAATGAACGAATTTTTGGTTTCAGGAGCAGACCGAGTAATGAATACCACCTCTTGAATTTTAATTGTCCAATGGCTTCAATAAAGCTGTCATCGTTGATAAGCCGATTGACGATGTGGGGGACATCCTCGTCCTCGTATGGCGCAATATCCGAAATGTCGGTCATTCGTTATCCTTTTCGTAAACTGTAATTATAACGAGAACAGGACTAGACAATGCAATCAGAAGGAATATTTTCTAATCTTCCGGGCCCATGGCGAACGTTTCTAGGAGCATCTGAGCTGGATGCCATAGCCATGCGATGCTCGGAACGATTGACCACTGATGTGAGTTATCCGTCTCGCGGGCAGCGCTTCCGGGCGTTTGAGCTGTGTGCGCCAGATTCGTGTCGGGTAGTGATTGTTGGCCAAGATCCATATCATGGACCTAATCAGGCAACAGGTTTGGCATTTTCTGTTAACCAGTCAATGCCGCCGCCGCCATCCCTTCGAAATATCTTGCAAGAGTGGCAGGTTGATCTGGGTATTTCCACTGTCCCAACTGGTGATTTAACGGAATGGGCGCAACGGGGTGCGCTATTAATGAATCGAGTACTAACTGTGTTGCCTGGCGATGCCGGCAGTCATCGCAATCTTGGCTGGGAGTATTTTACTGACCTAATCGTCAAACGCCTTTCGGATGATTCAGATTTTCGTATTTTTTGCTTGTGGGGAAACGACGCCAGAAAACTCACGTCTTTGATAAGTGGGCGCAACGGGGTTATCGAGTCGGCTCATCCGTCCCCATTATCTGCTCACCGGGGATTTTTTGGATCTAAACCGTTTTCTTCAGTAAATCTATTGCTGAAAGAGCAGGGATTATCGGAGTTTGACTGGTCGCTGTCCTTTAACTTGCCGGGTAATCGTAAAGGGCACACCGGTCAATTGTTCGGATTTTGAGGTGACTGGCGCTAGAATTAATGCAACTTGCTCCTTGCGGGTTTTGGTTGAATCAAAGACTGTGCAGTCCGTCCCGTCAATCTCTATAATTTCGCCTGGAGCCGCAGCCACATTTTGATATCTGAAGAGATATTTCTTTGCCTGACCTAAATATTCTAGTCGCGCGATTACCTCCTGCCCAGTGTAGCAACCTTTATCAAAATTCACTCCACCAAGCATTTGGTAGTGGGCTTGTTGCGGAATACAGAGTTCGCAGGATTCTTGTCGGACGAACCCGAGTCCCGCATGCAATCGTTTTAGATCAGCCTCTGGATCATGGGTATGACTGCCATCACCTATCTCCCATTGGGTTTCACCAAACTCTCCAGCCATTATTGACTTGTCAGAGCACTGTATGACACCTGGAGGAAGAGCCGGGCTGCAGACCAAAGAAACCGCTATACTAGTCAATCTTGCGCTGACCTTTGATAGCAATAGGAAAGGACGTAGTCGTTTTAACAGCACCGCAGCCTGATCAAGAGGTGTTATTAAGCTGATTATCCCTTCATATTGGAGAAGTCGCCCTGACCCATACATTCGGCCCTTCGGATCACAAAATGCGACTAACAGAGCCTCTGCACTGGTCAGGCTAGTAACTGATTGCGTGCACTGACCTTGTAAGGCTTGAAGCGTTTTGTCGCCGTCAAATTGAATTAAGCCAAATGGAGAAGTCATGAGGTTTCCTTGAGTGCTAAACTATAAACCTTTTGGAGGGAGTATGGACGATCGTACCGAATTTAATCGACTATCTTGGCACTCGAGGCGCGGGATGTTGGAGATAGACGTTATGTTGATGCCCTTCACTCAATATCACTACCGAACTTTGTCTACGAATGATCAACTAGCATATCGTAGATTATTGGATTGTGAAGATCAGGATATTTGGGAATGGTTGCGCGGTTTTCAGGTTCCTCAGGACGAATCATTAGCACGGATTGTTGTGAAGATTCGACAGGCCAGTTGCGATTTAGGTGTGACTCAGGCCGATCCATGAGAGCGCTATAACACTTTACCGGTAGCTGCACATTGCAGTTATGCGAGTCAGTATGCATGATCTGATGCTTGAGTAACTTGCCTGACGGGTCAAATTGAGGACAAAAATACTTGATACCGTCGCTTTTGCATATCGTAAAACATCTATGGAATGAGGGGTCGACAATCTAAGCCGATCGTCACACGTCCACCGAATTGAGTAAAAGCCGATTACCTCAACCAAAGGTCCTGATCTGGGATGAGAATGGTGTCGTTCGAATACTTCGCCAAATCAGGATGATCGAGTGCGAAATTTAGACCCCTTGATTCTTCGCGTTTGAGAGCGCAGCGAATAATTAGCTCGGCCACTACAACCAGATTCCGCAATTCAATTAAGTCGGTTGTAATGTGGTAATTAGCCTAGAAGTGCTGAATTTCACGCGCCAACAGCAGGGAGCTATTAAGAGCCCGCTGGAGCCGCTTATCTGTCCGAACAATACCAGCGTAATTCCGCATGAGTCGGCGTATTTCAGCCCCGTTGCGTGAGATAACAACATCTTGGTGAGATAGTCCTGCGCCTGCAATTAGAGTATCTTGAACATGGCTTTTAAAAGAGTCTAAATAATCGATTACTGCAGCCACGCTACCCTCGGCCCACCGAGTTGAATTTCCGCTCGGATTTTTGGTGAGAATTGCCTCGGAAAGGTACTCGGGGACTGATGATGCAGCTATTAATCTCGCGGCGCCAGCTCCTATAACCGGAACATCCAATTGATAGGGCTGTGGTCCGCTATTCACGTTACTTGTCCTTTGATAGGGGCCATGTCATTGTGGTCTATTAATTGTTTAAAAAGTAGTATGTAGATATGGAATCACCGGTTCAAAAAGTTGAGGCCGAGAACGATCAATTGCTGGTCGATCGCGCGCGTCTGGGTGATCGCCACGCTTTTGATCTGCTTATCCTGAAATATCAATCACGGTTGTTAGCTGTTACCACACGGCTCGTGTCGAACCAAAGCGATGCGTTGGACGTTTTACAGGACACGTTCGTAAAGGCATTTCGTTCATTAAATACTTTCCGTGGAGAAAGCGCATTTTATACCTGGCTTTATCGCATTGCGGTTAATACGGCGAAAAATCACCTGGCTTCGAAATCGAAGGAACCAACTAAAGTATCTGCGGACGATATCGGGGCCGCGGACCTAACTTTGCTACACGACTTGGGTGCGCCGGATGAAGAGGCAGGGGCTGAAGAATTGCAGCGAGCAATCTTGGATGCTATCGAGCAATTGCCACAAGATTTGAAACACGCATTAACCCTTCGAGAACTTGAAGGATTGAGCTATGATAATATAGCAGTGGCGATGAATTGTCCCATTGGTACTGTGCGATCGAGAATATTTAGGGCGCGGGAGCATGTGGTTCAGGAGATTTCGTATAAATTTCCAGGAACTTTATTGTAGTGAGGCTGTCCAAAGAGGAATTATCATGGGTGTATACATCGGAGTAATACCTGAATGACCGAGACCATGCGCCAGTCTTTATCGGCTTTAGCTGATGAGGAAGCAACGGAGTTTGAAGCACGGAAAATACTTGATGCAGCTAAGACGCGCGGAGAGTTGAAGGGGTATTGGGGGTCATGCCAAGCGATCAGTAGTACGATGCGTGGGGAAGTCGTTTTGGGTAGTACGCTTCTTGATCGAGTGAATGCGGAACTCGATGGCGTAACGGAAGCGAAGCCCATTGTTGATCACTGCGGTGAGATGACTCAGCCACATGCTATTGTGCTTCCTGCCAAAGATCCCGTGTCTAGCCGATTTGGGCATATTACTGGGCAGTTGGCGATCGTCGCCTCAATCGCATTCGCTGTTGTCATTGGAGTCAAGATTGTTACGCCGGTCGATATACAACCTTCAGCCGTAGCCGCAGAACCGCTAGAGGTGATTAAATTCCAGATGCCAGTTCAGAGAGAAACTGTGTCCGTCGATGGTGTGAGTAGTTCAGCCAACGCTGTCGCGCGACGCCCAATTGCGAGAATTCTCACAGAGCAAGGCGTAAAACAGCTGGTGAGCAATCGACTAAGCCCATATTTGATTCGTCATGCGGAGAATACTGCGGTTGTGAGTGGTAAGTCGGTGTTACCTCTCGCGCGCATTATGGGACGTGACGAGCCTATTCAGTAATGTCCGTTCGACATTTGTGTGTAGTCGTTTGTTTATGCAGCCTGCCAATCCAATCTGCTTTCGCAATCAGTTCGGAACCCGCGAAGGAAATATTGCGCTCGATGGCAGTGGCGGTTCGTTCCCTATCTTATTCCGGAAAACTCGTTTATCAGCGTGCTGATGTATTAGCAAATTTGGCGTTTCAGCATGATGTTATTAATGGTGAAGAAATAGCTAGATTGCGTCGACTTTCGGGTCAACCGATGGAGAGGGCACAATCTGGTAATACCCTGATCGAGGCGATTCCGGGTCCTGACGTACTGAGACAAGGTTATCCTCTTCCTGGATTCATTAACCCAGAACCTCGCCAAATTTTCGAAGCCCCGTATCAGATTACTCTTGGTGGTGTCGAACGGATTGCTGATCGATCAGCACAGCTCGTTCTCGTTGAGTCAATGGATGGACACAGACATACATATAAGTTTTGGGTCGACGAAGAAACTTCTTTATTACTCCGGTTGCAAACGTTGAACGCGGAAAACCAAACTCTAGAGCAATTCGAGTTTTCAGAATTATCGGTGGGTCCACAAATTGTTGAAATTGCGGGAGGAGAGGAGTCGCTACAAGTGAAGGTGTATCCGATTACTCAAACTGATTCAATTTTGCAGTTCTCGCCGGCGAGTTGGTTACCCGCTGGCTACCAGTTGGCGTCTGCCCTACCATCTCGTGCTGGAAGTAATCGGATTTATACGCTCGTTTATACCGACGGTTTGGGAAGTTTTTCGATATTTCTTGAATTAATTAATTCTCGTCCAGAGCCCGATATGCAGGCAACGTTAGGACCAACCGTGGCTCTCGGTAAAGACTATGCATTATCCGGCGGGGCTTTGAGAGTAACGTTAGTGGGAGAAATTCCACAAAAGACTGGTAAGACAATCATTGAAGCGCTCGATGTTGATGGTTTAAAGGGACTGCTAAGTCTCGCCCAATGAGCTGTGATCGATCGGTTGAGGTTGTGGCGGTACATTCTCAATGTGTAATAGTTCGCCCTGTAATCCAATTTTTGTGCTCGGCGTGTGAGCAAGTAGGCCACTGTCGTTCAAATTGGCTTCGCCAAAAATCTCCGATGCAAACCTTTGAAATTCCGGTGAGTGGTCCCATTTCAGTGAGAGTCGGTGATGTTGTGACTTTGAGTATGGATAATCGCCGATTAACCTTTCAAGTAATTAAGGTTTATGTCCCGATTTTGGTGGGTTTAATCGTTCCTATTATCGTCGGACATTCACAAGAATGGAGTGAAATATTCCAGGCAAGCGCGGCAGTGCTCGGCCTTTGCTTGGGTTGGGTGATCAGTCGTCACTGGGCACAAAACTTTCAAATAAGGATTAATCGATGAAGGCAATGATGCAAATTGTATTGGGTTTCATCATGGTAGTGAGTGCTCATGCGCAAGCACAGTTGCCGGAGTTTACTGAGCTGGTGGACGAGGTCTCTCCAGCAGTTGTTAACATTTCCACTCGCTCAGCTCAGTCCACGCCGCGATCTCAGCAGATGCCTGATTTACAACAACTGCCACCATTGTTCCGAGAGTTTTTCGAGCGGGGGGTACCGATGCCGCCCCAAGAGCGTGAGGGACGTTCCTTAGGTTCCGGATTTATTATTTCAAAAGACGGGTATGTTCTGACCAATAATCACGTTGTCGAAGGAGCAGAAACCATTATCGTTCGGTTGAATGATCGTCGTGAATATATAGCTACAATTGTTGGTAGAGATCCGCGTTCAGATGTTGCTGTTCTAAAACTGGATGCCGACGATCTACCTGTTGCTAAAATCGCCAATAGTGAATCAGTAAAACGCGGCCAGTGGGTGGTTGCGATCGGATCTCCATTTGGATTTGATTATAGCGTGACGGCTGGAATCGTAAGTGCGACCGGGCGAGCATTACCCGACGAGAGTTATGTGCCTTTCATACAAACCGACGTCGCCATCAACCCTGGGAATTCTGGAGGTCCGCTGTTTAATCTCGAGGGTGAGGTCGTAGGTATCAACTCACAGATTTTTACACGCTCGGGTGGCTTCATGGGCCTGTCGTTTGCCATCCCAATGAATCTCGTGATGAGCGTTGCTGAGCAGATCAAAGAGGATGGTTTAGTGCGCCGTGGTTGGCTAGGAGTATTAATTCAAGAAGTTAACAGGGATCTAGCACTAAGTTTTGGACTTGAGAGACCCATGGGTGCTTTGATTGCGCAAGCATCAGAATCTGGACCGGCTGGTAAGGCTGGGATACAGCCTGGGGATATAATCGTTCGATTCAATGGAAAAACCGTTGAGAGGTCCTCAGACCTTCCACCTATGGTTGGCCTTGTTCGTCCGGGTTCTTCGGTCCCGGTGGAGGTGGTTCGGCGGGGCGATCGGGTCATGATAGATGTTACAATCGAACTGCTGCCTGAGGCTGACCAGGTTGCGCGGGGAATGTCTTCGCAACCGAAAGGGTTGCTTGGCATGGTCGTTGACGAGTTACCAAATTCTTTGAAGTCGGAGAATAACCTACAGGGTGGTATTTTGGTAAAGGAAGTCACGAAAAGCCCTGCACTTGGTGCGGGACTTCGTGTAGGCGATATTATTATCCAGGTAGGTGGTCGCGAAACAAAAAAGGTGTCAGATCTGCAGGGTTTGATGAATTCGTTACCGACTGAGCGTCCAATTCCCGTGTTAGTTGTGCGGGGCGGTAACTCAACGTTTCTCACTTTGCGATTAGACGGGTAAGCTATACTATTTTCCGAAGGAGAAATGGAGCTTTGATAGGCCCGTCACATATTCGTAATTTTTCTATCATCGCCCATATTGACCATGGTAAATCGACACTAGCTGATCGGTTCATCCAGCGTTGTGGCGGTTTGTCTGAGCGTGAAATGGCTGCTCAGGTTCTTGATTCAATGGATATCGAGCGTGAGCGGGGAATCACGATCAAAGCCCAAAGTGTGACCCTTAATTACATTGCCCAAGATGGTGAGACTTACGAACTGAATTTCATTGATACACCGGGTCACGTCGATTTTAGTTATGAAGTATCACGTTCGTTGTCCGCGTGTGAGGGCGCACTACTAGTTGTTGACGCTGCGCAGGGTGTTGAAGCTCAGTCGGTGGCTAATTGCTACACTGCGATAGAGCAGGGACTCGAAGTAGTGCCCGTCCTCAACAAGATGGATTTAGCGCAAGCAGAGCCGGAGCGTGTGAAGGGAGAGATCGAAAATATTATAGGTATCGATGCAAGAGATGCCGTTCACTGTTCTGCGAAGAGTGGTATGGGGATAGATGAGTTGCTCGAACAACTGATTGTTAAAGTGCCGGCGCCGATAGTCGACCGCACTTTACCGTCT
>PBZS01000097.1 GCA_002730235.1 Gammaproteobacteria bacterium | reverse complement strand
GTACGATTTTCGTATGGTTTCATTTGTATCCGCGATCCGGGCCCATAGTGAAACTGACCAAGAACCGCGTTTAGGAGCCATTCTTATAACTGCCGACAACGCTAAAAACCTGTATCAACTTCCTTGGATTTTGGAATTTGATAGCCAGGCAAACCTAACGAACCACACGAGGTCCGAAGCAACCGGCGAGATCATTCCATCAGGAGTATGGCTCTCGTATTTTCAGCAATCAAGGGATACTGATGAGAGACAATCCGCATATAATCGCCTCCTCGAGATATTTGGAGACGCTTCCCTTCTCCCTGATTTTAGTGCTTAATCTTTCTGCAGAATATCAATACCCGCAAACGCTCACTTTTTAGACCATCACGTGCCGCTTCATTTTCTATCCAGCAAAATTGAATTCCCAGATCCCACTAGTGCAACGGAGGACGGACTTCTAGCGGTAGGGGGCGACCTTAGTCCCGAACGACTCATTGAAGCATATTCGAAAGGGGTTTTCCCTTGGTACTCGGATGGACAACCAATCCTTTGGTTTTCTCCCGATCCAAGGATGGTGCTTTACCCAGACCATTTCAAATGCTCGACCAATCTCCAAAGAGATATTCGGTCAAATCGTTTTGAGATCCGTATCGACACTGTTTTCAAGGAAGTGATTCACTCTTGCGCTTCTGCTCCGCGCCCAGGCCAAGAGGGAACCTGGATTACGTCCGACATGATCGACGCCTACATAGAAATGCACCAACTAGGCTACGCACACTCCTTTGAAGCATTCCATAAGGGTAGCCTCGTCGGGGGACTCTATGGTTTATCGCTTGGAGCCGCGTTCTTCGGGGAGTCCATGTTTCACATCAAGTCGAACGCCTCAAAAATCGCGCTTTCCCAACTTGTAACGTTTGCTAAAAAAAATGGGTTCGACTTCATTGATGCCCAGGCTCCAAGTAGTCATCTGCAAGGCCTTGGGGCAACATTGGTTCCACGAAATCGCTTCCTCGAAGAACTCCAATGCTCTCTCAAGTTTGAAACCTTGAGCGGGGATTGGTCCATGGTATGACGATTCCCATTATTGGCTAGAGGCACTGATTCGATTGTTGGCACTCAACACGCATCGTTCTCCAGCTCAACTCGAAGTACCCCTTTTCCCGCTTTTCTAAATCTTCCAGCAAACGCTTCAGCACCGAGGGCTTCATGCGATTCTCGCTGATGGCTCCAATATCATGAATCTGCCTCAAAGCGGCTCGTGGGGATTCATAGATCATAATATCGGTTCGAGTTTCGCTTCTAATTATATCCAGGTTAGCGGCACGAAAGATCTCGACCCACTCCTTTTCACCTTTCCAAGGAAACGCCGGGAACCTCGAATCCAATCGGGTAAATTCCTCCAAAGATCCTTCAATAAAAAAACAGACGAGCAGCCTTCCGTTTTCCAGTAACGCATCTCTCCAGACACTTAGAACCCTGATTGGATCGTTCGCCCATTGCAAAAGGCTGCATGCGTATACTCTGTCAGCTTTTCGTGCCTCAAGTCTCCACGCATCTTGAATCTCCCAACAAATATTAGGCAACCGGGCTTTCCCTTCATGTAGCATAGAATGGGAGATATCAGTTGCACAAAATTCACGAAAACTACGCAACGCTAAATAACGTGTAAACAATCCCGTTCCCGCTCCTAGCTCCAACCCAGCAAGTCGCGAGCAATCTTTGTCAATCCACTGAGAAAACCAATCCGCTACCTTTTTTTGGATACTGGCTTTCTCATGATACTGGAATGCTTTCTGGTCAAATTTCACAACTCAATTTTCGCCCCTACAAGCAATTCTCTAAGATCGTGCCCTACGTTTTTCAGAACATTGATACCTGGATTTATGCTATTAATTCTTCCCGCGTCCAAAAGCCTGTCATTTTCCCCAATCCAAGCCTCCACCTTTACTAAGTTGCCCCTTCTCACCGAATCGTTTATCAGTCGATCAACCCCCCAAATCAAATCAGAATCTTCGATTCCAAATAAGTCGTGCGAGTGATCGCTTAACCCAGCCCTAAGAACAAAGTCTCTTATCGCGGCGAGGCTATCCCTTTGCAACCATCGCCTCAAATAGATCAGCTGGGATCGATACACTTTCCCTCCCCTTTCTTCCTCTTTCTTGAAATCCTCAAATGGAGCTAGAAAGATCACCCTGTCGAAATAATGGTATAGGTTTGGCTGATTCAACAATAGGAATGCTCCAAGGGAATAGGCGACTACAGTTGAGTTCTTCGATATCTCACTGAGCTCCGCATCCCAACCTAATTTGGGCAAAATATAGCGGTGCTCTTTATTTGGATACAGTTCAGAAGCGATCGTCTCCAAATAACTTATTCCGATACCCCACCCATTTATCCACGCTACTTTCATTTCAAATCAATGAGAATTTCCTCAAGGGCCTCTAAAAGTCTATTGGTAGAGCTTTCGGCAAGATCAGCCTTTAGCGAGATCCGCAATCGGCTGGTCCCCTCTGGAACAGTAGGAGGCCGAATCGCACCAACTAGGATTCCACGGCTCTCAAGTTCCTTCGCCAAATTCACAACCCGATCTGCCTCGCCGATCTGAATTGATACTATTGCTGAGTCACTGAGCACTACATTTAATCCGATTTGCTCGAGCTGCATCCTCACTCGAGTTGATAGATCCCTTCCCGTTTTTCGCAGTGAACTAGATTTCCTTACACATCGTATTGCTTCCGTCGCAATCGCGACGCATGCGGGAGGAAGATAAGTAGAATAGATGAATTCTCCCGCAAAATTGGCTAAGTAATCCGAAATAGCTTTTTCATGAAAGAGCGTATACGCACCCATCGACCCAAGCGCCTTACCCAAAGTTCCCACTAGTGCGTCCACTTGATCCAAAACCCCATATTCTTCCGCTAATCCACTTCCTTCCTTGCCATACCAACCCACGGCGTGAGCCTCATCTAGTATCCAAAAGAAGCCGTACTTTTTTTTCAAATTGGCTATGCCCTTAAGATCTGGAAAATCTCCATCCATACTGAATACCGACTCAGTGACAACGAATAGAACTCGATCATCTATGGCATACTTTTTTAGAAGTGCCTCCAAATGCTCGAGGTCACAATGGCGATAGCGCAATAGACGGGCATCGCTAGCTAGCACTCCCGAGATCATGCTATTGTGAATCAGCCTGTCCGCCAAAACCAGATCACCGCTTTTCGGAAGCAAGCCCAACATTGCTTGATTCGCCCCGTATCCTGTATTCCATACGATTCCAGTTTCAAATCCGTACCAGGATTCAATCAAGGCCAGAAGATCACGATGAGCTTCACCGAATCCAGTGACAAGCGGAGAGGCAGATGAAGAGCATCCAAACTTCGAGATCGCATCTTGACCAGCCTTCTGGAGTCTGGGGTCACTCGAAAAACCCAGATAGTCATTACTTGCCAGATTGAGAATACCTTTCGCTGGATCGCTAGTCCGCAATCTTCTAAAAATGCCTGAATCCATCCGGGCAGTGAGCTCAGAGTCGATTCTTTCTTTCAGGAACTGATTCAGAGCCAACCCCTTTCACCAAAACATAAGTCTAATTGGCCTGATTGGGTCATTCCCCATATAGGTATCTTTAAATTTTGGATACCATTCAGCGTACCCGTTTTCCCAAGAGATTCTTGCGGCTCAATTTCGTTCAGCCACACACCACAGTTGAGATCCTTGGAATTCGCATATTCGTAAACCAGACGGGCCTGCCCAATCGCACCGACTCGATCCTCGACAACCAGAACCAACGCCTGTACTTTGAGGATCACTGCCAAGTCCAACCAGTCCCTGCCATCATTGCTGAGAGGCGTTGCCAACGAACCTGCCCCTTCAATGATCCGCCAGTCAACGTCAGCAGGCAAACTTGTGATTGACGATTCGATCTCAGAAAAATCGAGATCTTCTCCCTCGTATTCAGCCGCCGCAACTGGGGCGATTGGCTTTGAATATGACCGCAAAGTGTATCCTTTCACTAGCCCGCCGCTGCAACCCTCCAACACTTGGGCAACATCGGATTCCGCACCAACGCAGACTCCTGATTCAATCGGCTTAACCACCTGGACAGTCGCGCCCTGAGCCGATAAATGCTGTGCGATCGCGCCAACTACCCAAGTCTTGCCAACGTTTGTATCGCTTCCACTAACGAAAAGCGTTCTCATTAGACCTATGCAAATATCGAAGCTTCTTCGCCGGAACGCGCATGAATAGCTCTCGCCTGGTCGGGGTCGAGCGAGGTCAATCCAAACTTGTTAAGCAACCTGTAATCATCGCTCGAGTCGGGATTTGCGGTAGTCAACAGCTTATCCCCCAGGAAAATGCTATTCGCTCCAGCCAGATAGCAGAGAGCCTGTAACTCATCGTTCATCTCTGTCCTACCCGCTGACAATCTCACCATCGTCTTTGGCATCAGTATGCGAGCTGTCGCAATAACCCGGACGAATTCGAAACTGTCCACAAACTTTTGCGATTCCAATGGTGTCCCCTTACAGGCAATCAGAGCGTTGATTGGAACGGAGTCCGGATAAGGATCAAGATTCGCAAGCTCTTGGAGCATCTTCAATCGATCATCGATTGACTCGCCCATACCGATTATCCCACCGCTACAAACTTCCATACCCGCCTCACGCACTTTGCGAATATTGTCTAGGCGTTCGTCAAAGGTGCGGGTCGTAATTATCTCACTATAAAACTCCCTAGACGTATCCAAATTATGATTATATACAGCACAACCAGCTTCCTTCAGAGCATTAGCCTGTTCCTGCTCAAGCGACCCAAGGGTACAGCACACCTCCATCCCCAAGTCGCTTACGGATTGAACCGTGTTCAACAGTGATTCAAATTGCTCTCCATGGGGAACCCTTCTCCACGCGGCTCCCATGCAGAAACGAGTAGCCCCTCCTTTTTTTGCCGCAACCGCGTCCCGCAAGATCGTTTCGGTGTCAAGCAGCGCTTCCTTTTCTATCCCAACCTCACTATGAGCCGACTGTGGGCAATATTTGCAATCCTCTGGACAGGCACCGGTTTTGATAGACTTCAATGTACAAAGCTGAACACCTGACGGGTCCTGAAATTTATGATGCACCGCCTGAGCTCTATAGATAAGGGTCGTCAGGGGAAGATGATAGATATTTTGGATTTCTTCTAATGTGTATTGCATTACTAATTACCTATGTTGTTCATGACCGCATCAATGGCGGTCTTTAAATTGTCGAAAAGAAAGCCTATTTCCTCTTCGTTAATTACGAGCGGAGGAACGACAAGAATTGAGTCGAGCAAAGGTCGCAATAGCAAACCATGCTTACGGGCTTCAAGACAAACCTTCATCCCCACACGATCGTTTGGATGCCAAGCGTCTCGGCTCGAACCCGGAAATAGGTCTATGGCAGCTGCAAGTCCACGTTGGCGTATGTCTAGAACGTTTCTGTGTCCGTTGAAGGTCTCAGCCAATGTCTGTCCAAAGTCCTCGATCGTTTTCTCAAGCCTCTTGGAACCAATCAACCGCTCTAGTTTTTCCAAACTCTTAAGAGCGACGCTGGCGGCTAACGGATTTCCTGTAAACGTGTGCCCGTGATAAAAAGCGTTCCCTGTATCGAAAGAGCCCAGAAATGCTTGGTACATTTTTTCAGTCGTCAGAGTCGCAGCTAGTGGCAAGTATCCGGCTGTTAGGCCCTTCGCTAAGCAGAGGAAGTCGGGATCCACACCTTCTTGCTCGCAAGCAAAAATGGAGCCAGTCCTTCCACAGCCAACAAAGACTTCGTCAAGAATGAGGTGGGCACCATATTTCCGACAAAGGGCTTCGACCCGTTTCAAAAATCCGGCGGGCTGGAGTTTCATTCCTGCTGGTCCTTGAATTGATGGCTCAATAATGACTGAAGCAATTTCAGACGCTTCACGTTCCAATATCTTTTCGAGCTGAAGCAAACTGCGGTCGGAATCCGAATGCTTCACAATTCCGTTGATCTCCGAGCATTTAGGAGCCGCAAATGTTCGCGACTCAAACAACCACGGCTGAAAGCGTCCGTGAAACGAATCGCTGTTTCCGGCCGCCATCGCCCCGAAGGTGTCTCCATGATACCCGTTCTCCATACCTACGACGATACGCTTCTCAGACTTTCTAACTAGCTGCCAATATTGGAAGGACAACTTGAGCGCGATCTCAACCGCGTTCGAACCATTGTCACTAAAAACCACCCGACTGAGCGATTTAGGGGCCAAATCAGCCAATCGCTTTCCAAGCATCGCCCCGACCGGATGGCTTAGTCCCAGATAGGTGGAATGGGCGATCTTGCCGAGCTGCTCAGCTAGGGCCTCATTGATATCTGGCTCATTGTGCCCGTGGGCATTTGTCCAAATGGATGCGTTCCCATCTAAGTATCGATTGCCTTCCGTGTCCCAGATCCAGCAACCTTGACCTCTCTCAACCTGCAATTGTGGAATCGAGCAATACTCCTCCATTTGAGTAAACGGATGCCAGGAATGGTCCTGATCCATTTCATCAAAAATGGTCGGGTCAATTAATGTGTTCTGACTTCGCAAAACCGTCATCCGATTGGTTGTTAAGGCAGAAATGAATCTAATTAACAAGCTTGTTAAGCAAGTGCGTGGAATTCCGGCTTAAGGATTCCATACTTGAAATCAGATAGCCTTTAAGAGCTCCAAGATCTGTTCCCCATGCCTATCAGGGTTCACTTTTACGCAAATTTCCAGGAGGGCTGCATTTTCATCTAAAACATAAGCGGAGCGGGTTGGTCCCCAAAAGGCTTTGCCATACATCTTCTTTTCGACGAGTGAACCAGCAGCCTTGGCAAATTGGTGTTCAGGATCCGAAACCAACGAGAAACCGATCGAGTGCTTAGCCTGGTACTTCATTTGTGATCCCACGGAGTCTTTGCTCAGGCCAAGCACGTCAAACCCCATTGACCGAATCTTATCCCATTCTCGAGCTAGACTGATCATCTGCCTATCGCAGCTACCCGTGTTGTTCCTCATGAAAACCGAAATGACCGTCGGACGAACGATCAAATCGCTCATGATCAGCGTCTGTTTTGATTCGCGCTCCGCTACGTTAACGTCAAAACCCAATTCTAGCTGATCACCAGTTGACCTCATTTTTCTCGGCTCCCGTTAGCGTTTCCTCCGGCTATTATCCCCAGCCCTATTCCGACCAGCATGAGTAGATCGCGGGCAATAGGCCAAAAAAAGCCCGCCTCAGACGATTTTGCGCTGGAACCAAAACACCCGCAATCGACATCCAGGCCACGCATAGCGGCCTGAGACAGCAAAATGATAAATACGACCAGCAATCCAACTGCCAGCATTCGAGCTCCCCCTTTCATTACCCTGAAAACCAGACAAGCCCCAACGCAAAGCTCCAAATAAGGAACCCCCAGAGACGCGATTACAGAGACTTTGTAGCTGAATACCTCGTACGTCAAAATCGCAGATAGGAAAGCAGAAGGATCCATCAGTTTAACGATTCCCGCCCACAAAAAGGCGACCCCTACAATGATTTCTGCGAATTGACCCAGTCTTCTCATTGATTCGCCCCTT
>PBZS01000096.1 GCA_002730235.1 Gammaproteobacteria bacterium | reverse complement strand
GCGGCAAAGGCCTCCATAAATTCAATTCGGTCAAAATCTTCGATCGACAGTTGAGTTTTTCGCAGTACTTCCTTGATAGCGTCGAGCCCTGCAGTGAGCTGCAATATCGGATCTCCAGCGGTCTCGGCCATAGCCAAAATCCGCGCTTTTGGGGTCAGACCCGCCTGCTCACCAGACGCCCGCTCACCAACCAAGACCAAAGCAGCTCCGTCCGCCATGCCGGGGCAATTGGCAATTGAGTGGATATGCTCTATAGCGTCCAAATTGGGGTGCTCTGCCAACATCATGGCGTCAAAGCCGGCGGCACCCTGTTGGCTAAATGCGGGCGCCATGGAGGCTAATTTGTCCATAGTTAAATTGCCGCGAATGAGTTCGTCTCGGGATAACGCCACTTCTCCAGAGGCGTGGGTGATCGGCACTACACTCGCGTCGTAGTACCCTTTGTCCCATGCAGCCTGCGCTTTGATATGCGATTGCAAGCTAATGTTGTCGACGTCCGCTTTACTGTACCCTTGCAGTGTAGCAATCAGTTCAGCACCCATCACTGGTGGCGCCCATCGCAACTGTTTCGCTAACGCTGAATCGCTATAATAACTGGCTTGGTCTCCCAAAAATGCCACTGATGATAGGCTTTCGACGCCGCCGGCGATGTGCAGTCCTGCGTCGCCAGCCAAAACAGATTTTGATGCATCATTTATCGCAGTTAGTCCAGATACGCAGTAATTATTTAGGGTCTTGACCGACACGTGATGGGGCAGTCCAGAGGCCAATCGACTCACTAAAGCGAGATGCCCGCCTTGCGCTCCAATTTGACCGACGCAACCGAGGGTTAGTGATTTAATATGCTCAGACAGACCAGTATGCCGGCTTCTGAGGACGTCGATTAACTGAACGACCAATTCGTGTGGCGGGTGCTCAGCAAGGCTGCCGCCGGGTTTTGTCTCTGAGGCCGGGCGCCCTAACCCACGCGGCGTGCGCAGGGCATCAAAAATAAGCGCTTCGGGCAAGCTCACTGGGTACTTACTATGAAAACTACGTTGGTGGTGCCGGACCCGCCGACATTAAAGGTCGCCATCGTCCTAGCGCCTTCAACCTGCATTGCCTCGGCGCGATGGGTAGTTTGTCGGGCAGCGTCCAAGACCATGCGAACGCCGGTGGCACCGACTGGGTGACCGAGGCCAATAAGACCGCCGGAGGGATTGACGGGTAGGCGACCGCCCATGGCGATCCGCCCATCTTCTATAGCTTTCCAGCCTTCCCCTGGCGCAGTAATGCCGAAATGCTCGATCGCCATATATTCGGTGATGGAAAAACAATCGTGGGTTTCTATTGCATCCAGCTCCTCCGGGCCACTTAATCCAGCGCGTTGATAAGCATCGGTAATGGCTTTACGCGTTAGCGGCAGCACATAACTGCCCTCGGCGCTTTTAGCCAGTTTAGTTGTCATCAACATAGGTGCGGTGGTATGCCCCCAGCCCTTAATATAGGGAAGATGATCGAGCGAGAGACCATGTTTACGGCAGTGCTGTAGCGCGCGAGCTTCCGTAGCTAATATTACTGTGGCGGCACCGTCGGTTACTTGCCCACAATCCTGCCGGCGCATCCAACCCTCGATGACTGGGTTTGCCTGGTCATCTTGAGAGAAACTACTGTCAGTAAACTGCCAATTGCGGGTCTGTGCGTTGGGGTTGTTTTTGGCATTCGCATAGTTAGTTTTGGAAATTTCAGCAAGATGTCGGTAATCGAGTCCAAAGCGCTGGTCGTAGACGTCACACAGGTCAGAAAACATGGCGGGCCATAGATATTTTGCGCCGAGAGCCTCGCGACCGACCCATGCGGCTGCGCCCAAGTGTTGAGCCGCTTTGTCGCCCGGAACATTGCGCATGAGTTCGAGTCCGGTAACGCAGGCCGTTTGATAGCGCTCGCTACCTAAATCTGCCATCGCTGCAAGCAGCGCTAATGATCCCGAGGCGCAGGCGCCTTCATGTCGAGAACTTGGCAATCCGTAAAAATCTGGATGCACATGACCAAAAAACCCGCCGATCATACCTTGACCGGTAAATAGTTCAGCGGCAAAGTTCCCAACATGACCGACTTCGATGTCCTTAGGTTCCATCTTGGCATCGAGCAGTCCGGCGGTTATCGATTCGCTGAAAAGATTAAACAAAGTCTCATCGGCGCGACAATAATTTTTTGAAAAATCGGTTTGCGCGCCACCCAGAATGTATATTTTTCGGGTCATATCAACGTCCCCCTACGAATTTTGTCGATTGCCAAAAACTGACGTAACCTTTAGTATGATTATAAAAGTTATCTACGGAAAATACGAGTGAAACAACTCCAGAATCTGAAACTTCCCTTGGTGGTCGCTCCGATGTTTTTGGTTTCCGGCCCTGAATTGGTCATCTCCAGTTGCTTGTCGGGTGTGATTGGCGCGTTTCCTTTCCCCAACGCTCGAAATATAGCAACACTTGATGGTTGGCTGGACAAAATTGCTTCGGCTCTCGCTGACGCAAATGGCGCTGGGCCGTTCGCAGTTAATCTTACGACCCACCGAAGCTATGACCGGCTTGCTGACGAGATCGCGGTGATCAAAAACCATAAGCCTACTTTGGTGATAACCGCGTTGGGTGGACCCGATGCGGTCATTGATACTGTACATAACTACGGCGGTAAAGTGATTGCCGACGTCAATTCATTAGCCCACGCTCGCAAGGCCGTTGCTGCGGGTGTTGACGGATTGGCTCTTATCGCTGCCGGAGCGGGCGGTCATACTGGCCACATCGCGGGTATTCCGTTCGTCAGTGAAGTAAGGACATTTTTTGACGGATTAACTATCTTGGCCGGCGGTATTGGCAGTGGCGCGGCGATCCGCGCGGCGCAAATAGCAGGTGCCGATCTGTGTTACATGGGTACGCGATTTATTGCCGCTGAAGAAAGTTTAGCCAGCCAAGAGTATAAAGATATGTTGGTGCAGGCGAGCTATGAGGACTTAGTGTTGAGCGATCAATTGACTGGCGCGAAGGCCTATTATTTGCGTCAATCGTTGATAAAAATGGGCTATGACCCAGATAACATGCAAGCTGGCAGTGGCTTTAATCTCGCCAATTCACAAAACCAGATCAAGGCTTGGCGCGATGTATGGTCGGCGGGTCATGGCGTCGGTGCTGTAACCGCTATACAGCCGGTTGCTGACATCATAAGTCAATTAGAATCCGAGTATAAATTAGCCAGCATGTAATTGGATGAATCGTAATGGAGTGCAACCTATGTCTTATGAAAATGAAAACCTTAACAACCTTAACCCCTATCTGCAGGGACCGTATGCGCCAGTCGACACGGAAATCGAGGCACATCAATTAGAGGTGGTTGGGGAGATACCGACAGATTTTGGTGGAGCCTACTTCCGAAATGGGCCAAACCCAGCTAAACAGCCTTCTGGCCTGCATCATTGGTTTGACGGTGACGGTATGTTGCATGCGATTCACTTTGAGGACGGTCAAGCGAGTTATCGAAACCGTTTTATTCAGTCAAATGATTATTTGGCGGACAATTCGGGAACGTTGCAGAAAGCCGGAATTTTTTCGCCGGCACAGGCCGATGGGAGTTCAACGGTCTACAAAAATACTGCGAATACCGACGTGGTCATGCATAACGGCGAACTGATGGCGCTGTGGTATATTAGCGGCAAACCCGTCCGTTTAGATGCCAAAACGCTCAGTACGCTCCGTGAGGATGATTTTGGTGGCAAATTACCGAATAATGTGTCTGCACATTCCAAAGTTGATATGCAAACTGGCGAGTTTTTGTTTTTTGACTATGGACTCTATGACCCTTGGTACAGTTTTGGTGTGGTCGATCGAAAAAATAACCTTACTCACTTCACACAAATTGAATTGCCGGGCCCGCGCCTACCACACGACATGGCGATAACTGAAAATTATGCCATTTTGATGGATCTGCCGATCGTTTTCACCGAACAGGGATTGCGCCACAAGGTGTGGTCAATCCATGCCGACCCAGCACTTCCAACGCGCTTTGGCGTGTTACCTCGAAAGGGCGATGGGGGGCAGATTAAATGGTTCGAGTTCCCTGGATGTTACATATACCATGTGATTAACGCGTGGGAAGAGGGCGATAATATCGTGCTCTACTGTTGCAAGATGGTTGAAAATGGCCGTCGTTTACCAATCGAATACGGGCCGTATGCGCCGATGGTGAACGTCTTGGCGCTGCGAGCAGTGGTGACTAAATGGACTATGAATTTAAAAACTGGCGTCGGCAGGGAGCAGCAGATAGACGATACCATCAGCGAATTTCCAGTGATTAATTTGGGTTTGACCGGTCGCCAAACGCGGCATTCATATCATGGCGCGATTCCGGACACCGAAACGCAAATGTTTGATGGTATTTTAAAGTATGACCTCACTGATGGGTCATATAAACGGCATATTTTTGATAAAAATGTGTGTGGATCAGAACCCGCTTTTGCCCCACGGTTTAATGCTAAAAGTGAGGACGATGGGTATGTTGTGTCTTTTGTGACCGATATTTCTACTCGCCAATCGCGTGTTTTAATCATCGATGCACAAAATATTGAGGGCCGCCCTGTAGCCGAGGTTTGTTTGCCTCAATGCGTTCCGCTGGGTTTCCATGGAACTTGGGCAAATCTTGATGAGTTTCAATCAAGCGCGTATTGACCCCCGTTTTTAAGTGCATGAATTTTCAGTAAGTTGCCGACTATTATTGGGTAAAAGTGAAAATGTCCGTTAGAGCCAAATTACTTTTAAGTTGACGCATTCCGTTAACACTAGCGGGCGCAACATAAGGTTTTTAGCAGTAATGCCCGTATCAACTGAGTCACTTAATTTTTCAGCGTCGGTAAGAAATTAGTAACGGACGGTGACCAGGGTTTTTTAAAAAAATTCTTAAATTACGGTCATAAAATGGATTTTTTTATTAGTAACGATATAAAAAGTCGTCAAGAATCGTACGCTTGCACTCTTCTACATCGAGCTCATGGACTATTAGGCTTGGTAAGTCAGCAATTATCGAGTGCGCGACATGGAGCGCATTTGATAGCGTGAACAGAAACTATCCGCTAACTGCGACTTATTGATGGGAACCAATTTCAGTAACTAGTTGATCGGCGTAGCGCTAAACGGGGCGGTTATGGACTCCGTAAAATCACAAAAAATAGTCTACTGGTTTATGGCCTTTTTAATAATGCTGGATTTAAATGTCGCGCAAAAGTTTGGTTGAGAAATAGAATTATGGGATCGATTGGAGTCGCGAACAGATCATGCAACGGTCGGTTTAATCGTCACTCTTTTATTGATCTTGAGAATGGCTCTTTGAGTTCGATTTGGCGCACCGAGTTTGCCCAGATCGATGCCGAAATGGCAGGTCTTTGTAGCTCAGGTAGGGCATTACGGTTTGTATTTTTTGATGTGCGCTTTAATGCTGACGGGAATCATTTCCGCTAATTTTGCCTTTGATTCCATAATGGTATTGGGTTTATTCGATCTTGCTTTTGCAAATCATGACGCAAGTTTGTTCGCCATAGTAAGAAGCATTCATGAGTTCTGTACACAGGTGATAATCGTACTCATAGCGATTCAGATTCTTGCTGCGATCTACCATCAATTCGTAGCAAAAGACGATACGACCCGGAATATGGCAAGATTTTGGATAACAAAACGTCTGAAAAGCCCATTCATGCTCAGGGTAATCACTGAATGGTGCTCTGTAACTCATGACCTTTATTTGTCGTTTTATTGATAAAAGGAATCATCCGCCAAAAACCCAGAGAGTCAGTTCCGAAGTTGTGGCTACAAAACACTAAAAAGTGGGGTGTAAGGGTTGGCTAAATTAAAAAAGGAATTTGATGTCTCTACCGTAAAAAAACATCATTTAGGGTCAATTGACAGGTTCTTATCGCACAGTAAATTCGTCAGGCTATTAAAGAAGCACCTGTGCTTGGCTAGTTGGCTAGCGTAAAGCGCGTCAAAACCACTCAACATATTCATTGTTGCGATAAAAAATGATCACTGTAAACTCTTTTTAAAAGGGGACCTTAATAGCTCGCTATCAAGCCGCCAAGGAATGTTGTTTTGGGTCTTAATAGGGTACGTTTGGGGTGAGTTTTTCAAAGTGATGGGGAGGTGTATTATTACTAAATTCAAAACGCAAAAAAAGGGCTGTTCAACGTTAGCAAAACCTCTAGTCTATGCTTCGTAGCTCTAAGGATTTCGCAAAAAAACCGGCGAACGGGCCAGATACAACGTTTAACGGCATCTTCATCCAGAAATGTAGAGGTTTACGTCGACGTCCACAGATATCGCGCGTCGACGATTTTAAATTCGATTATTTAAAGTGGACTGCGCCATATAAAAAGATGTAACGCCGCAGTCAGCCAATATACCGTGGGTGCACTTAGCTCGTAAAATCTCGTCTTGGACATGCAACCGAGCCTTTTCTAAGCGCCTCATCGAACGGGCTACAAAGGGGCCATGACCTAAGTCCAATTCAAAAAACTTCTCACCGCGGCCAGCAGCAGCAATGCTATGCGCAGCAAACGAGTGATAGTTCGTAGTTATATAATCGAAAATTGGAAATAAGCTCTCGGGGAGTTGGTCATTTTCTGGCCATTGCGCATCAGAATGGGCGCCGCACCATACCCTTTCAACGAAGTTCTCAAAGGTTTTTAAGTGCTTGCCTAGCCAGCTTTTAGGTTCGGGATCTAAGATGAAATGTCCAGCGAAGGGTCCTACCAATGCAAAATCTGCTAGGCAGGCTCGCTTGCCTAGCAAAAAATCGCTGTGTTCAAAATGCGAGGCTAAAAGCGCTAATAAACACGCAAAGTCTGCTTTTATAGCGTCACTTTTTTCGGGCCCCGCGCCATGCACCTCGCACGCCGCAGCGCCAAACGAATCGCGTATGACTTTGCCAAAGTCATTTACTTGAGCCTTTTCTTCATGCGTCAATTCAGCATCAATACGCTTGCCGAGTAACATATTAGTACCAAATCGTCGTCCCGTTACAGTAACGTTATCTGGATAACACCATCGAGAGTGGAGAGCATGTCTTGGGTACCAATGATTAAAGAAATCTTCTAAAACAAAACAGGTACCACGCTGTTGTGCGCTGTCGGGGATTACTGGGCAGTCATTAAAACGATCATGTAAAAACGGACCAATACTAATTGTGTCATTAAGCATCCAGCCATCGGGTGTCTTTAAGACGGGTATGAAATGAGTGCCGACGCGCGTGTTGATCGATTCCGTATTTTCTTGGGATTTAATCTCCCACTGAAAAGGGATTTTTTGGTAGCGTAACTGGGCCTCAAGTTTGCGAGTAAACATGCTTAATTCTTGCCCAATTAAAGTATAGCTGCCATGGTACATTCTGTGATCTTCCCTATTCGACGTCCGAAAATTGTAAGACTTTTTCTATATCCAAAAGTTTAGCATCAATTATCACTGCATCAATTAAGTTATCTATAAAAATTACTTATTGCTTAATAGGCAAAAGTAGTTAGACGTTTATTACAAAATAAAGCTCACTATTGCATCTGTTTGTTTCTCAGAGTTAACTCCCAGAACACACTCAAAAGGGCTTATGTTCATGAATATTGTCACCCTCAACCAACGTGATATCGATTTTCTTCTCTATGAGTTTCTTGACACAGAGTCATTGCTGAAGAGAAAACGTTATGCGGAGCATTCAAAGGAGACCTTTGACGCAACGATTGCTGGTGCAAAAAAAATAGCGGAAACATACTATGCGAACCACTATCAAAAGGGCGATGGTAACGAACCCAAGTTTGATGGTAAATCCGTTACACTTATTCCTGAAATACAGGATGCGTGGAATGCTACGGCAGACTTTGGTTTGCTTAGCGCTAGCTATGATTTTGATGAAGGCGGTGTTCAATTGCCTGAAGTCATTTGTAAGGTTTGCGGAACTTATATTCAAGCGGCGAACTCGGGTAGTAGCGGTTACTATTTTGTCACTGCTGCGGCGAGCAGTGTAATCAGGGCATTTGGCAGTGAGCAGCAAAAAGCCCTATTTTTGCATCCCATGATGGATGGTCGATGCGCCGGGACGATGGCACTAACTGAGCCTGATCAAGGTTCAACGTTGAGTGATATTAAAACATCAGCCGTCTTGCAGGCGGATCAAAGTTACCGTATCAGAGGGCAGAAAATATATATTAGTAATGGTGACCATACTTTGTCAGAGAATATTGTTCATCTTGTATTGGCAAGGATTGACGGCGCGCCCAAGGGAACACGGGGTATTTCGCTGTTTATTGTTCCGAAATTTCTCGTTAATACTGATGGCACTATCGGTGAAGCGAATGATGTTGTCTTGGCAGGGCTGCTACATAAAATGGGCAATCGAAGCGCCACATCTACGGTGCTAAATTTTGGTGAGAAAAATGGAGCGGTCGGTTACCTCTTGGGCAAACCACACCAAGGACTGCGTTATATGTTTCAAATGATGAATGATTTAAGAATTGGTGTAGGTTTGGGTGCATCGGCAATCGCATACAGAGGTTACCTGCATGCCTTGGAGTATGCTCGTGAAAGACCTCAAGGGCGTTTGCCATCAAACAAAGATCCAATGTCCCCACAGGTAAAAATTATTGAGCACGCTGATGTAAGGCGTATGCTTTTAATGCAAAAGTCATATGCTGAAGGAAGTCTAGCGCTATGCTTGTATGCGGCCTCATTAGCGGAGGATTCTAAAACAGCGAGTTCTGTGATTGAACGTAATCAAGCATCTGCTTTGTTGGATTTTCTGACGCCGTTAGTAAAAACATTTCCTTCCAAATACGGATGCATCAGTAATGACCTTGCCATTCAGGTATTAGGTGGATCGGGGTATATCAGAGAGTATCCCGCTGAGCAGTTATATCGTGACCAACGCCTAAACCCTATTCATGAGGGCACTGAAGGTATTCATGGTTTGGACCTTCTGGGTCGAAAAGTGTCATTCAATAATGGTGAAAGCTATGAACTTTTTATCAGTCAAGTGGAACAGACACTAGCCGATGCAGCAGATATTTCGCAGATCAGTCACTTGGTGCCCTCAATCAGAGAGGCGATAAACCGAACTCATCGAGTTACTGAATCATTATTATTTACGATCAAAGAAGATCCTGACCTTGGCTTGGCTAATGCTACGATTTATCTTGATATGTTTGGACAAGTTGTGATCTCTTGGATTTGGTTAAAGCAAGCCGTTATAGCCGCGCGCAAATTGAGTACATACCGGTCGGAGAACAGCGTTAATGAGTACAATTTCTATCAAGGCAAGATTTATGCGGCACAATATTTCATCAACCGCGAGCTGCCTCAAACGATTCAGAAAGCCGAACTTTTGGGGGTGAATGAAAGCACTTGTTACGAAATGTGTGACGAATATTTTTAACAGGATTATGCCATTCCATGGGCTAAAAAACTGTGGCAAAAATCAACATAACCGACGTATTAAAAGAGGATTTTATATGGACTTTTCGACCTTTGCTCGATCCCGAAAGAGCACGAGGGGCTTCAAATCGGACTCTATACCAGTTTCTTTGATAGAGGAAATTATTGACACAGCAAAATGGGCTCCATCGTCCTATAATACTCAGACATGGCATATTCATGCTGTAGCTGGCGATGTGCTCGATAAAATCCGCGACGGGAATACAAAGAACACGCTTGCTGGGAAGCCCCATGTTCGTGACTTTCCCTACAAAGAAGAATATGAGAAAGGACATCGGCAGAACCAAATTGATGTCGCAGTTCAGCTGTTCGAGGTTATGGGTATCAAGCGGGAAGATAAAGAAAAGCGCATGGATTGGATGTTGCGAGGATTTCGTCAATTTGATGCGCCGGTGTCTTTAGTACTCACCTATGATAAGTATCTTGACCCTGCTGCAATTACGCATTTTGGTCTTGGTTCGTTGGCCTATGGTATTGTGCTTGCTGCTTGGGAACGGGGCATTGGTTGTGTGATTAATGGGCAAGGGATCATGCAGTCTGACGTTGTCCGCGAACACGCCAAAATACCGGATGACCAAAATATCATGATCTGTATCGCGATGGGCTACCCTGCTGACGGTTTTCCAGCGAATGATGTTCGGTCAACTCGAGCGGATAACAGCACATTTGTCAGTTATTTGGGATTCGATTGATTTAGTTACAGCGGGCGGGTATTTCTTTAAGCCCATGTGCGTCGCTCTCGCCGTGCTCTTCGGGGCACGTGTGCGGTGTGTTATCACGCCCGACGCTGTCAACGTTTAAATCGCTAAAAGCTACCGGTCGGCTTTAACGAGTTTTGACCGAGCCGAAACCTATTTTTAAGGGCCTCACGTTCCGCAATCTTTTAGTATCCTAGCGGCATTCTGGCACCACCATACCCTCTTGAGATCAATTATGATCCTAGCGATTAAACAGTCGTCCCCCGTAAATTGTGGATAAATTGATCAGCCCTCCATTGTTTACTGAGTCTGCTTGCCTAAGCGTCAAAAATGTCTTCGCCTAGCAGTCTCTTTAACGGTTTTAAGGGAGTGTGTAAAAAAGCGAGGTGAAAAGGACCCAACCCAATGGCTAATGAGCAATCCTACCTTATAACTAACTACAGAGATTGGCTTGTTATCATAGGTAATTCGACAGCGCGTCGTTTGGCGCCTTGAATTCAAATCTGGCGGATTCTAGCCTACCTTGCTGCTGATTTTTACCGCATTCTGAGGGTATTCAGGGCGCCAAAAAACCCTGTAATCTAGTTAATACCCTTCATAAAGATTCTCTAATACCGAGTCGCTCTCGATCGCGACTAAAGTAGAAACCCGCGTATAAAAAACATGGCATGGCAAGCAACGGGAACAGAGTAAAGAATAAAAGGGTCAGGCTGTAGGGCTCCTCTACCCCATAAGAAGTCATTAGATCTATGGATAATCCCGCCACAAGGGTACCTATACCTATCCCGATCACATTCATTAGAAAAATTGAGAAGGCGACGACTGTAGAGCGTATTTCCGGCGGAATAAGACCTTGAATGCTAGCAAAGAAGGGTCCAAAGAAAGCCCCAAGTTGAAACATTCCCACAAACACACCAATCGGTATCCACATCGAGTCACCCGGTGCTATTCGGAACATTATTATAAATGGGGTACAAAACAGAAGAATGAAGAATAGAAAAACGAGGCGTCCATAACCGGTTTTGTCTGCGAACCAATCGCTACCTATGCCTCCCACAAAAATTCCGATGAGGCCTCCAAATGCAGCTATGAATCCAGTCAATTTTAATATCTCATCTTTATCAAAACCTCGCTCTTGAACGAACCATAGCTGATCAAAGGCACCGGCACTAAGAAAGATATGAAAGAGCATCGCGCCAGTCATAGCCGCCACTAAAGCGGGAGATTTTGGAATTGCAGTCATGGCAATTTTTGCTATTTCTTTAATACCTGGTGATTTGATTTTTTCTTCCGATATAACTTCATGACGCCGAGGGGTCTCCTTGATGAAGAAAACTATTGCCCCAAAGACGAGACCAATGCCCCCCAGCAAATAAAAACAGTTACGCCACCCAATCAAGGGGCCAAGATATCCTGCTAATAAAAAACT
>PBZS01000095.1 GCA_002730235.1 Gammaproteobacteria bacterium | reverse complement strand
GGGCTCTTTTTGTCCGACAGCAAGACCTGCAAAGAATGCAAAAATTAGTGCCATAACGACAACAATGATCAAAATTACAATTTTCCATCTTTCGGTCATCGGATGTGTTTCTCACAACAAAGGTTCATGCAAGTAATCGGTGGACCGGCTGCGCTAAAATCCCGATCCCAATCAAATCTGGATTCTTATTCCTTTTTTTTCGAAGTGATATCCTCCGAGTCATCGGCACCCATTAATTTTAATAAATTCGTCCTTTGCCACTCGTCGTCTACAAACATGGTAATCATATCAGCAAACGTCATATCCCTAAAAGATACAGCCCGTTTTAACAGGTAGGGTGTTGGGCTATGCGGGTCAGCACGCATGAGGTATTCGGTTATTTTTTTTAGTAGCTCATAAGCTTCATCCCGGGAGCCAATATTCGCCGTTTGATTTAACTGCTTTTTGGCCGCCGATATATTATTCTTTTTCTCCAATATCGGCGTATCTTTTGTATCGTTCGAGTCGTTAACCATGGCGTCGTGTTCCTGATGCACCGGTTCACTCTGTATCAACTCCATTTCAGAGGACATCCGATTTTGATACATCCCAGTCAACTTGGTCGCTACATTGGTCAAGGTATTTTTCAGTGGGCTTAAATTAGGGGCATAAGAAGCCATTTTTTGAGAAATGACTTCGTCGAGTTTTAAAAGTAACCTCGTACCATCTTCAAGATATTGTTTATTTGCTTCCAGCCATTCTGTTGAGGTCTCAGCGAAGCTGTTATCATATCCTTCTATGGAAGGTTTGGCAGGTGCTGTCCGTTCCGCTCGTTCTCTCTCTTTGCGGGTCATGCCTTCATACAGGCGGATTAATTTTTCAACATTAAGCCATTCGGAAAAATTATAATTTTCACTGCTAGTAGGTGCGGTGATATTTTGCAGTGTGAGAGCCATTGCGGCTTTTTGAGCGTACCACTCGAGTATGAGTGACCTGGATTCTATATCATCATCATCTACTACGCGTGGATGCAAATCATCCCAGCAGTTTTCTAGCAATGCTGTCAGCAAAGCCACCCCAGTATTAAAACCCGCAAAGCCGTGTCGTCGTATTAACGATTCGCTTAAAATGGCGGCAACCCGCAGATCTTTCGATTTTTCAATTAGGGTAGATGTTCCTATTTCAATAACTTTACTCCAGCTAGCCGTTTTCAGCGGTCTTTCCCAGCTGCCTCGAGGAAGGCCAGAGTCCTCATCACGCCTTGCCTCTAACATCAAGTCATGGGTGCCTTCATAAAGTAACGGTATACCCCCCGGGTCATCTCCCGGGATAGGTTTGATTAGGCTTTCTATATCAGGTAACTCGTCCATTTATTGGAGCTTAAATAGTGGTGCTTTGACAGGCATATAGGGTATCGTCAGTCGTTTTGTTCCCTTTGCAGAAGACCCATAAACACGCAGTGCTAGAAAGAGTTGTGCTTTGCCTTTACTTTTTGGTTTTTCTAAACTGCCTTTTTCAGGGTTAGAAACGATGGGTACTTTAAAGCCCAAGACATGAAAATTCGTCCGCTCGTCTTTTGAGGTTTCGAGTATAGATGCTTTGTTTCTGTTTATGGCAGAGAATAGAGCCCACTCGTTTGGGTAAGTAAAGGTTGCTGTTCTACCGTCGATTGAAAGATCAGACCTCTTTCGATCCCTTGCAGGCCTTGTGTCAGAATTTAAAGCCCAAGTGAAGGAAATTTTTATTTCATTCCCGGGAGACCATGTCAGACGCTGACCCTGTTGGTACAGCGATGCTGTTTTGTTCCCTGAACTTAATCTCCATTCTATAATTTGATCGCCTCCAGCCTCATATTCTCTGTTTATGCGAAATTCGGGCTCCAGCGTCCATATATGCGGATCTTGTGTATTTTCCCCAGATGACGCTTGGTCAAAAGCATAAGATAATTTATCCATTTTGGTGATAAAATTGCTCATAGGCCGTGAGTTTTTGTCATCTAAAAACATTAATGGATCACCGCCACCGAGATTCATGAACTGATTAAATTCTTTCAAATAAGTGTGGATGGTTTGTGCAGAGACAGACTTTCCATAAAAGCTCCCTAGTGAAAATGGCGACTTGCCAGCTAAAACCTCATTGAATTTATTACTCAAAACCTCGTAACTGGTAGCGAGGCTAGCAGTTTGGATGCTCTTGCATCTGTCAACCATACCAACATGTAAGTCTATGAGTCTAGTTCCAAACCAGCTAGTATTTATTAGTTTGTTGTTGGGGAGGGGCTGTATGGAACCGCACTCTATCTTGGTTAAATAATTCAAGAGAAATGTCTCTAATTCCAAGATGGGGTTTTTTGCCTGCATATTATCATAGGCATTCAAATCTTCAATAATACTTAACCATGTTCCCAATTCCTCATAGGCTATACCGGTGCGAGAGGCATTCTGATCTAAGAGAAAGTCCAGGGCTGGCGCGACATATTGGTTAGCAAGAAATGCGACACGTTCCCTTTGAAAGTCTACATACGAGGGAAGTTGGCTCTCATTGCGTATTCCCAAAAGTTGCTGCAATGGGGGGGTGACCCCATCCCACTCGTCATAGTTTCTGCCATCAACCGAATAAGGCCGCGCCTCCTCGAGAAGTTCATTTGACACCGTCACTATTTCTATTGCTTCGGACACGGCCAACGCGCTCGAGTTCAGGTATATTTTCGTGGAATTCGTTCGTTCTAATATTCCGAATAACCCTTGAAGTGGTTCGATAGCTTTTGCAAAGTTGGAAACACGGTCTCTTAGAGCACTTTCCTTCGATGCCATGTCCGAAAAGTTTGGAGTGCGCCGAAAAGTGATAGATGTGTTTATTTGGCTTGCTATTCCCTTAGCGAGTGAATGCATCGTTAGTCGGTTTACAGCTGCGGTCATTGGGGTCTCGGAGTTGTCGGCTTGTCCCTGCCTCTGAAACAATTCTTCATATTTTCGCGCGTCAGCCAGTGCACTATTTAAAATACTAATATCCCATTTGACGTGTTGACCGAGTGGTGAGCTGGTTGGCAGGTCCTGATCCACACCAGTTATTTTACTGGAGATTTTTAAATTGCTTTGCCGGTCCTTTGTTGCTGCAGCTTCAAGTTTTAAATATAATTTTTCCAGGTGGTCAGCAAGGGCGAGCCGATTGTCCTTTTGCACCACAACTGACCCGACAACGGGCATTGGAAAATCAATTAAACGTTGTCGTCCCTCAAAACGGACCTGATTAAATATTGCTATTAATTTTTCTCGTATTCCGCTTCCTAAAATTTTCTGAGACTCCGCTTTTCTCAATCGACTTTCAAACTCCGATGGAAGGTCGGCGCTTTCCTTAACTAACCAATCGTATCGACCCGATTGCAAATTTTTCCGAATTTGTTCTAAAGTGGATCTGATCTTTTCAAGTCTCTGAAAATCGTTTTGGGATATACTTTCTTTATCGTATTGAACGTCGACGGCACCAGATAAATCCACCAATTGTATTATTAAGCCGTCACGAGATATCCAATTCAACAGAAAGTTTTCCCACACCTCTTCCATTTTTAGCCGCGCTGCTATTTTTAGGTCGTTTAGGTTCACAGGTAGAACTCGATTTGTCCTTCCGCCGAATAAGGTTGGCGACACGGACTCAATAAACTTTGGTGTCAACTCTATATTATAAAGGTATTTGGCGACAGTTCGAAGTGCTATGGTGTCTTGATCGGGTTGTATTCTCTCATACCGGCCTACCATCCTCTCAAAAGTGGATAGTGTGTTTAGAAAGTCATCTACGATGGCATAATCGGGGTCAGCCAGCTCTATATTGGCGTCGGCTCTTTTAGAGAGCACAATTGGCGCTTTGGTATCGGAGTAGTAAACGAATTTCGTGTTAGTTTCGGGTTCGGCTTTGGTTAGCTTCTCTCCCCGAGCTGAAAGCCATAAATACATTTCTTTGTAAAGTAGTCGATCGTAAGAAAGGTTTAAGATCTCGACTAATTGGCCGGGTAAATTAGCAAGCCAGGTGGTTGGCAATGTAAACATTGTTAAATCTGCGTTAGCCATGAGTTCTAACTTATTCATGACCCTTAAGCTTTCTTTGACCGACACTAAGTCCAGCGCGGACACCCCGTCCAAATGGGCCAATCTTAGCTGTTCCGCAGATGAAGAAATCGAGCTTACCGCGGATGAAAGCATTCTGGTTGTCTCATCTAAATAGCGCCATGAATGCGCTAAACCAAATATCGAAAGCGCTATTGATGCAAACATGCATATTTGCGCTAACCTGACCCTTCTGTTAGTCGATAATAGATTCAAATTAAATGGATATGCCAACGCAAATTCTGGGAATATTTTACGCCCAAGGAGATTATTAGCAAAATTTCCAGCATTTGAAGTTTGGGTTTCTGGTGACGGATCATGAGTCTGAACGCTGCCAGTGAAGTAAATCCCTCTCAGGGTTGCCGATTTATTGAAATTAGAAATTCTTAAAATAGCATTGAGGAAAACTTCAAGAGGTTTCTCAAGTTGCTCAAATACGCTGGGAAGGAGAATAGCCTCACGATTTTCGCCAGTTGATGATGGTGTTAAAGTCAAAAACTCGTTAACTGCATCTTGAATCTTCTGAACCATTTCAGAGATGGCTTCATTACACCATTCAGGAGCATAAGTGGCATCGGGTGAGTAGGGACTAGACCAGCCAAAAGCATCTGAGTGATAACTTCCAGGTAATAACGCTGCAGTTTCCCTGAAACCAGTCATAGCCTCAGACTTAGTGATTATTATGTAAATTGGGAGGCTCATCCCAAGGCGGGATTGCAGCTCGCCAATCCGCCGATGAATTATCTGACCCATTTCTGCTATTTCGGTGTAAACAAAATCATTATTTCGAATTAACCGCTCTGCTGGCAGTGTTATAATCAGTCCATCGAGTGGGCGTTGAGGACGAAAACCTTGGAACAAACTGATGAGCGTATTCCAGGAGCGATTTTTTTTGTTGGGTCCGCTGCCTTCAAATACAAGGTCTCCTCTAATGTCAAGTACGGTCGCCCTATCGAAGATTTGCCAATCGCATGGACTGTCTCCTGTAACTTGCCCCAATCTCGTAGATAAACCAGACGCGTCGAGCAGTTCCGTTTTGCCTGAGCCCGCTGGCCCAATCATAAGAAACACGGGGTTGGCATACCGTGAGTTTCTGCCAGGAAAAAACTCTGACATCGATTTATGTGCTGCCCTGAAAGAGGACCGCATATTTTGCGCTATATAATTCAGCTTATTATTTGGATCGTCTTGTTGTGGTAATTTTGCGCGCCTCACTCCATAGCGCCAAATCTGGAAAAATATAAAAATGAGGATCAATACAAAAAGAAACGCCAAAAGGATTAAGACCCATGTTGGCGAATTTGCAATAGCTTGTCCTGCGTTAAGAAGCCATGTCATTTACTGGCTCCCATCACTGACCGAGCTGTATAGTTAAATCTCGAACCTGAAGATCGAGATTTGCTGTTGAAGCGTTCCAGATAAGATGCGAGCCAATTATATATAGCCCCGCGATAACAGCAAGTGATATAAGCCATGGACGCAAGTATGGCATTAACCTTGGTGCTCCACCTGTTTGGTTGTAATGATATACTGACCCCAAGAAGGTCTTTCCCGCCTCTTTTTCCGAGGCATCACGATCGTAAATTAATTTGAATAGTTTATTTTTGTATCTCTTAATCTGATCGTCAGACGAAGTATCTCGGAACCTGCCTTGAAAGCCGAGATTGAGGGCCATTAGATAAACCTTGGCTAAATCCTGCCTGCCAAATTCGTAAGCAGCCAAATCGTCATCAATATCGTGAAATAACTCTTCTCCAGACGACTGGCTTCCAAACAGCCGCACTTCGAGTGGATTTTTACGCCATTGTTCCCGTCCATTCCAGGGCTCAGAAAGCATCATTTCGTCGGCAAACGCCGCAAATACGTATATAACCCTTTGATAAAGTTTTGATCCGTACTGTCCACCCACAGTCGAAAAATCTTTTCCTCTTTCTTCAAGCGCATTTATCAAGTCGTTGACGATTTGGTTTATCGAACTTTTATCTATGTTCGCGTCCGAACCATTTTCACTCTTATCGGTTTCGTTATCCGCTGGTTCTTCATTAAAGAGCAGTACAGCGGATCTTTGGCACCTTCTTACAGTTTCATAAAAGAGCCGGAACTGACGAATAACATCTAAAGGAATATTCTGTGCCACTACTGAGCCCTTACCCCTGATTAACAGTGTAAAGTGCAAGTTCAAGCGGTTTTGAGTCACGCATAGCTGGGAGCATGTTCACCACCCTTAATTCTGAGTCATAATCGAAGTTATCTTCGGATAATGATATGGAGAACAACATCATCTCTGTTGATTGCAATAATTCTATGGCTGTATCCCGCTCTATGCGCAAGCGTTTGGCACCCCGAACTCTTTTCTCTGTCATCTGGTGCACTTTTGACTCGCTCGCAATTATTGCAGCTTCCATCCAAGCCATTGCATCGGAATCATTTTGTCTTGGTTTCAATCGCACACCGATAACCAAGGTCGATATACTTGTATCGGGAAGCGACGGTAGAGCGAATCCTTCGTCGATTTCATTAAAAATAGTTAAACGATAGCGTTCTTGAACATTATCAAGACAACCATGCATAAAGGCCATTACATCATCAAACCCTCTGAGCGAATTCACGTGGTCATATGGGCGTATCCTCGGCGGAATATTGCTCATGTTCAGGGCAGATAGCGAACCGCTAAGATCGGCAAGAGCCGTATAGACCGAATAGGGGTGAGAGTAAGAACCTCCCAACATTAGCTCAAGTTTAGGCAAACTGTTGATTATCGCCGCCAATCTATCCCTCGTACTATTTGCATCAAAGTCATTTCCCTCGGCCATCAAGCCCTGTGCCCGTTGTTGCAAGAAAATTGCTTTCTCTCTGGCTCTCTTTGCCAAATCTTCCAACTCGTAGCCTAATTTTGATTTACGATCCCAACGAAGGGACGGTGGCAGATATCGGGTCAGGCTGTATGTTTCATCGCGGCAGCTTACCTCTGCAATAGGCATGTAGACAAACTGGTCCGAGGGCTCTTCCACCGCCATTAAAGTGAAGTTTGCTGCGCATCTATCAATAATGACCTCATTATCTCCAGTATGAGTGTCTACCACCGGTGGGGGTTGATAACTCTTAAACCTTGGTAATTCTCCTTGTGTTCCTGCCACGCCATTAAATGAACGCGGTAGAGCAAGAAAAATTAGTCCGGGGCTGGAACGCAATGCGTCATGGAATTGGGACAAGTCTATTTCTAAAGGTTGATTAAGTTCATTTGGATGCTGGATCACAAAACCATCTGGCAGTATTGCGTCTATCTTTTGCAGTCTGAAAAGTCCGTGAACGAGCGCTGAGCTATCAATTTCAATCGATAATAGTCCCCATCCATCGGGAATGGCAGACCGAACTCGCCAATCAACAAGCTGTTCAAAGCGAGCAGACTGTTGCTGAAAATGTTGCGGCAATAAAAGCATTCCCTCATGCCAAAGAAGGGCCGATGGAACGTTACTCATCTTTTGGCCTCCAAACGCTGGCCTTTACCCTGGCCGTTAATTATGTATGCTCTGGTGTACATTATTTAGTTACCAGCTCAATCGTTTTTGCTGATAAAACTACCTGTGCTTCTTCGATAGAGTCAATTCTAAGTCGATTGACACTCTGATCGATGTAATTTGCAAAGATAAAAACGGCTTTAGCATCTACCCTGATGGAACGTGCAAGCTCAATAATTGGGGCGCGTTTTCCCGGTACTACTTCTCGGGAGACAATCACGGCTGTCTCAGAGTGATCGGTTAAAAACTGTCCACGTCCAGAAAACCAGTCTTTAGCGGAGAGCCCTTCGACAGTTTTGAGCAGTAATTCGTCATTAACCACAACCACATCGACAGCAACAGGAAACCCCTGGTTAGCTTTTGACGAAGCAACAATTTGAATAGTTTCTATATTCACATCGGGCAAAAGCTTTGGGACGTAGCTGCAACTCACCAGCAGCATACCCAGCAAGAGCACTGCTATTGAATACGTAGATATTTTTTTTTCGCTGTCTACCAACGACTGTTTCTCCACGTTATCTGCCAGCAAATTAAAAAGGCTGGGTTGCTAAAAGGATAGTCCGTGTAAACGGAAAAAATTTCTTATCAAACAAAACAAAGTAAGGGAACATAAAACTGGCGAAAAACGGATCTTTGTTGTTGAATTATTTAATTTGACAGAACGCTATTGTAAATTAGAGTTATTCGCAACTAATGTGTTGCACAATGTTCAAGAAACTGCAATGAAACGGCCATAAGCGATTTTTTTACCAGATCAAAGAGCTTTTTTTGTTGCAAAAATTGTAAAGATAATGGCGTTTAGTGAGTCTGTTGAAAAATCCTTCTCGTTTAATGAAAAAAAAATGGGTGCATCGGGGCTCAACAGAATTTTGAAGAGAAGTAGAAGGCATTAAATTTAGGGTATCCGCACACAATATTGAAATTTCGGGAGACAAGCAATTATGGCTGAAGGAACGCAACACGCGCTGAAGAGAGTTAGACCGCCGCGAGTGCAGGTAACATACGATGTTGAAACCGGTGGAGCTATTGAAAAGAAGGAATTGCCTTTCATCGTGGGTGTTATGGCAGATCTAGCCGGTCAAAATAGTGAAAACCTTAAACCGCTGGCAGAGCGTCCTTTCGCGGAAATTGACCGTGATAACTTTGAGGAGAGTATGGCGTCCATAAGTCCATCCATTTCCTTGGCTGTTCCGAATGTCATAAACGACGAGGGCGGCAACATGAATGTGAGTTTGTCATTTAAATCGATGGAAGATTTTGAGCCTGCAAATGTCGCGAAGCAAGTGAAGCCTCTGAAAGAGCTTCTTGATGCAAGAAGTCGGCTAAACGATTTGTTGGCGAAACTAGACGGAAATGATGATCTAGACCAGCTTCTTGGAGACGTGATTGCTAACACGGAGCGCCAGAAGGAGGTTAAAGAGGCAGTTGATGGGCTCCCTCAGGCAGATCCCGACAGTGGTGCCGAGGATCCTACATCCGAATAGATTATTGAGTAACCACTTTAAATTTTAGATTGTCGCTCATGCGACTAGAGTTTTCAAAGAAGGATAACATGTTATGGCAGATAACATTTTAGAGGAAATCGTAGACCAGGGACATCTCGCACGATCTGATGACCAGAAAGATTATGCAATGGGTCTCATTGGTGAATTTTCAAATAGAGTTTTGAGCGATGAAGACCTATCGCAGAAAGATGTTGCTACGCTCATCAGCGATCAGATCGCTGCGCTGGATGATCTCATCTCTTCGCAGTTAGATGAAATACTTCACCACGAAGAATTCCAGGCAATGGAAGGATCATGGAGAGGGCTTCAGCATCTTGTTATGAAAACGGAAACGTCAACGCGTTTAAAAATACGTCTGTTGCCAGCGACGAGAGCGGAACTTCAGAAGGATTTAGACAAAGCCGTTGAGTTCGATCAATCGCATTTATTTAAGAAAATATACGAGGAAGAGTATGGAACTTATGGCGGCATGCCATACAGTCTTTTGATTGGAGACTTCTACATTGGTCGTTCGCCGATGGACATAGGTTTCATTGAGAAGATCGCGGGTGTTGCTGCCGCTGCGCATGCACCATTTATAGCCGCTGCCGCCCCAGATTTGTTTGACTTGTCAAGTTTTGCTGAACTGGGTAAGCCGCGTGACCTAGCCAAGGTTTTCGAGTCTACCGAGCTTATTAAATGGCGATCTTTTAGAGAAACAGAAGATTCGCGTTATGTAACGCTAACCTTGCCTCGGACGCTAATGCGTTTACCATACGGCCCCGAAACAAACCCGGTAGAAGAGTTTGGATATTCTGAGAATGTAAGTGGCAAGGACCACTCGGAATATCTTTGGGGTAATCCTGCATATGTATTAGGAGAGCGGATAACTAATGCATTCGCGCTTCACGGCTGGACGGCTGCTATACGAGGGGTAGAAGGTGGCGGAATTGTTGAGGGTCTACCGGCTCATACATTTATGACTGATGAGGGCGATATCGCATTAAAGTGCCCAACCGAGATAGCTATCACTGATAGGAGAGAAAAAGAACTTAATGACCTTGGTTTCCTATCATTGGTGCACTGCAAAGGCACCGATAAGGCTGCTTTCTTTGGTGGCCATACGGTTAACAAACCAAAAGTGTATAATCTTGACTCTGCAAACGCAAACGCAAGCCTATCAGCGATGCTGCCATATATTTTGTCAGCCTCCAGATTTGCTCACTATTTTAAGGTGATGATGCGTGATAAAATTGGTTCGTTTATGACCGCGCAAGAGGTCCAAGTTTTCCTACAGACATGGATGTCGGATTATATATTGTTAAACGATACAGCAAACCAAAATTTAAAAGCAAAATTTCCTCTAAGAGAGGGAAGGGTTGATGTGATGGAAGTGGCTGGGAAGCCCGGCGTTTACACAGCAACAGCTTTTTTAAGGCCTCATTTCCAACTAGAAGAACTATCGGCATCAATCCGATTGGTGGCGGAACTTCCTCCACCGCAGGCTTAAAAAAACTTTTATAATCTCGGTTATTATTTGGACAGGAAGGGTTCTGGAAAATACTAGCCGAGATGTGAGACAATTATGATGTTTATCGTAAAGGAAAAGTAGAAATGGCTAATAGCAATCGTATTTTTTTAAATTTTGATTTTGCCGGTGAGGCAACGGAAGATGATTATACAGAGCAAGTAAATTGCCTAAGGTGCACTATGAACATAGTGGTTTCACAACAAGAAAATACGGGCAATCTCAATGCTGTAGGTTCTAGCCAACACTCCGGTATAACGTTGACTAAGCATACTTGTACGGCGACACCCAGTATCGTCGAGAAAGCATCTAGTGGTATAGCTCTGAGTAACGATGCTATTATCACGTTCTGCCGTTTCAGTAACGGTACCCTCACCGAGTATAGAAAGATAACCTTAACAGGTGTGAAGATTGTAAAATATGAAATGTTAGATGCAAGAGGTTTCGAAGGAGAAGACGATAAGCTCCCGACCGAGAGCTTTACCTTAGTTTATCAAACGATTGAAGATAGCTACACACCGCTTGCTGCGGACGGCAGCACTGGCGGTCAAACCGCCGGTGGTTATGACGTTTCTCAGAGCAAAGGACAGTAATTCCTGGAATATTCCAAAAGCTTGTAACGAGTTTTTTGGGATGACTGCGGAGAGGTTCGCATGGTAGGCGCGCGCGAGAACATGGGCGCTAGAGCGCTCCTATTGGACCGTTTGGTAGACTCAAATCCCCAGACTACCTGGGAAGCGGTGCCATTGCGCATTTTGTCTGTTGAAGAGTTAAAGGCCTCTATCGCCAAGCAGTTGTCGGATCTTCTAAGCACCAGGCGTTCGTTGACCAAGCATGACGAACGAGTAGCGGAAACAACACTAGCATATGGTATAGGAGATTATTCGGGAACGTCTTTGTTGGACGATGAGAACAAGGCGCGTATTTCGGATGATATAAGAAAAGCCATTTTAAAGTTTGAGCCAAGGCTTTCAAACGTTCTGGTTAACATAGAGGCTCCGGATCAAAATAATATTCTAGCTCCCACACTTGTTGTTATAGGGGCGGAATATAAGATAGGGTCTGTTCGGAAGTCGTTTAATTTCGAGTTCCCTGTGGCAAAATTAACCCAGGACGAAAAATAAATGGCAGACTTTGATGCAAGGCTCATAGACCAATATCAGGATGAGATGAATTATTTGCGTCAATCGGGACGCGAATTTGCAAAAAAATATCCAAAGATTGCCGCGCGATTGGAGTTGTCTGGGCAGGAAAGTCCCGACCCACAGGTTGAGCGTCTTTTAGAGTCTTTTGCCTTTTTAACAGCGCGTATTCAAGCGCGTATAGATGATCAAAATGCTGTTATCCCTGCCGCGATACTGCAACAACTGCATCCCTATATGGTGGATCCAATTCCGCCAATAACCACCGGATACTTTAATGCCTCTGTGAATCAAAAAATTGCTCCTGGTGGTCGCATAGTGCCGCGTGGCTCACCTTTTTACCTGCAGACAGGACAGGGCGAGTATTGCAGGTTTTTAACGAGTTACGACGTCGATTTAAGGCCTCTCGAAATCACCCATGCAGATATTCAACCAGTAACAGCATATCAATATTTTGATACTAGCGAGGTAGCTAGTGTCCTTAGATTGGAAATTAGTGGTCAAGGGCTCCCAATTTCAGAGATCCCAATCGACAAATTAAGAATCCATCTGGCGGGAGATACGCGGGGGGCACTGGATCTGCATGAGATTTTACTCTCCAATGTTGTATCCGCAGCATTACTGGGAGATGACGCTCTTAAACCTACATATTTCAGCGGTTCAATAGTAAGCGAAGTCGGTTATGCCGAGGATGAGGCTGTGCTCTTGGATCGGCAGGAGTCGCTGCCTGCCTACCGGTTGCTGGCTGAATATTTCTGTTGCCCAGAAAAATTCCTATACATCGATTTAAATGAGCTTGGTAAGCGGCCTAACTGTTCCAAATTAACCGTATTGCTAGGTCTGAATACTCAGTTGAAGCGTAATTTGAAGGTTGACGCAAATCAGTTTCGCCTAGGGTGTACCCCTATGGTGAACCTATTCCCAAAAACATTGGAACCCATTAGGCTGGACCACACTAAGGAGCAATATTTTCTCGAACCAGAAGTAAGTGGGCTCCTAAATTACGAAATTCACTCGATAAACCGCGTTACAGTCTCTTCTCCAGCATTGAGCACAATGCGCGTTTTAGAGTCATATTTTGGGTATAAGCATACAGTCGGCGATACTATGCCAACAGAATTCTGGTTTACGAGACGAACTGGCGCAGGATCTAGTCTTACGGGAAGCCAGATGCATATATCGTTCGTCGATCTGAATTTCACTACGCAGCGTCCTGCTGGCGAAACCGTGACTGTTCAATCGCTTTGTACAAACAGGAATTTAGCAGAGCAAATACCGACAGGAGCCGTATTGCAGGGAGATGAAGATTTTGGGGCACCTCTTATTGTTCTCAGAAGGCCTAGTCCAACCGTCTATTCACCAGTTGATGGCGCGACTTTATGGCTTCTGGTATCTCAATTAAATTTGCACCATTTTTCCTTTTCCGGGGACAAAAACTCGATCGATGCTTTAAGAGAAATACTGAAGCTTTATTGTCCTGACTACCGGCCTACATCTTTTCAGGAGGTGATGGGCTTAAAAAAAATGAAGGTTGATCAGGTAGTGCGAAGGGTCGGCAATGATACCTGGCGAGGGTTCGCTCGTGGAAACAAAATAAAGCTCCTTGTAGATGAGAGGAATTTTGTTGGCGGAAACCCGTATCTTTTAGGTTCTGTACTAAGCAGATTTTTTGGACTTTATTCTACTGTAAATAGTTTTACCGAACTAGAAATCGAAACTGTGCAACGGGAAGGCATATGGAAAAAATGGATGCCGGTAACTGGAGAACAGGCCTTAATGTAGAGGCATTACTCCGCGAAAAACCGGAGCTTTTTGAGTTTTTCCAGGCCGTAAAAATTATCAATCTGCTGAAGAACCGTTTAGAGCGACGTGGTTCGGATATCGGGGTGAGTGAGGCGGCAATAAAGTTTTCAAGTCTCGTTTCACATAGCTTTCCAGCTTCAAATATCGCTTCACTGGAGTTTCCTGAGAACTCCTCGGACCCTGCAGAAATGCAGGTAAATTTCATGGGGTTGGCTGGTGCGCACGGCCCTCTCCCTACACCCATAACAGAGATGATCCTCGATCAGGCGAGATCTAAAAACCATGGTGCAGCCGCGTTTCTGGATATATTCAATAATCGATTAATACAACTATTCTACAAAT
>PBZS01000094.1 GCA_002730235.1 Gammaproteobacteria bacterium | reverse complement strand
TTCAGGATCATCCTCGTTAATGAGCATGGTGTGATCGAACCAATGAGAGAGCCACGATTTAATCGCGGTGAGCTTCCCAAAATCGACACTAAAACCCGATTCCGTGAGGTCGTGACAGCCAAAAGTCAATTTAAAGCTACGTGAGTAGCCATGAATAAACTTACAATGTCCCTCATGCTGCCACTGTCGATGACTGCATGGAAAGTTGTCGAAGGTTTTTATAGTTTGGTAAATGGTCATCTAAAAAGTATACGAGGTTTCGTTATCTCTATGAATTGGAATTCCCCACTACATCCAGAATTTTTAACTACGGATGGTCGCCGCTTTACCGTTAATCGTGTATTTTGCATTGCTAAGAACTACGAAGAACATGCGAAAGAAATGGGTGGAGAGATTGATCGTAAATCGCCTTTCCATTTCCAGAAAAGTTTTGATGCGGTGACTTTCGAACCACGTATTCGCTATCCGACCCATACTGATGACCTGCATCACGAAGTGGAGTTGGTTGTAGTCTTGGGTAAAGGTGGGCGTAATCTTAGATTGGAAGATGCCGAGGCTGTTATCTTCGGTTACGCAGTGGGACTTGATTTCACGCGTCGCGACCGTCAAACGGAGGCTAAAGAAGAAGGCCGTCCGTGGGAAATTGCGAAGAATTTTGATGACTCAGGTGCTATGGGTATTGTTACGCCCCAACCGGAAATTGGGTTGATGCGCGATGCCGTAATTACTCTCGAAGTGAATAGCGAAATACGACAATCTGGCAACATCAAACAAATGGCATATAACGTGACCGAATTGATAGCGTTTCTATCAACTCTCCAAGAGCTGAAAGCCGGTGATCTAATTTTTACGGGGACTCCGTCGGGAGTCGGCCAGATTACTCGCGGCGATCGCCTTGTCGGTAAAATCAACGGATTAACCGACTTAGAGATTAGCCTTGTCTAGGACAAATGAATACCAAACCGACGAAGGAATTTTTTTTCAAACTCCCAAAAGTAACTAAACTGTCCAGCTAACGTGCCAATCACGATCAGTAAGAATTGATAAATTGGGAAAATGATAAGGATACGGAGCGGCCAAAAGATCCAAGGGGAGAAGCTTTCTGTCTTTATCATAAAAAAATTCAACACCGGCCCCGCGACAATTACGGCTACAGATCCTGTTACTGCAAATACCACGAAAATGACTAACAACTGCCAACGAGATTTGGCTTTAAATAGGATCATTAGTTTTTGCATATTTCAATCTCAGGCAGGAAGGATAGCTTCATTTTAATTGCAGAGTCAGCGACCTTGCTCGCTTTTTTGCCCTCTCGGCTTGAATTCTATCACCGGCCGCGGAATAACAATAACTTAACAGTAACTCGCTGACCGGATCGGTTGGGTTTAGGGAGCGGGCTTTGAGAGCAGACTGGATGGCTTTGTTTGCTTGTTTGCTCGCGACAAGTAATTCGGCGTGAAGTCGCCAAATACTGTGTTCATCAGGAAGATTTTTAAGTGCGCGTTTGGTCAATTTCAGTGCTAGCGAGAAATTTCGATCTGTCCCCGCTCCGCGGGCCTCAGAAACGAGTTTCAGTTCAGTCTCGCGTGTCTTGATCTCATTTTTGACTTGCTCAAACTCAGGACTTGTTATTTGGCCTTTATTTGGGTATTTCGAGACTTCTAATTTGATTGCGTTGAGACGTTCTCTGCTGATCGGATGGGTTCCTAATAGTTTCTGTGCGACAGAGTTTCCTCCGGCACTGAGTTTTGCCAGTTTTTGTTGCATGCCGATCGCCCCACGTGGATCAAAACCGGCACGAACCATTAAGTTAACACCCACACGATCCGCTTCAAGCTCGTTGGACTGACTGTATTGGCCCATTAAGATGTTTTGGCCAAGGTCTATTAGCTTATTAGAGCCGGCTTGGCCCGCTGGTTCTTCTATCCCAATCTCAATAATCTTAGCGGCTAGTCCGACCAGAGCCCCAAATGTCTCGCGTCCTGTGCCATGAAGCTCAAGACTATGCGCCATTTCATGTCCCAAAACAGAGACCAGTTCGGCCTCTGTCTCGACTGTATTGATCAGTCCGTAGTTAACACCCATCTTGCCTCCTGGGAGAGCCCAGGCATTGATGGAACCATCGTTGACTAAGCGGATTTCCCATGGGAAAGGCGAGTTAGCTGTTACCGCGAGGCGTTGGATTAAAGTATTTAAGTAGTCAGTCGTTACTTGAAATTGAGCGAGGTCGCCACCCGATTGTGCCAGAGCGAATGGATATTGACGTTGTCCTTTTTGAATTTCTTTTCTAGGATCCGTGACTACTTGTACGACTGAATCGATGGGGTCCCTGATTGGGTTCTGACATCCTGCCAGTCCCGTTGTCATTAAAATTAGGGTGAGAGCGGTTAGTCTCATAATCGCTTTAGGGGGATGGTGTTTCGTTCAATTGCGGCATTTGCAATACCCGCGTTATTTTTCAAAAGAGCACGTTCGGCACGGTAGCTCGAACGGACCATTGGTCCTGAAATGACCTCAAGAAATCCACGTTCAAGACCCCATTTGCGATAGAGATCAAATTGTTCGGGAGTAACGTACCGATCGATCGGTAAATGATTAACTGTCGGTCTTAAATACTGGCCAAAGGTGACGATATCCACTTCATGCTCACGCATATCGTCCATGGCTTGTCTAATTTCGTCCTCAGTTTCACCAAGGCCTAGCATCAAACTGGTTTTGGTAAGCACTTTGGGTCTATATTTTTTTCCGTGATATAAAACATTAAGGGTTTGTTGATAACTCGCACGAGGATCTCTCACAGGTTGCGTAAGTCGTTTGACTGTCTCTACGTTCTGAGCGAATACCTCAAGCCCCGAGTCTATAATTGTCTCAACATCAGATATAACTCCCTGAAAATCTGGCGTTAATGCTTCGACTGCGGTGTCGGGACTTTTTTGTTTGATTGCGCGTACGGTGGCAGCGAAGTGATTCGCTCCGCCGTCATCAAGGTCGTCCCGATTCACGCTGGTCAGGACCACATATTTAAGCCCCATTAAAGCAACAGAATCAGCTGTATTCTGTGGTTCATGTAAATCAATCCATCCTTTAGGGTTGCCAGTATCAACCGCACAGAACTTACAAGCTCGCGTGCATACTGACCCCATTAGCATGATTGTGGCGGTTCCTGCACTCCAGCACTCACCAATATTGGGGCACATTGCTTCCTCACACACGGTGGAAAGGCTATGGGTTCGGACGATTTTTTTGACGTCTTGGTAGCCTTGTCCTCCAGGGCTTACAAAGCGCAGCCAATTCGGTTTATCACCGCGCGGAGCCTTCTCATCTGACCGGCGTTTCTGACCGTTTTTAATGGCCTTTACACCGACTGCATTGATAATTTTGTCGCCGCTCTTTGAGCGTGAGTTGTGTTCTGTCATGCGGCTTCCGTTGGTGTATCTGCGTACTCAGAAAGCGGTGGGCAACTGCAAACTAGGTTTCGGTCACCGTATACATTATCAATCCGACCGACTGGTGGCCAGTAGCGATCCTTCCTCAATGAAGGTAGGGGAAATGCAGCCTCCTGTCGTGAGAATCGATAATCCCAGTTATGAGCCGTTACTGCTTCTACAGTATATGGGGCATGACGTAATACAGAATCCTCAGCCGATCCCTCTCCGTTTTCGATTACTGTGATTTCGTTTCGGATTGAGATCATCGCATTACAAAACCGATCTAGTTCGCTTAATGGTTCGCTTTCTGTTGGCTCGATCATCAATGTTCCAGCGACTGGCCAGCTCATCGTTGGTGCATGAAATCCATAATCGATTAGGCGTTTTGCAATATCATCAACTGTGATACCCGCAGCCGCTTTGACTACCCGAGTGTCAACAATGCACTCGTGTGCAACAAATCCGCAAGGATCAGTGTAGAGAATTGGATAGTGTGGTGAGAGCCGCTTGGCAATGTAATTGGCCGATAAGATTGCGTTTTCTGTCGCTGCGGTAAGGCCATCAGGCCCCATCATTCGGATATACATCCAAGAAATCGGAAGAATCAATGCAGAACCGTATGGTGCGGCCGACACTGGCCCGATCGTGTGATCACCTTTTAACTCCGGATGCCCGGGCATAAATGGCCTTAAGTGCTCAGCAACGCCAATTGGCCCAACTCCTGGTCCACCTCCTCCATGCGGTATACAGAAGGTCTTATGAAGATTCAGGTGAGAAACATCAGAACCGACGATTCCTGGACTCGTGAGTCCAACTTGTGCATTTAGGTTGGCTCCATCCAAGTATATTTGACCACCCACAGCATGTATCACTGAACAGACTTCCTGTACCTCGGTCTCGAACACGCCGTGTGTTGATGGGTAGGTTATCATCAGGCAAGACACATTTGTTCCGTGTATTTCCACCTTCGACCTCAAATCGTCGAGGTCAATATTGCCGTGTTGATCGCAACCAACCACCACAACATCGAGACCTACCATCTGGGCCGAGGCTGGATTCGTGCCGTGTGCGGAGGAGGGAACAAGACAAATCTTGCGATGACTTTCACCACGTGATTGATGATAGCCTTGGATGGCCAGAAGTCCGGCGTATTCCCCCTGCGCACCTGAATTGGGCTGTAGCGAGATAGTGTCATAGTCTGTTATTTCGGAAAGCCAATCATTTAGGTTTTCTATCATTTCCTGGTAACCAAGGCGTTGGGAGGCTGGTGCGAACGGATGTATGTTGGCGAATTCAGGCCAAGTAACTGGTGTCATCTCTGAGGCTGCGTTGAGTTTCATAGTGCAGGACCCCAGCGGAATCATGGCCCGGTCGAGGGCTAGATCCCGGTCTGCCAATTTACGTAAATACCGCGTCATTTCGGTTTCAGAGTGATAGGTGTTGAATGCTTCTTGGCTCATGAATTCCGAATATCTCACGGCATAGGTTGGGATATCGGATTTTGGAGCCCCGGGCGAGATACTAAATAACTGAGCCAGCTTTTTTAATTCTGCTTCGGTCGATGCCTCATCGAATGATACTGAGACCGTTGTCTGGTCCGCTTTATAAATATTGAATCCAAACGCGAGCGCTGCGGCTAGAGTGTCGTCCGCATTGTCCACTCGAATCGAGACAGTATCAAAGAACGTATGGTTGACCATTTGACCAGTGGCCTTGATTCCAGCATGGAATCGTGAAGCGAGCTGGTTAACCCTTATAGCCTGTGCTGCTAGGGCGTCAGGTCCGTGATAGCACGCATAAAATCCTGCGATATTGGCGAGAAGTACCTGTGCTGTACAGATATTGCTGGTGGCCTTCTCGCGACGGATATGTTGCTCACGTGTTTGCAGTGTCAATCGGAACGCGTGACGGCCCTCGGAATCAATAGACTGACCGACAAGACGGCCGGGGATATGCCTTTTTAGTTTTTCTGCGACCGCAAAAAAGGCGGCATGTGGTCCCCCATTGCCCATCGGTACCCCAAAGCGTTGTGTCGAGCCTAGACAAATATCCGCACCCAAATATCCGGGCGCTTCAAGTATGGTGAGGCTTAAGATGTCGGCGGCAACGATTGTAAGAATCCCTTGGGTTTTCGCCGATTCGATTAATGGTTTGATGTTTGTTATTGATCCATCTTTTCCTGTGTATTGAGTGATCAAGCCGAAGGCATCCGTAAATATGGGTGGGTCTTGTGGATCAAACTCAATAATTTCAAATCCAAGAGGTTTTGCCCTTGTCCTTATAACGGCTTGAGTTTGGCTGAAGACGTTATTGGCGACGTAAAACCTTTTCGACTTCGACTTAGAGCTCCGTTCACAAAGCGTCATCGCTTCAGCAGCTGCTGTGCCCTCATCAAGCAGGGATGCATTAGCAACAGCCATACCGGTGAGTTCAACAATCATCGTTTGGTAATTAAAAATAGCCTCGAGTCGACCCTGAGAAATTTCTGGCTGGTATGGGGTATAGGCTGTATACCAGCCGGGATTTTCGAGAACATTGCGTTGGATGACCGCCGGTGTAAGCGTGTGGTAATAGCCCTGTCCGATCAGTGAGCGGACCACCTGGTTTTTCATGGCAATTGCTTTTAGATGCGCAAGAGCATCTACCTCGGATACCGCCTCCGGAATTATCATCTGTGTTGTTTTTCGAATATTCTCTGGGACCACTTTGGTGGCCAAATCGTTCATCGATTTTAGACTCAAAGTCTCGAGCATCACGGCTCGTTCATCTTCGGATAGGCCGATATGACGATCGCGAAATATCATTTCCTGCTTCACGCAATTTACCTCTTACAATTCTTCTTGAATAAAGGCTTGATAGTCAGCTTCATCGAGCAGATCTTCGAGTTCTGATGTATCGGTTATTTTGATTTTGAAAAACCAACCATCGTTCTCTGGATCCTCGTTAACCAGTTCCGGTCGGTTCGACAATTCTGCATTGGATTCGACAATGGTTCCGGTGACCGGTGCGTAGATGTCACTTGCTGCCTTTACAGACTCTACTACCGCGACTTCAGTGCCCTGATCAGCTGATGTGTCGGCGTCAGGTAATTCCACAAAGACGACATCGCCGAGTTGTTCTTGGGCATAGAAAGTGACACCGACCGTTGCCGTATCACCTTCGATACGGATCCATTCGTGTTCGCGAGTATATTTGACAGTCATGCAGTGGTCCTCTCAGCAGCTCAAATTACGAACGTAGCGTTGTTGGATAAAAATTGGATCGCAGACGGTGCAACTAAGGGGCTTGCCCCTGACTTCTGCAACTAATTCTGTGCCGAGTGCACTCAAATACTGTGATACGTAACCCATAGCCACGGGTCCCCTGCGCGTTGGCCCGAAACCTCCAGAAGTGATTTCTCCAACCAAATCGCCAGCGATATTTTTCAATACCGTATGCTCTCTCAACGGAGTTTTTCCATCTTTCGGCTTAATCCCCACTCGTTTTCTCGATACTCCATCCGTGATCTGTTTGAGAATTATTTTGGCACCCAGAAACCCACCATCTATCCTGCGCCGTTTCTGAATTGACCACAGCAGATCAGCCTCGATTGGTGTCGTGTCGGTAGTGAGATCGTTCCCATAAAGGCACAGACCTGTCTCAAGCCGAAGTGAATTTCGAGCGCCCAACCCAACCCAAGTGGTCTCCGCCAAATCCGTGAGCGCATCGGCTAGTTCATGCACAAATTGTTTGGCGATCGAGATTTCATACCCATCTTCACCCGTGTACCCGCAGCATGACAGCACTATGTCACAGTCATTCCATGTCGTTTGCAGTGAACGCATGAATACAAGCGTCCTTGCATCAGGTATAAGCTCAGAAAGAATGCGCCGAGCTTTGGGACCCTGGACGGCGATCAAGGAGTAATTATCCAAATAGCGTATGGTCACTTCTGCTGGCAGGTACGTTTTAAGGTGTCTTATGTCCTCGAATTTGCAGGCGCCGTTGACTACTAGCCTCCAGGACTCGTGGTCCCAACGAGTCAGCATTAAATCATCGAGAATTCCACCATTATCAAGCGTCAGCTGTGAATACCGAATTTGACCGCGAGTCATATCTTGAAGCGATGCTGGAACCAATCTCTCAAGAGCCTTTGTCGCACCGGCCCCTTCGATAAGGAGTTGGCCCATATGTGACACGTCGAAGAGACCAACAGCATCTCGGGTATGTATGTGTTCGCCCTTGACTCCGAGTGGATACTGTATGGGCATCCTATAGCCAGCGAATGGGCCAAATCTCGCGCCTTGCTCAGCATGGAATGATTCTAAAACCAACGAGTGTAGATCTGTCATGCATCCTCCTTACAGGCTATTTCGCATGACCCATCTGTCATAGACCTGAGAGATTCAGGTTTGACCCCTTTCTCCTTCGGTGAGCGATTGCTTCTTTCCAGATTCCTCATTCATCAAAGCGGTCCTTCTGCCTGAGAGTTTCCGAGTCGGTTGCTCCTTCGGCGGCACGTGAGTGCTCTCTCCCGCTGAGACGGTCGCAAAATAAATTGCGAGGATCGAATATTATTACCTTTAAAAACCTCTCAGGCAACCCGTAGGCAAGCAAGATTACAAAAATCATGCCGAACAGAATTTCTACGGACCGGTCCAATTGATCTGACATATTTCGGCGCTTCGATCTTCAAAGTCCCAGACCCGACCAAATGCTCTAACCTTGCCTTTCAGTGCCTTTGATACTGTTATGTCCGGGCCCATCCAGTAGTTTGTATTTGTGACGACAACTGTTTGATTTTCGTCGGCCCCACTTATTGGCTCAACACTTCCAATGATTTTTTTCCCCACCGTGAGACTTCGAATCTGATTTTCTGTTTTGAACTCAATTGGCTCCCGGGAGGTACCGAGATGCTCACTAATTAGCAGGGAGAAAAGGTGAGTAGTTCCTTTCGCTTTGCCGCTGAATATCTGGCTGAGGCCCTCGTGTGCGGGAGCGGACGCTCTTTGATCGATAAATATTCCAGCTTTCCAATCCCCTCTGGACATTCGACCCGGTATATCGAGGAGCATCGCTACTTTGAGGCCGTCTAGATCCTCGTTATCAAATCGTCCTTCATGAATATCCACACCAAGCCATGCTTGACAGTGGCCTTCTGTGGGATAGTGCGCACCCAAGCTAATCACGCAGGGGCAAAAGACCGTACAATTACAATTAAGAATGAGTTCTCCCTTGATGTGCCAAGAAGGGATTTCTATGCTCATATCATTACCTCCAAAACGAACGATAGAACGAAGGTGATCGTGGCTGCACCTAGGAGTGTCAGCCCTACCAGGCCAGAGAAATTTTTGCTTAGGTAGCCTTGTTTCTCGATAACCATAATGGATGTTAAACCAGCCATCCAAACCATATTCATCGCACCGCCTACGAATGCTAGAAGCATAAGAGCCCAACAACAAATAACGCAGACCATACCCAAGTGCATGCCCATCCGGTAAGAGCCTATGTAGCCTTCTTTCCAATGACTTAAGAAGAAATGCATTGGGGATGAGCAGACACTAAGGCATGTATTTTTGATTTTTGTGAACTGATATACACCAGCTGTGAACAGAAGAAGACTGCTTAAAAACATTGACTGACTTCTACCATCTAGATCTATCAAATCCTGATCGAGGAAGTACTTCTGAGTAAGGCCTGCCAGAGGGACCACCGTTAACCAAACCGTAACATAACCCGATGTAAGTAGAGCCGTATGCCTGAAATTATCTCGTCTAATATCTTGGTGGACGACTACGAAGTTGTAAAACGAGGGAAGCATCATTGCCCCGATCATCAGACCCCACATTCCCATAAGCTGAGATATAGACGCCTTGGATGCTGATAGGCACAAGTCCTTAATAAAATCAAAGCTCGATCCTTTGTCGGCGCCCGACATGACGAAAAGTAGCAGCCAACTCGAACAGATGCCTCCGTAAAATAAGATCCAAAAAATGTAGGATGGTCGGGTTATCGTTGGCATCCCGTCCAGATTTGTCATGAATCGTATTCTTGACGCAATAAAAATTTTTGAACTTTACCGGTAGCAGTCTTTGGGATTTCTTTGAATACGACTTCCTTTGGGGTCTTAAATCCAGCAAGCGAGCGACGGCAATGGTCGAGTATTTCAGTCTCTGAGTATTCTGTGTCTTCTTTGAGCTCAATCACAGCGATGGGTATCTCGCCCCATTTTTCGTTGGGTTTGGCTATAACCGCTGCACACGCAACCCCTGGTAGCCGATACAAAACGTTTTCTACCTCGACAGAGGAAATATTTTCTCCGCCCGAAATTATTACATCTTTTAGCCGGTCTTTGATTTCAATATATCCGCCAGGATGTCGGACTGCGATGTCTCCAGTCAGGAAATATTTACCATCTTTGAAGACAGCCTCTGTTGCTGACTCATCTTTGTGATAACCCTTCATCAAAGTGTTAGACCTAATCACAATTTCGCCTTGAGTTTTTCCATCATGTGGCACTGGCTTGTCGTCTGCTAGCCCAAGTACTTCTGTTTCTTCAGTGTGAGTGAATTGGACACCCTGGCGGGCTTTTATAGTCGCCCGTTCACTAAAATCTAGATTATCCCAGTCTGTGTTCCAGGCACAGTGCATTATGTGGCCAAACGTTTCAGTCAAGCCATAGACCTGCATTACCTCCATCCCCAAATGTTCAATTTTTTCAAGAATAGCGGGCGGCGGCGGCGCACCTGCTGTCATGACTTGAACGGAATGCTTTAATATCTTCTGGTCATTTTCTGTGGCGTTGATCAAGAGTCCCAGAACGACTGGAGCACCTCCAAAGTGCGTGACTTTATATTCACTTATCGCATCGAAAATTATTTTGGCACTAATCTTTTTTAAGCAAATAATTGAACCTGCTACAAGCGCATTAAGCCAAGCATGGCCCCAGCCGTTACAATGAAACATTGGCACCGTATAAAGATAAACGGGATGCTGCGGTACACCCCATGCCGGCACTGTTCCCATAGCCATAAGATATGCACCACGGTGATGGATCACTACACCTTTTGGTGTGCCCCCCGTACCTGATGTGTAGTTTAGGCCGTATGCTTCCCATTCACTTTCTGGCAGTGACCAGGAATCACCTGGGTCCCCGCTTTCAAGAAAATCGTCGTAAAGAATCTCTTTTGCGAAGTGATATCGGCCCGCCTCATGCTCGAGGCACGGGATAACAATTAATTCTTTTTCGCTACTATGGGTCTGAGTAAGCGCTAATTCCAGTTGCGCTGTTAGTTCGGCGTCTACGACGATAATCGCAGGCTCCGCGTGCGCTATGATCACAGCGATTGTGTCTGCATCTAGTCTAGTATTTATGGTATTCAATACGCCCCCAGCCATCGCGACGGCGAACTGTAATTCAACCATTTCTGGTGTATTGAAAGCGAGAACGCTTATAACCTCACCACGCTTGATACCAGATTTTTTAACCGCGGAGGCAAACAGGCAGCAGCGTTTGTAGACCTCGGACCATGTCCTTGTTTTTCCGTTATAAGTCGTGGCTGGTTTGTTTCCATAAACCGCGGCCGTTCTCTTGAGAAAGGACAGAGGACTTAGAGGGACGTGATTCGCAACCCTCGGCTCCATAAATTTACTATTGATCGAATCTACCGTAGTCATTTTTTCCTTACCTAAACACTGGTAGTGTGGTCACTCGTGCCTTTCTTTTATGGTCTGAAAAGTCAATAAGTACAACCTCTCCTTCTATTGCATGACAGATGTCTACAACACCGACCGCAATATTGGATTTCAGTCTCGGACTGTATGCCGCTGCGGACGAGTAACCGATGTATTTATCATCAGAATAGATTGAAGACCTGTCTTCCGGGGGTGAATTAAACTTTGGCCCATCTATTCGGAGTCCAATGAAGTCCCGTTTTACGCCGGCCTCCTTAATCTTTTGCAGTGCTGTCTTGCCGATAAACTCCTGATTTTGGTCGAGGTCAATAAAACGACCAAGACCGAACTCAAACGGATTACTGTGCTTGTCACAGTCGGTCCGGAAGGACAGCAATCCACTTTCCAATCGTTCGATATAGTTTGGGGCACCTGGACCGATATTGTATTTTGCCCCCGCACTCTTAATCTCGGCCCATAAGTTTTCTCCTAAATTCTTATCGAGGAGATAGATTTCAAAGCCTCCCTGTTTCGACCAACCAGATCTGGCCAAAATCACCGGGATGTCCTTTAACTTTATTTCTCTGAAACCAAAGAATTTGAGATCATGGATCCACTGCCCAAATAGGTCGGCTATCAAGGGTGTCGCAAGCGGTCCTTGCACAGCGAGTGGCGAGGCGTCAGGCTCGAAAACATCAACTTGATATTCAAGGGAGTCAGCGATTCCCGATACCCATAATTTGATATCACTATCTGCTATTGATAACCAAATTTCGTCTTTCGAAATTTGGAGAAGGATAGGATCGTTAATAAGCCTACCGCGGTAATCGCAAAGTGGAATGTATTTACCTTGACCAATCTGTAAGTCGTCCAGATTTCTACCTGTGAGATACCGCGCAAGCTTTATTGCGTCCCTGCCTTTGAAGGCAACTTGTCGTTCTATGCTGACATCCCACATTGCTACCCCGTTTAATAATCGATCATACTCCGCCGGTCGGTCACCGAAAGTGGTTGGGAAATACATGTGGTTATAAATGCTAGCTGCCGTGAGCCCATCCTGTAGCGTCGAGTTAAAAAAAGGACTTTTTCGATTCTGTGGACCGATTGAAAGGGAGATGGTCATGGTCGCTCCTCTGTTTTTCGGACTTTGCAGGAAAACTTTTCTTTGAGTCAATTAATTTTTCGCTGACAATCGAATCTAACCGAATATTTAGGGCTTGAGCTACCCGAGTAAATTCTATTTGAATAATTTTTGTGCGAATTTGGCGGTTTCTTGAAAACCGCCAAATGCGTAGAAGTGGATTGACTCAAAGCAAGTATTAGCTGCGGGGGAAAATTGTGGAGCCAGAGAAAAAATAAGTTCGGTAGGATCGTATGAAGTCACCAATTTGGTAAGCTTATCTCGCTCGTTAATTAGAAATTTTAATGAAGGTCCTACACCAGCCTTGATAGCAAAATTGATTAATGAGAGTAATTTTGTCGGTCCAGCAATACCGACTCGGATTGGCAGCGAGTTACCTCGGTCGCGAATTGCCTTTTCCCAATCGATTATCTTCTGTGCATCGAAGCAGAATTGAGTCTCGAGAAAAATATTCAAATCTCGCGATACTGCGAGGTGATTTTTTTGATATAGAGCGTCCTCGAGTTGTTGTTTTGTGATGTCGGGGGAACCCTCCGGATGGCCTGCTACTCCGATGTTCACTATACCAAAGTGTTCAAATACACCAGAACTAATGAGTTCCACGGAACTTGAGAAGCTGCCAGCAGCTTGGCCTTTGCTGCCAGCGATAATTAGGACCTCAGAGATCTCAAGGCTTGCATAATTTGAAACGATTCTGGTTAGGTCATCTTCATCGGTTATAGTACGGGCAGTAATGTGCGGTATCGGATTCATGCCATCATGTTTCAATTGCTCAACCGCTGCGAGGGTGTCTTGGATAGACGTCTTCGGCAGGTTAGTTACGTTAACTTTGGTGCCCTCTTCGAGAAAGGTTGAGAAACAACTAATAGTCTTAGTTTCTTTAGGCGTGATTTCTATCGACCAGCCATTGGGGATACCCTTTGCATCAAACGTTTTCATTTTATGTCCACTTTTTGTTAGGGTACCACCATCAGATCAACCCGAATCTAACGAATCGTAACTAAAATCATAGGTCGCTTCAAAGTGCGCGATCGTATTGCGTGCAGAAAGGTCCCGTAGCCGTTAGCAGTGACTTAACAATAGATCTCTCAGAATGATTAGGTAACAGGAGTGAACGTAAATGTTCGACATGAATTCATCATTATCAGTATACGATGAAGTTTTGTGTGAGGCGTTAAAGCATGAATCTACACGGCAAGAGGATCACGTTGAGCTGATTGCCTCGGAGAACTATGCGAGTCCTCGGGTGCTGGAGGCGCAAGGATCAGTTCTTACAAATAAATATGCAGAAGGTTACCCCGGTAAGCGTTACTACGGAGGTTGTGAACATGTGGACGTGGTCGAGCAGTTGGCTATTGATCGCGTAAAGAAGCTTTTTGGAGCGGAGTACGCAAATGTGCAGCCTCATGCCGGTTCGCAAGCCAATGCGGCAGCCTATCTCGCGTTGATGGAAGCTGGCGATACGGTTCTGGGTATGTCACTGGCGGATGGCGGTCACTTGACACACGGTGCCTCTGTCAACTTCTCGGGTAAGGTCTATAACGCGGTTCAGTATGGGATCGATGCTGATGGATACATGGACTACAACCAGATAGCGGACCTTGCTGAAAAGCACAAGCCTAAGCTAATTCTTGGTGGTTTCTCGGCATACTCTCGTGTGGTTGATTGGGCGAAGATGCGGGAAATTGCCGATAATATTGGTGCCTATTTTTTGGTTGATATGGCCCACATTGCAGGGCTCGTTGCGGCCGATGTTTATCCGTCACCCATCCCGCACGCACATGTGGTGACAACCACAACACACAAGACCTTGCGCGGGCCCCGGTCGGGTTTGATTCTGTCAGGTCAGGATGACGAAACTCTCCACAAAAAACTCAATTCGGCTGTTTTTCCTGGAATGCAGGGTGGACCGCTTATGCATGCGATTGCCGCTAAAGCCGTTGCATTTAAAGAAGCAATGGAGCCGGAATTTAAGACCTATCAAGAGCTGGTTGTAAAAAATGCTCAGGTGATGGCGTCGGTGTTCGTCGAACGTGGATTCAAAATCGTCTCGGGTGGAACCGATAATCACTTGATGCTGGTCGATTTAGTTGCTCAGGGAATTACAGGAAAAGCGGCTGATGCTGCGCTTGGTGAGTCACATATTACAGTGAATAAGAATGCTGTGCCAAACGACCCGCAGTCGCCATTCGTGACCTCAGGGATCCGAATTGGTACACCTGCTGTAACAACCCGTGGATTCGTCGAAAGCGACTGTCACGAGCTCGCTAATCTGATCTGTGATGTGCTTGATAACCTTGACGATGAGGGCGTCAAGGGGAGAGTCCGTGGTCAAGTCAAGACGATGTGTGATCGTCTGCCGGTATACCGCTAAGCATCCGTTCAATATGGGCATCTTTTTTCGCCCATATTGAATTCATCCACCCTCGAAAGGCTTTGAGTTCGGCTAAGGTTTTTGGTTTTTTTTCAAGCCCGTTTGGTACCTCAATCTGCTCGACGTGGATCATGGCTTTGGGGATACGACCCGCGAGTAAATGCCAGACACTGAGTTGTGCTCCGGGATATGCGAGCGTGATATCAAATACTCCATCCAGACGGTCCCGGAGGCAATCAAGCGCGAGCTGTGGACCGCCAACCTTGGGTTTAAGTAAATGCTGATACGGTGAACGATTTTTCTTGTGTTTCTCGGGAGTAAATCGCGTGCCCTCAGCATAATTCACCACCACACACGCCTGGTCGGGGTTCCGCGACAACACGTCGTGGGCATGGTTGAAATCACGATTCTTCAAACCAGGTCTATCTTTCACGTCTTCCTGAGTGAAGCGGCGCATTATTGGGAAGTTTAGAGTCCACGCGCAAATATTGATAACAGGTACATAAATCAGTTCCCATTTCATGAAAAAACGTGGAAGCGTTGTGCCCTTGCCGAGAACAACCATCACCATCATGATGTCAATCCAACTTTGGTGATTTGCGAGGATAAGATAAGTCCCTTTGGAATTAATTTTGTCACCGGTGATGACGTACTCCATGGGTATCGTTGTCAATAGCCAACGCATAAGGTCACCCCAAATCCCAGCAATACGAACGGCGAGTCGATAGCTTAGTGCCTGCGTTGGTGGGAATAACTTGAGGGGTGATACGAGGGTTATGAGCAATCCGCCCAAAAATGTTGCGACTGCGAGAAGAAAAAGACGTAAAATTGAAAACATTTATTTAGCCAAAGTGTTGCCGCGCGCATTAGAGTATCGCGATTAGGCTTCGCAGTCCTTAATACATTGGAATTTTAATGTTTGACGCGGTCGTCGTAGAACCATCAAAAAAAGCGGATAGTGCGGTTATTTGGCTCCACGGGCTCGGTGCAAGTGGTAATGACTTTGAGCCAGTATTGCCGTTGTTAGAACTTGACAACCAAACCACGCGTTTTATTTTCCCACATGCTCCCGAACTTCCTGTGACCGTGAATGGTGGGATGTCGATGCCAGCCTGGTACGACATTGAGCACATCGATATCGATCGGACAATCGATGTTCCTGGGATTTCCCTCTCGGCAGACAGAGTAGATGCGATTATTCAGACGCAAATGGATGAGGACATCCCTGTAAACCGCATTATTCTTGTTGGTTTTAGCCAAGGTGGAGCTGTTGCGCTCTATGCCGGTGTGCGTTCCAAACAACCTCTTGCTGGAATTTTAGCGCTGTCGACTTATTGGGTTGGCGCACAAGATTCCAGCTTAATACCAGGGCGTGCTCCTGAGGGCTTACCTATCGAGATTCACCATGGGACTTTTGATCCTGTGGTCCCCTATGTACTAGGAGAGCAAGCACGTGACGCACTGTCGGTGCTGGGCTACCCGGTTACGTTTCAGGCGTTTGCCATGCCGCACAGTGTGGTGCCTGAGCAACTTCGTGCCATCGGGCAATGGATGGCGTTACGTTTGAAACCCGATTCCTCATCAAGGAGCAAGGAATGAGAAAACCTTTACGTGTTGCTGTTACTGGTGCAGCCGGCGCAATTAGTTACACAATTTTATTCAAAATTGCGGCCGGAGAGCTGCTGGGCAAAGATCAACCGGTGATCCTTCAGTTGGTAGAAATCCCACCGGCAATGACAGCGCTTAATGGTGTTGTTATGGAATTGATCGACTGCGCTTTTCCGCTACTGACTGGTATCTCAACGAACGACAACCCAGAAGAGGGCTTTCAAGATGCTGATCTCGTTTTTTTGATTGGTGCACGCCCACGTGGACCGGGTATGGAGCGGGCTGACCTGCTCAAAGAGAACGCGAAGATCTTCTCCGTACAGGGTAAAGCGTTAGACCAGGTTGCATCGAAGGATGTTCGTATTTTGGTCGTTGGTAATCCGGCGAATACCAATGCATTGATTGCGAGCCGCAATGCTCCGAGGCTCGATCCGCGTCAGTTCACAGCGATGACACGCCTTGATCACAACCGTGCGGTTGGGATCCTGGCGAATCACTTGGGCGCTCAGCCAACGGATGTTGACAACGCATTCATTTGGGGTAATCACTCACCAACCCAGTATCCAGATCTGCATCGCGCGACCGTGAAAGGTCAACCGGCTCTGGATCAGGTTGATCGAGCCTGGTATGAGAATGATTATATTCCGACGGTCGCGAAGCGTGGTGCAGCAATCATTGATGCGCGTGGAGCCTCATCTGCTGCGTCTGCGGCGCAGGCGGCGATTGATCACATGCGTGATTGGACCCTAGGAACGAATGGTAAGATTGTTTCAATGGCGGTTCCTGCAGATGGTTCATATGGAATTGCACCAGGCGTGATTTATTCATACCCAGTTGTCTGCCAGGGCGGTGACTATAAGGTCGTTCAGGGTATCAGTGTGAGCGATTTTTCGCGTGGAAAGATGGATGCAACCAATGATGAATTAGTTGGCGAGCGCGACGCGATTGCTGATTTGCTACCTCCGGAAACTGAAGCGAAACTCAAGTCGGTCTCGCATCCTGTCGCATAATCGGTGACTATAAAATAAAAGGGGCGTTAGCCCCCATAGTTTGGAGTTGCTTATGAATACCCAGCGTGTTTGGTTTGCTTTTTTTATCGTCCTTGCGCTCACATTGAATTTCGGATTCTTCGTTGGTGAGATCGATAACCCTGATCACCACAACCTTTATGAGTTTTTCTTTGCGCTGATGGTGTCGCTTATTGCCACGATCCTGAAAATTGGTGATCGATCACACCTGGGCGCAGTCTTGTTGGCGACAAGCTTGGTTGCTGATCTCCAATTAATTGTGGCAGCGGTGATTTGGGGCTATGGATCCCAAGTGACTGGCCATGTATCGGGCAGCTTAATGGCAAGTATTGTATCCCTCGCAGGTGGAGCAATGCTGGCCAACGTCACAAGCGTTATTCTATTAATCGCTGAAACGATCCAGTTGAAACGCTAATGGAATCTACCCATCGGACTCGGTCACGAATTCGTGGCGCAGCGATGTGGCTCTTACTTCCGAGGCTCAGGGCGCCACTTATAGCTCTGATCGTCACCTACTCTGTGAGTATTTTGGGGTTGGTTTTAATTCCAGGACAGGCACCCAATGGCGGTGTCTACTACTTGTCATTCCTCGATGCATTTTTTGTCGTAAGTTACACCGCGACGACCATCGGCTTTGGTGAAATTCCGCATCCGTTCACGGCTCAGCAAAAATTGTGGATGCTTTTTGTTATGTATTCCACGGTAATCGCCTGGCTCTACGCGATAGGTTCTGTGTTATCTGTGATCTCAGATCCTGGTTTTCGTCGGCTTCGCGTGTATCAGCGAACGGTTGGTCGGATTAAGGCCCAGAAGCAACCGTTTTGGATTGTTTGTGGATATGGCGGTGCAGGTAATCAAGTGATCCGATTCATGGATCAATCGGGTATCCGTAGCGTGATGATTGATTCGAATCAGACACGGGCCGATACGGCTAAATTATCCGATATGGCTTATGATCTCGATGTTTTGGTTGGCGATGCCAGTGAGCCTCAAACGCTAGTTGATGCAGGGGTGCGGAGTGCGTTGTGCCGTGGCGTTCTTGCACTAACCGATCACAATCAAACGAATCTAACCATTGCGACGAATACCCGTATTTTGGCACCAAGGGTACCTGTTCATGCTCGTTCGGAGAGCGATGCCAACACCCGTAATCTTAGAAGTTTCAATACAGAGGTAGTAATTGATCCTTATCGAGTCGCAGCCCGCAGTCTGACACAGCTCATTCGAAAACCACGCGCATTTGCTCTGTATCACGAACTGGTGGACCCGGACTTTAACCAGATTGAAATACTTGATGTACCTGATTCCGGACACTGGATCGTTTGTGCCGGAGACCGCTTAGCTGACACAATCTCCGAGGCATTTTTGAGGGCCGAAATACCGTTCTGTCTCGTGAGTCCAGAGGTGTCGGTGACTGCCGACTCCATTACTTGGGTACAAGGGCTGGGTACAGAGGCGAACACGCTTCGGCAAGCAAGGATCACCGAAGCAGCAGGAATTATCGCAGGAACCAACGACGACGGGGATAATCTTTCGATTCTTTTAACCGCCCAAACTGAAAACGAACGATTAATAACCGTCGCTCGAAGAAATAAATCAACAAGCGAACCTGTGTTCCGCCAAGGTAATTTTCACTACGTGCTGCGTGAAGGGCGGATAATTGCTCAGGAGATGTATGCACGGATTACGACTCCACTGTTACATCAGTTTATAGGACAGCTTGAGGTGATGCCGGAAGCGTTGGTACAGGGAATTATCGAGAACCTTAACTTGCGATTGGGTAATCAAAGCCCTGAGTTAGCTCACTTTGACATCAGCTTAGACGCAGAGGATGCCCCGGGAGTGTTGCCATTCCTAAACACTGCAAGAGCTCCCAAAGTGGCTGATTTGTTAGTGGATCCTGGGGTCGATCATTTGAATATGCCGCTGATCTGCTTGCTATTGGCCCGGTTTAATGGTGACTTGGTGCCTTTCCCGGGGGAAGACCTCTTACTAGCGGATAATGATCAAATGCTGTTGTGGGGGGCCGCGGGAAGCCACCACCGGTTGCACCTTCTCATCCGTCGTGTAGATCTGTTTGAGTCAGTTTTGTCATCGAGGCGAAAAACGGCTGGTTGAGAGGGAAATATCACTACAGGATCGATTTCGTTGTTCGCCGCTTGCTTGCGTTTGCGACGCGATTGTTGCTTATCATTTAAACGGCATAGTGTTCCTTATGGCTCGCATTAATAATCGCTCATCGTCAATGAGTGAAGGCAGATTTTGAACTGGCTTGTTGCAGGCTCTGGCTTTGGGATCGCTCTCGGGCTGATCGCAGCCATCGGCGCCCAGAATGCCCATGTATTAAGACAGGGCATAGCTGGGCGTCAGGTTCCCGGAACGGTGGCTATTTGTATTATCTGCGACACAATCTTGATGGCCTCCGGTGTCTACGGGATGGGCACGATAGCCACAATTTGGCCACCATTTGAGTGGATTACCCGGATTGGTGGCGCGATTTTCTTAATTGCTTATGGTGGGCTGTGTTTTCGATCAGCCTTAAAAAATCAGGCGCTCGGAATTGAAGGCCAGGTGATCGAGTCGTTCTGGCCTGCCCTATTCTCGATTTTGGCAGTGACCTTGTTAAATCCCCATGTTTACTTGGATACGCTTATATTTATTGGAGGCATTGGTGCGCAGTATGGTGAAGACGAACGATTATCGTTCACTCTAGGCGCCATCTCAGCGAGCTGGGTGTGGTTTTTGGCCTTGGGCTATGGAGCACGCTTATTGGGACCGACATTTGAAAACCCCAAAGCCTGGACTGTGCTTGATATCGGAATTGGTATCCTTATGTGGTTGATTGCTCTGACGCTTCTGTTGTAGCTTCGAGTTCTCGATAGCCGTAACGCGCGAACAACATGGCGGAGAAAAAAATCCCAGCGGCTAAGACGGACTCAACAATCCCAAACAATTCTCTGCCCTCGGTCATGGCATTGAGAACTCCAATAGTAAAAAACAGACATGAAATAAAGCTTAGCCATAACGAGGCTTTGATATCTCTTTTAAAAACTGGCCATACAAAAGCAACTAAAATCAAAGTTACCCCGATTGCCCCGGTTAGAGTAGCTGGGGGGGTGAGTAACCACAATCCTGAAATGCGTAACGCAATCAGACTAATCAAAGAAATCCGTAAAAAACTATGAAACAGCTGTTTACGTTGGCGATAAAGTTCTATCTCAGTCATGTTGACTCCATTTGACGAGCCGTTGGCCCAAGCGCACGGCCATATCTTTCTCATGTGGGCGAAGCTTTTCTGCATCTAGGTGTGTCGGACCGTAGGGCGTTCCACCACCTTCGGTTGCCGCTAACCCCGGATCCGAGTAGGGACAGCCCATAACTAACATTCCGTGGTGCAACAAAGGCGTAATCATCGATTGTAGAACTGACTCGTGGCCTCCATGTAGTGAAGATGCAGACGCAAATACGGCTGCCGGTTTATCAATCATTGCCCCTGACAACCACAAATCTGATGTTGTTTCTAGAAAACCTTTTAAAGGTGCAGCCATGGTGCCAAACCGCGATGGCGAGCCGAGCGCAAGCCCGTCACACTCTCGTAAATCATCCTTAGTCGCGAACAAATATCCTAGCTTGCTCTCGAATGTATCATCGGATGCTGGCTCAGAAGCCGGTTTTAGATTCGGTACAGTCCGGAGCTTTGCCTCGCCGCCCCTGAGTTCGATACCTGCTGCTATCGCTTCGGCCAACTCGGCAATATGGCCAGTACGACTGTAGAAAAGGATAAGGATTTGGGTCATTCGAGAGTTATCACATTGTCTAAAATGTCTGAGAGTGGCACGCGGATCACGATGTCTTGTGTTCTATGTTTGAGTTCGACCTCAGACTCTTCAAGGGTCTTTGGGCTAACAACAATCCGGATTGGGATGCCGATCAAGTCCATGTCTGCAAAACGAGAACCTGGGCCTAAATTGCGATCATCAAGTAAAACCTCAAGACCTCGATCTTGCAGTTCATTCTGGATTCGGACTGCTTCCACATCCACAGCAGGATTCTTGTTACCGCCTATAGGAACGATGCAGATGTCGAATGGTGATAGTGACCGTGGCCAGCAAATGCCTCGGTCATCATGGCGTTGCTCGATTGCGGCTGCGACTATTCTTGTCACCCCAATACCATAGCAACCCATGAATAGGACTGATTGCTTTCCATTCTCGTCAAGGACGGTTGCATCCATTGCGAGTGAGTATTTTTTACCGAGTTGAAAGACGTGACCGACCTCTATTCCACGACGGATTAGATAACTACCTGATCCATCTGGAGCTGGATCTCCCTCAGCAGCGTTCCGTAGATCTGCCGTTTTTGGGGCGGCACAATCTCGATCCCAGTTAATCCCAAAATAATGCCAGCCATTCTCGTTAGCACCGGCTCCGAAGTCAGAACACATAGCAGCCTGTCTGTCGGTGACCAGAGGTATCGGACAGTTCACTGGACCTAATGATCCAGGCCCGGCCCCCATTACTGCTTCGATCTCCGATTCTGTTGCAAAGGTAAGCGGGCTCGCGACCATCGGGTGATTTTCTGCTTTGACTTCATTCAGTGTATGGTCGCCACGAAGAATAAGCGCGATAAAATCCGCCTTACATAAATCAGAAGCACGAACAATCAATGTTTTGACAGTTTTTTGGATGTCGATCCCGAAATCATTCACCAGCGCTTCGATAGTTTTTTGAGTCGGTGTTTCGACCTTACGCATTTGCTCGTCCGGATCGTTGCGGTTTCCTGAAGCGATGCATTCTGCCTTTTCGATATTAGCAGCGTAGCCCGATCCATCTGAAAAAACTATTTCGTCTTCACCTGAATCCGCGAGTACGTGGAATTCTTGTGATCCACTACCACCAATAGCGCCTGAATCGGCTAAAACCGCTCGATAATCTAAACCGAACCGATCGAAGATGCGACAATAGGCTTCATACATAGCTTGATAACTTTTTCGTAATCCATCTTCATTACTATCAAAAGAGTAGGCATCTTTCATGATGAATTCGCGTGAACGCATAACACCGAACCGAGGGCGAACCTCGTCCCGGAATTTTGTTTGCATCTGATACAAGTTAAGCGGTAATTGTTTATATGAACTGACCTCGCGGCGGACGATGTCGGTGATAACCTCCTCATGTGTCGGCCCCAAACAAAAATCTCGCTCATGTCGGTCCTTGAGCCGCAAAAGTTCCGGCCCAAATTGGCTCCAACGACCAGACTCTTGCCACAGTTCAGCTGGTTGAACACCAGGCATTAAAACTTCTTGAGCGCCCGCTCGGTCCATTTCTTCTCGTATGATCCGCTCGACTTTCTTCAATACACGAAGCCCGAGCGGTAACCATGTATACAACCCCGAGGCAAGCTGCCGGATCATTCCCGCGCGCAGCATCAGCTTATGGCTTATGACAACGGTATCGACAGGGTCTTCTTTGAGAGTAGGCAGTAACATTTCGGAGGTTCGCATAATACTTCCAATTGTTCTAAGTCTTTAATCACTAAGTATAACGGGCTTCCACCTTCAAGAGTGGAAAGTACTCCTAGTTTGTTTGGACTATATTTCATCAAACTTTCAGAAGACCGATAGTTTAGCAACGTAGAAAAATTGGTTCGTAGGTGTCCTAAAGTGAGATTCCCTCATCTAGTGCTTTAAAGGGCGTATGACCGTCACAGGCCTCGAAATATCCATCGATGTGATTCCTCTCGTTGATAAGGAACTGCTTGATCGCTAGTTCAAATTCAGAATGTTGTACCCAGTGCAGGCTGCGGGTTTTAACCGGCCGGAATCCTCGTGCTATTTTGTGTTCGCCTTGCGCTCCAGGATCGAAACGTTCAACTCCTTGCTCAATAGCATCCTCGATCCATTGGTGAAAACAGGTCTCAAAGTGGAGGCAATCAACGTTATATAGTGCCCCCCAGTAGCGACCGTAAAAATTTTTTATATCTCTTAAGCAAAACGACATAGCGATACGTTTGCCTTGGTGGATTGCAAACGCTACTCGAATCGCATCAGGAATACGTTCGACCGCGTATTCAAAGAAGGCGCGGTTCAAGTAGCCAAGACTACCCCGTAATCGATAGGTCATCTGATAGCACTGAAATAGAGTATCGATTGTCTGATTATTCAATTCGTACCCACTCAGTCGCTCGAACATGATCCCCTGATCGGCAACACGTCTCCGTTCTCTTCGAACTTCTTTTCTGCGTTTTGAGTTAAACGTCGCAAGATGCTCATCAAAGGTTTCAAATCCGTCATTAAACCAGTGAAACTGTACACCGAAGCGTTCGAGCCATGATCCGTTTGAGTTAAGGAGTTGTGAGCTTTGCTCATCAGGAAAAAGAATGTGCCAAGTGGATACTCGGTCAACCAACTCCTTTTTGAGTACCTCAACGAGTTGTCTCGTGATTTTTGCGTAATCTTCCCCGTCCTTGAACAAAACGCGGGGTCCGGTGGCTGGCGTAAATGGGATCGCAGTCACGCACTTCGGATAGTAGTTGATGCCGTGCCGATGATAGGCATCCGCCCACGCCCAATCAAATACGTATTCGCCGTACGAGTCAGATTTTAGATAGCAGACCATGGCACCGACGAGGTTGCCATCTTTCATCACCGATGCGTAAAGTGGTTGCCATCCAGTGCCCTCACCAACGCTCTTAGAATCCTCGAGGGAAGATAGAAAGCCGTGTAGGAGACCAGGATAGCGAGAGGGATTTAGGGCATCCCACTCGTCTGGCTTAAAGGCGTGTATCGACTGGTGTAATCCTGGTTGCATATATGCCTTCAGTTGTTACGGCGCCCCCGTTTTTTTGAAGGCCTTTAGCGTCAGTGCAAGGAGCCCCTTTTTATCCCGTTTTTCAAGTTTCACTAGTTGATAGTCCAGCGACGGAGCCAGCCAAAACTCAAATGAACCTTCTGGTCTTGGATTATCTTCCGTTAGTACAAATTTTTGCGCTTTGATTTTTCCGTAAGGAGTATCCAACACTTCAAGACCACCAGCCAGAATAGTACGGGCTTTGATATCGTTACCCTCTAGTAGGGTAATAGCATTCGGCAGATTTTTCTCATTCATCAACAGGAAAGCCAATTGTAGCCGAAATCCGAGGGGGTCGAGTGTGTTTGTTGGGATAGTTACCTCATCTCGCCCAGGTTGGTGTAACCAGGTGAGAATTCCTGTATTCCAGTTAAATCGGAAATGACGTCCTGTGGTACGACCGAGGATATTTTGAGTGTAGCTGTAGTCCAATGGTCTCCATCCGCTTTCTGGAATATAAACCAGATTGGTTGTTTCGTTTGCGGAACCGATACTCGCTTTGGCATCGAGGATAATTTGATAGCGGTCGCCATTTTTTTTTAGTGTTTCAGTTGCCTCAGCCTCTAGCTTCAAGCCTACGCTCCACAGCATGTCGTATTTTGCTTCATAGCCTCGTGCAAGGGCAGGCAAACAAACCAAGTAAGCCAGTAAAAATAAAATTTTCAACATTTAATTAACCCTAAAGAGAGATCGCGAATCACTGAAGGATACAATGTATATTCCGCGTCGAGGACCCTTGCATTAAGCGTTTCTTCCGTATCCTCGCGCATGATAGGAACCTCCACCTGTCGGATTATGTCGCCCGCGTCGAGTTCTGAGGTGACCCAGTGCACGGTGGCGCCAGCATAATTGTCTCCAGCTTCGAGGGCACGCCTATGCGTATTCAATCCTTTGTATTTAGGTAGCAGCGAGGGGTGTATATTTATTAGACGTCCATCGTAATGAGCCACAAAATCACCGGTAAGGATACGCATGAAACCCGCTAATACGACGAGGTCGGGCTCATGGGTATTGATCAACTTTATCAATGCGTGATCGAAGGCAGATCGATTAGGGAAGTCATCGTGTGATACCGTTCCGGTGGGTATCGCAGCGTTATTTGCTACCCCAAGTCCCGGAGCAGCTGCCGCATTAGAGATGACGGCAACGATTTTGGCATCCCCAAGCAAGTCGTTCGCCTGCCAATCGATGAGTGCTTGTAAATTCGTTCCTCCACCGGATATCAGACAAACGATGCGCATTAAGTAAAGTCTCCAGAGAAAATAACTGAGTCAGATGTACGTTGAACCAGTTCCCCGATAACGAGTGGATATTCACCGGCTCTTGTCAGCACCTGTGTGAGGCTTGTCACGTGTTCTGGGGGACAGAACAAGATAAAACCAATACCGCAGTTAAAGGTACGAAGCATTTCTTCCGCACCAACATCGCCCTGGGCTTCAAGCCATTTAAAAACTGCTGGACGTTCCCATGAATCGAGGTCAATTGATGCTGTGAGGTTACTGCCAAAAGAGCGAGGTAGATTTTCTTGGAACCCACCCCCTGTTACATGCACTGCGCCAGACACGTAGCCAGTTGCCATTGCTTGAAGGACCGCTTTAACGTAGATGCGTGTAGGCTTCATGACTGCATCGATAAGTAGATCGCCACTAGCGAGTTCTTTGGTAACAGGGTCGATACCGGCGTTTGTAATCATCTTGCGAATCAGCGAATAGCCATTGCTGTGTGGCCCAGATGAAGGCAGGCCAATGACAATATCGCCTGCGTTCACGCGGCTTCCGTCGAGAATATTTGATTCTTCGGCGACACCGACACAGAATCCCGCAAGATCATAATCACCTGTTTGGTACATACCTGGCATTTCAGCTGTTTCGCCCCCGGCTAGGGCGCAGCCAGCGAGTTCACATCCATTCGCGATTGAGGCTATGACCTCCTCAGCGAGGTTAACATCTAGTTGCCCGGTTGCGTAATAATCGAGAAAAAACAGGGGTTCAGCATTGGACACAATCAAATCGTTGACGCACATTGCGACCAAATCTTCACCAATTTGGCCGTGACGCTGGTACTGGATTGCGAGCTTCAATTTAGTACCAACGCCATCGGTACCTGATACCAGTACAGGGTTATTATAGCGCTCAGGAATTTTAAAAAATGCCCCGAACCCACCGAGGGGCCCTGATGATTCTTTACGGGCCGTTCTTTTTGCGTGTGGTTTGATGCGTTCGATGAGTGCGTTGCCCGCATTAATATCGACACCAGCGTCTCGGTATGTGAGACCTTTCTGATGATTGTGAGTCATTGACTTCATGGCTTCCTGCGTAAATGGTTCGGGAAGTGTATCATCTGCCGAGACAACAGAACCAATGTGGGGTCCCATGGCTGCTCGATTTCTTTTCATTATTGCATGCTTACTTCCAACCGCAGTGACCGCGCTGGAATACCGCATTCACGTCGAGGAGCCCTCTCTGTTCGATGTTGAGAATTCAATCGAAAAAGTAATTGTCGGTGCGGCTGAAAAAATGGCAGGTGTTCCACGGTCGCAAATGATCATTGAGGCTCCTGATCTATTTAGCCTTTCTGAGGCCTTGGTGAATTCCTACGGTTATGATGACAATGTTTTTGTCGTTGATATTGACGTTGATGGTTTGAAAACGAGGCTTGAGACAGCCGGTATTGAATTATGGGAGTCTGAACGTCCTGAGTTTCTGATTTGGGCGACAGAGGAGCGAGGACTAGAACGGTTAATGATTGGCCAAGAGCCCAACCGGATTATTGAGCGTCTGATGGCCGCGAGTAAGCGATTTGGTGTGCCGATGCAACGGCCGTTGATGGATCTTGAAGATACATTGGCTTTGTCTCCAGCCGAGATATGGGGAGAATTTGCCGGAGCAGTAAATAATGCATCTTCCCGTTATGGTATCAAGCGTGTCTTAGTCGTTGGCGATCGACCAGAGCGCCAGTCGATGAAATATTGGTTGTTTGAGCCGAATGGGGGGTTTCGTTCGGGTGAGTTATCTGGCACTGACGCTGATCAGCGCGCGAATGAGCTAATTGTCCTAGTTATGCAATATGCGAGATCAATTTCTGATGACGTGCGAAAAAGTCCAGTAGTCGTAGCCAGAACCGCGGAACCTTCGGTTTCATTTCAGCCTCAAATACAGGACGTGGTCGGTCAGTGGACTGTGCGAGTAGAGTACACAGAAGTGATTCGACTAATGGAACTAATTGATCACATTGAGGCGTCTGAAGCTCTAGCAATTCATGCCACTGAGATACGAGCTAATGATGCTACGATTATTCTGAAAACGGATTTGTCACTTGGTGTGACTGATGATTTGGTTTCAGCCTTCCCAGCACTCCAATTTATTTCGCCGCTGGTCTATTTGCTCAAGTGACTCGATCCAGACCAATACAAGAGATACTCAAGCTTGCGAGGCCAGCGGGCTACTCTTTTGATTGTTGGATTGAGACTGATCAGCATCGCATGATTCTCAATTATATGCGTGACGCGGTGACTGGACGATCGGCTGAGCTTTGGATATATGGCCCACTAGGCGTGGGCAAAACACATCTAGCGTTATTTGTCGCTGAGCATTTTGATTGCAGTTACTACGATTGTGGAGACATCGACCCTTCGAGAGCAACCGAATTAATTGAATGGCTTGATATCGATAAAGGTCTTATTCTCGACCGAATTGATTATTGGCTAAATGACATAGAAGCCGAGTCTGCATTGTTTTCTTGGTGGAAGCGAAAGCGCAATGCACTGGTCCTAGTATCGGAGTATTCACCACATGTTGACTACCAGTTTGCTTTGCCAGATTTGCGAAGCCGCGCCCATGCGAGCATGATTTTTCCACTGGAAGGCTTGGACGATGAAGGGATAAATGAATTGTTTCACTGTCATCTGCATAACTTAGATATTGAAATGTCGTCTGATGTACTGCGATTTTTGGCACCTCGTCTCCCAAGAAATCCATCCCGACTGATGAATTTGGTTCACTCAATTGATCAGGAAAGCTTGAGAGATCAGCGAAAAATTACGATCCCTTGGCTGAAACAGTTTCTGTTTCCACAGCTATAAAATACTGACATTATTTTCAGTGTTTTCTGCTGACAGTATGCTTGAACATGGTTACTCTAAGACTAAATGACAGACACATGAGAAGGGTATTTGAATGGATGACAATCGTCGTAAAGCGCTTGATGCAGCGTTAAGTCAGATCGAGCGCCAGTTTGGCAAAGGTGCCGTCATGCGCATGGGAGATTCCCCGCGTGAGGCGATTCCGGCCATCTCTACAGGATCACTAGGGCTCGATATTGCATTGGGGATCGGCGGTCTTCCAAAAGGACGAATTGTTGAGATTTATGGACCAGAATCATCAGGTAAAACTACTTTAACGTTGCAGACGATTGCGGAGTGCCAAAAAGCTGGAGGCACAGCGGCGTTTATCGACGCTGAACACGCACTTGACCCTGTGTATGCCGGTAAATTGGGAATTAATGTCGATGATTTGCTGGTATCCCAGCCGGATACTGGTGAGCAGGCGCTTGAAATCGCTGACATGCTCGTTCGTTCTGGGAGCATTGATATTCTAGTGATTGATTCTGTTGCGGCTTTGACTCCTCGGGCCGAGATTGAGGGCGACATGGGCGATACACATGTCGGACTGCAGGCCCGTCTCATGAGCCAAGCCCTCCGCAAAATCACAGGTAATATCAAGCGGTCTAATTGCTTGGTCATCTTTATCAACCAAATAAGGATGAAAATAGGGGTTATGTTTGGAAACCCCGAGACAACAACCGGGGGTAATGCATTGAAATTCTATAGTTCTGTTCGATTGGATATTCGGCGAATTGGAAGTGTAAAGCAGGGCGATGAAGTAATTGGGAATGAAACTCGTGTAAAAGTTGTGAAGAACAAGGTGTCGCCACCATTCCGTCAAGCCGAGTTTCAGGTGATGTACGGCCACGGTATTTACCGCATGGGCGAGTTGCTTGACTTGGGCGTACAGGAAGGTCTAATTGAGAAATCAGGCGCTTGGTATTCGTATAACGGACAACGTATTGGGCAAGGGAAAGCAAATGCTGCGCAGTTTTTTGGCGAAAACCAAGCAATGGCCGACGAGATCGAGACAACCCTCCGTGACCGTTTATTAGTCAAACCAGTAGAGCTCGAAGAGCGTGCTGTGGGCTCTGAGGAATCACCGTCGGAAGAAAATTAAGCAAGCTGGAATTATTTTGTTTATTGGTGAACGTTTAAACTGATCCGGCGACAAACCTGCAAAGGTGCTTCATTAATTTGAAATGATCAACGTTTACGGGCTAGTAAACGTTGATTTTAAAAGCGGTAGAATCAAAAAACTATCGGAATCGAAGATTTGATCTGCGGAGTTGATCTACCGAGTTGTAACCCATTAATTTCATGTCACGTTCTAATTCGCTTCTATATTGGTTGAGTGCGCGTTCGACGCCCGCCTGCCCGGCTGCTGCTAAAGCATATAAATATAATCTGCCTCCTGCACATGCTTTCGCGCCAATAGACAGAGCTTTGAGTACGTGAGTGCCTCGCTGAATGCCCCCTTCACAAATTACCTCAACTTTATCGCCAACCGCATCAACAATCTCGGCGAGTTGATCAAACGGAGCACGCCCTCCGTCAAGCTGACGCCCACCGTGATTGGACACCATTATACCTGAACAACCGATATCAACTGCTTTCTTTGCGTCATCGACACTCATTATCCCTTTCAATGCAAAATGACCACCCCACTTTGCGCACAGGCGTTCTGCGTCATTCCAATTCATCGACTGATCAAGCATGGTCGAAAAATACTGTCCTATAGATGTATTCACATTTGTGCCCTCAGAAACATACTCCTCCAAATGAGGCAGTCTAAATTTCGGTTTCGTTAAATAATTAATACCCCACATTGGATGGGTAGCAAAACTCAGCATGCTAGCGAATGTAAGTCTGGGTGGGATAGTAAATCCAGTCCTTAAATCACGCTCCCGATTGCCTCCCGTAATTGTATCAACGGTGAGCGCTAAAACATCAAACTTTGCTGCCTTCGCTCTCTCCAAAAGATTGTCATTAAGTCCACGGTCTTTATGGAAGTAAAATTGAAACATCTTAGGTGTATCCACGAGTTTCTCTATTTCCTCCACACTCACGGTGGATAACGACGATATACCAAACATGGTTTCGTGTTTTGCTGCTGCCTTTGCGACGGCTCGTTCGCCTTCGTGGTGAAATAGGCGCTGGATGGCTACTGGTGAGCAGTAGAGAGGCATACTCAACTTTTTCCCAAACAACGTTGTTGATAAATCTACATCTTCAACACCAGCCAGTACGTTTGGGACGAGGTCGACGTCATCGAACGCCGAAGTGTTTCTGGCTTTCGTAAGCTCGTCATCCGCGGCTCCATCTATGTAATGAAATACAGGGGCGGGTAACCGTCGTTTTGCTAACTTTCTAAAATCTTTAAAATTGTGACAACTCTCTAAACTCATAATAAACTAAATCTCCAGCCAGTTAAGGTAGGGTAATACAATCCAAAAGACTCACCGACGCGTATTTATCTAGATGGCTGTGTGATGCCCAGCTTACTGTCAAGACGATGTTTCTGCGGTTGGGAATGCAATGTTAATCGTCTGCCTTGGAGGCAGACCAAGAGTATAACCACAGGTGTTAACAAGTAGCGAGGCCAAATTTATTCATGTTTAACCACGAAGACCAACTAAATGAGTTGCGGAAACAACTTAACGCCATTGTGGGCCGACGGTTTGTAATCACGGAAGAGAAAAAAATGAGGCCATTTACTCAAGGCTGGCGTCTTGGTGGAGGCCCAGCAGCAGCTGTTGTGAGGCCGGCTACTCTTTTGGAGATGTGGGATATCCTGAAACTCTGCGTAGAAGAAGATCTCGCGATTCTAGTACAGGCGACCAATACAGGGCTAACCGGAGGCTCTACACCTAACGGCACGGACTATGATCGACTGATAGTAATAATAAATACACTTCGAATAGATGATATTCATCTGATTGACGACTCGAAACAATTCATTGCCTTTGCGGGGGCGACCCTTTTCCAACTAGAAGAAACCCTCTACGAGAAAGGCAGAGAACCACACTCAGTTTTAGGATCCTCATGTATTGGCGCTTCAATCGTTGGCGGTGTATGTAATAATTCCGGAGGGGCGTTACTCCAACGTGGTCCAGCTTATACAGAGCTCGCTTTATATGCCAGGATAAACGCGGAAGGTGTGCTCGAGCTTGTAAATGAACTCGAAGTTGACTTGGGTGATAGCCCCGAAGAGATCCTCCAAACTCTTCAAAATAAATGCTATACAAAACAACACGTTAAGGCCACGAATAAACTCGCTTCTGATCGCACGTACAAGAAAGCGGTTCGCGAAGTAGATGCACAGACTCCGTCGAGATTCAATCGTGATCCTACTAGGTTGCATGGTGCCTCGGGATGCGCAGGTAAAATTGCAGTTTTTGCGGTCAGGGTTGATTCATATCAACGTCCAGAGAATAAGAAAGTCTTCTATGTCGGTGTAAACGATACTCAATTACTTGAAACTATGAGGCGAGAGATTTTAGGAAACTTCAGGCAACTACCTGTATCTGGAGAATATATTCATCGACGAGTTTATGATGTAACCAAAAAATATGGGAAGGATAATTTTTTTATAATCAATACCGTTGGAAGTAAATACATCCAAAAATTATTCAATATGAAAATTTTCTTGGATAGATGGGCGGCAAAAATAGAATTTTTACCTTCGAATTTTTCAGATAAGTTTATGCAGAAAATAAGCCGGCTTCTTCCAAATCAAATTCCAGGGAGGTTAGAAAAATATCGTGAGGATTATGAACACCACTGGATTTTGGAAATGTCTGACGAGGGTATTGATGAAGCGAGGGATT
>PBZS01000093.1 GCA_002730235.1 Gammaproteobacteria bacterium | reverse complement strand
TTTTATGAGAGTTGGGTTCGGGGCAGGACTACTGGATCTCTTTTGGATCTACCAAGCTGGGTAGCTGAGCTCCCCGTTCCGGTGGGGTTTTTATTATTAGCTGTTCAGGCTTGTGCTGATTTGGTGACTCTCCGGAAAAGCTCTACCGTGAGCTTGGGGAGCAGTCACGAATGATCATTCTCATCATTATTTTGTGTTTATTTAGTCTCCTGCTCGTAGGCGTTCCGGTCGCCTTTGCGTTAGGCAGCATAGGGTTGGGTATGCTCATCATTGGCGGATTTTCTCCGTTAATGGCACCACAGGCGATTCTCTCGACGCTGGATGGCTTCATACTGTTGGCTGTCCCTCTATTCTTGTTGATGTCGAACGTTCTGTTACGGGGGGGTGTTGGGCGCGATCTTTTTGGCGCCGTCCAAGCTTGGGTAGGACACTGGCCGGGTGGTCTGGCGGTTGCGACGATTTTGAGTTGTGGTCTATTTGCAGCAATCTCCGGCTCGTCAGTAGCTACCGCTGCAACGATCGGTACGGTCGCGATTCCTGAAATGGTGAGTCGTGGTTATGATCGACGTTTTGTTTACGGGCTTTTGGCAGCTGGCGGAACTCTTGGTATTTTGATACCACCATCTATCCCAATGATTGTGTTCGGGTTTGTTGCTGAAGAATCGGTGATCGCTCTATTTCTTGCAGGCATCGGACCAGGTTTATTGCTTGTAGGTCTGTTTGTGGGATTCTCAATGATCTACGCGCGGTTTTCTGGGCAGTACACTCAGATGCCAAAATCAACCTGGGCCGAGCGTAAAAAGTCTTCGATCAGGGCTTTGCCCTCAGTGGCACTTGCGGTACTCATCGTAGGAGGGCTGTACTCAGGAGCATTCACGCCAACCGAGGCCTCTGCTGTTGGATTCGTTACTGCTATCTTGATTACTACATTTTGGTTACGGCGTTTGACGTGGTCTGCCTTTTGGGAGGCTGTGAAAGAGAGTGCGGTTACCACTACTGCGATATTGATCATCATCGCGGCAGCCAAAATATTTGGTAAAGCGTTGGCTTTGTATCGGGTACCACAAGATATTTCCGCGTTTATCGCAATGAACATAGATGGGCCCATCATTTTCATTCTGATGGTTTCTTTGGTCCTCTTAGTGATGGGCCTTGTTTTTGAAACTTTGTCCATGATTCTTATAATGACCCCTGTGCTGCTTCCAGCAGCTATGGGTCTTGGGTTTGATCCGATATGGTTTGGGATCTACATGGTCATCATGGTCGAGTGCGCTCTAATTACACCGCCGGTCGGACTCAATCTGTATGTGATCCAGTCAGTTGCCAAAGTCTCACTTGGCGAGGTAGCGAGTGGAGTGTGGCCATTTTTAGTGATGATGTTGTTTTGCGTTTTGATCTTATTTATCTGGCCCGATCTCGCGCTCTACATTCCATTTAAATGGTGACAGGATGGATTATAGGAACCGGCTGCAGGCGTTGCTAGAAGAGAACACGTGTCACCTAATGCCATGTTGCTTCGACGCCTTATCTGCAAAGCTCATTGAGCAAGAAGGTTATCCACTAACATTTATGTCGGGATTTGCCGCGTCAGCTAGTCGGTTAGGTGCTCCAGATCTCGGGCTGATGAGCTATGGGGAAGTGGTCGATCAGGTTCGTTGCATTACTTCTGTCCTTAAGATACCTCTCATAGCTGACGGGGATACCGGATACGGTAATGCAATGAATGTTCGTAGAACCATCTATGGTCTTGCTCAAGCCGGTGCGTCCGCTGTCATGATAGAGGATCAGGTTTCGCCCAAGCGATGTGGTCATACCCCGGGGAAAAAGGTGGTCGGCAGAGACGAGGCCTTTGACCGGGTCCGTGCCGCGATCGATGCTCGTGACGAGGTCATGACTGAGGGTGGGCCAAAAGTTTTAATTCTGGGTCGGACCGATGCTCGGCAGGAGTTGGGTCTGGGAGAGGCAATAAATCGGGCTATGAAATTTGCAGAACTTGGCGCGGACATATCGTTCGTAGAGTCTCCGAGGACAGAGGAAGAGATGATCGAGATATGTCGATCCGTTCCGGGGCCGAAAATGGCAAATATTGTTGAAGGTGGTCTCACCCCAGAGCTGAGGCCAGATGTTCTTGGTGAGATTGGTTATTCGCTAGCTGCCTATCCTTTGACGTTGCTATCTGCCGCGATGCTGGCAATGAGAGATACGCTTCGCGATATGAAGGCTGACCGAAAGACTCGATTGATGGATTTTCTTGAGCTGAGAGATCGTGTTGGTTTCGAGGATTATTATACGCTCTCTGAGCGCTATTCCGCGTCAAAGCGTCGAGACTTATGAGAGAGGATGGTGTGATAGATAAAGCTGCTGGTCCTTTGAGGGGAGTTCGAGTTATCGAAATGGGTTCCTTGATTGCGGGACCGTACGCGGGTTCGCTACTGGCGCAGTTTGGTGCAGATGTGATCAAAATTGAACCGCCCCAAATTGGCGATCCCCTAAGGAAATGGCGAAAAATGGATGGTGATACCTCACTTTGGTGGTATTCCCAAAGCCGGAACAAGAGGTCACTGACGTTGAATCTCAAAGACACGGACGCTCAAGCGGTGCTACGTGATCTCGTTAAGGAGGCTGATGTCCTGGTTGAGAACTTCAGGCCGGGGACACTTGAAAAATGGAATCTAGGGTGGGATGTCTTATCGACCATTAACCAAAAGCTCGTAATGCTTCGAGTATCAGGCTACGGGCAATCTGGCCCCAAGGCTGGTAAACCTGGGTTTGCCGCGATAGCGGAGGCAATTGGTGGGCTAAGATATTTGATTGGGTATCCTGACCGCCCGCCAGTAAGGACCGGCGTTAGTATCGGTGACACATTAGCGTCGCTATACGGAGTCGTTGGAACATTAATGGCTCTTCGGCATGCAGAGCGCACAGGCGAAGGTCAGGTGGTTGATGTGTCGTTGATTGAATCTGTTTTAGCGGTGACAGAAAGTTTAATCCCAGAATACGGCGCTGATGGGACGGTCAGAGAGCGCACTGGATCATCCCTACCAGGTATCGCTCCATCAAATACCTACATGACGAAAGATGGTCGTTATTTGGTTTTAGCGGCGAATGGCGATAGTATTTTCCAGCGGTTGATGCGGGCTATTGGCCGTCAGGATATTGCTGATAATTCGCGGTTTAAGTATAACGATGGTCGTGCAGCTGCCGCTCATGAGCTCGACGAGATTCTTGGAGCGTGGTCTGCATCGGTTGATCTCAAAGAGGCATTAGAAATTCTCGAAAAAGCGTCAGTACCAGCCTCAGGAATAAACTCGGTCGCGGAGGTCTTTGAGGACGAGCAGTTCAAATCCCTTGGTTCGATTGAATATCACGCGCTGCAATCTGGTCTTGACCTTTACATGCCCGCCGCGGTGCCTCGACTGACGGCAACACCGGGCCGGACCCGTTGGCTTGGCCCAAGGCTCGGTGAGCATAATCAAGAGCTGCTCGAGCAGTTGGGTCTAACAGAAGAGATGATACGAAAGGTTTCTGGAGGACAGTGATGCTTATTCGCCCTGCCGATCAGATTTACATCCAAGAAGTTGGGATGCGCGATGGATTACAAAGTGCCGGTCAGTTCGTTGAGACCGAAGACAAAGTTAGGCTACTGAATCGTCTGTCGAAGACCGGGGTATCAAAAATTGAGGTCACGTCTTTTGTATCTCCGAAAGCTGTTCCGTTACTTGCGGACGCCGAAACTGTCTTGTCCGCAATCGAACGTGAACCAGGAGTTGTCTATACCGCACTGATTCCAAATCTCAGGGGACTGGATAGAGCACTGGCTGTTGAGCTTGATGAGGTTAATGTGGTGATGTCGGTGAGCGAGGCTCATAATATGACGAACCTGAGAATGACCTGTGAGGCCTCACTCAAACAATTTCGTGAGATTTGTATGAACCGCGGATCACTTAAGGTAAACGGTACCCTCGCAACGGCGTTTGGCTGCCCATTCACTGGTGCAGTGCACCCATCCGTGGTTTTGGATTGGGCAAAGCGATTTCTCGATGCGGGCATTGATTCTTTAACTCTCGCAGACACGATAGGCACAGCTACCCCACATCAGGTTTTTGATCTCTGCTGCAATGTTATTGATATATGTCCTGGCGTGGAGGTGACACTTCATCTCCATAACACTCGTGGTCTCGCGATAGCAAACGCGATGTCAGGCATTTCGGCTGGAATTCTTCGTCTTGATTCATCTGTTGGAGGGATTGGTGGTTGTCCTTATGCGCCAGGGGCCACGGGTAATGTGTGTACCGAGGATCTGGTGCATGCATTGACTTTTGATGGATATCAGTGTGCTGTTGATCTTGATGGTTTGATCGCTGTGAGCTGCGATTTACAGCTTTTGTTAGCGAGTCCTTTGCCTGGTTTAGTGCATCTCGCGGGATCCAAGACAACGATGCACCCTATGCCATATGATCTCAAATCTCGTTTGGGACTAGAATCTTAGCGAGAATCTGTTCCGGTGGTTGACTCAGTCTTTCGCTGCAGGCCCTTAAATGATTCCGAGTTACCTGATTGAGATAGTTTGATCGACGCATTGAAGTTTAGGAATGTGTTACCGATAATTAAATTATCGATAGCATGAATGAAGTTATGGGTTGGATACGTTACCGTTTGCAGACATTTGCGGCCCTGATCAGCATCGGGGGCACACTGCTGTTTTGTGCTTACACAATCCTCGATTATGAAGCTGACCGTTGCCATTACAGAGAGATACGGGGGTTTAACGAGGTTCTTGGAAAAAACGGCTGGTGCAGAGTTCTGTGATCAGATTACTCGGCAAGTGCCGCTGACTACCTTGGTTCCAGCCCCAGTATCATGCCGATGGTAGTAGAAGATTCCGTTCCGAAACATTCCGCCCTCAATTTCATTACCGAAGCGGAATGAAGTTTTTGAAGCGAAACCTGTCATGGGTAGCTCATTTCTTGATCGTACCGGAAATCCTGAGTTAATCTTGAGGGCGCCCTTACCGTCATGAGGGATCTCAAATTGAAAAGCGCGTTTAGAGCTTAGATCAACACACCGAAATGTAATAGGTGCCGCTGCCTCAGCGCTTGAGCCGAATACAAATAGTATGACGAGTGCGATCGTGTGCAATAAATCACGCATCATTTAATCCAACCTCAATTAGTCGCGATGCATGATCATAACGTGAATTTAAGCTAATCGCATCGCTAGCACTTGATCTTATTGGTGCTAAATCTTGGATCAGCGTGTCCGCCGATTCCGTCAATGCTGTGTAGTGGCAAAGTCGAGACGTAAATAAAGTTCCCCTTATGGTCTAGGGTATTATTCTTTGGTTTGGCAGTATTTCGTGATATTTCATTTCTTTGACTCGGAGAGAAAAGCATGGCCGACGACTTAAAAGTGCTAGAAAAAGAAGCCGAGGAATTAAGGCAAAATTTGTGGGTGTGGAAAGGCATCTCCTTCTTCCTGTTGATTCTTTACCTTGTCGAGCTCGGTGGGTGGTTCGCGAAATGAGGACGATTGGTCTGCTCGGTGGGATGAGTTGGGAGAGTACGCAAACTTACTACGCTCAGATCAATCGTCAGGTGAATAATCGTCTAGGTGGTTTACATTCAGCAAAAATCATCATGGTGAGTGTCGATTTCTCAGAGATTGAGCAGCAGCAAATTACTGGCGATTGGAACTCGGCCGCGATAATGCTGAGTGACGCAGCACGACAGCTTGAACTAGCCGGTGCTGATTGTTTCGCGATCTGCACTAACACTATGCATGAAGTTTTTGAGCAAGTGAGTGAGGCTGTACAAATACCTGGTTTACATATTGTAGACGCGGTCGGCAGATTTGCGCATAAGCAAAATTATCATCACCTTGGCTTGCTTGGCACACGATTCACCATGGAGCGTGATTTTTTCCGGCAGCGTCTTCTCGCGAAACATAACGTCCGTGTAATCGTTCCGTCACATGAGATGAGGTCCGATATCCACCGGATCATTTATAAGGAACTCTGCCTTGGCGAGGTCCGTGGGGAATCACGTGATGTCTTTCTCGCAGCTATGCACGAATTAACCACACAAAAAATTGATGGTGTTATTTTGGGTTGTACTGAGATTGGCATGTTGATCCAGCAAAGTCATACTCGGGTCCCGATCTTGGATACGACCGTATTGCACGCTCAAGCTTTGGTTGAGTTTGCGTTAAACCAAGAAGCCTAGCTGTAGATCAATAAAGTCGTCGCTCTTAAAGTAACCAGAAAATATCTTCCTTAATATTATCAGACCAATGAGTGGACCAGTCTTGGCCAAATTAGCTGGTTTGATGCTCGTACCGGTTCGGGTGACTGACGTGTATCTAAGTATTTTTCCGGGTTGCCGTCGTGGGTTGTTAAGGCAGTTGGGGGGCTACGATGAATAGGGCTGAGGCTTCGCTATGGTTACAAGAATACGAATTCAAGATATGCACTATTGTAGTGCTATCATAAGAAAAAAATGATCATTTATTGTGCATATTCGATTTATTAGCACCGAAGTAGTGCATTTTCTGTTGTGAAATTTTTCTGTGTTTGTAATTATTAGAGTGTTGGTGACCACGCAGGATACGTTGATAGCTGAAGTTGCCTAGAATATTTCAGGAGTGTTCGTTGTCTCGAAAACTGAAATGTTCATTAAGGGCTGGAGGTATTGCATGAAATAGCCCGGTAATACAAATGTATCAAGGACGCGAGGAAAAACGGCCCGGAATTCTGATAACAATAAACATATGAGGGATTGTAAAAATGAGATTATCGAGACGAGCATTCATTAGCTCTGCTTCAGCCTTCACTATTCTTGCTTATCTAGGTGTGCCAAATGCACAAGCACACATGAGCATCGCATCAGAACCAGAGGATAGAAAGCTAATAGCCTCTGTAGTTCGAGCAATGTTCCCACACGATAGGTTTCCAGAAGGTCCTTATCTGAGAACTGCAGATGCTGTTATAAAAAAAGCACTTGGTTCACCTGCCAGCGCCCTAGAACTTAAAAGCGGTTTAATCGCGTTAAAACAAGTTGGGTTCGACAAAATGTCGGGTTCAGAGGCACTTGCTCATGTGAAGAGTATGGAGGGATCCCCACTCTTTTCTTTAGTCCACGGCACTACAGTAACGGGGCTCTACACTGACAGTGAAGTTCATCAATTATTGGGATATGAAGGTTCAAGCTTCGAACAAGGAGGTTATATCAAACGAGGATTTGATGATCTGAATTGGCTACCGGAGCCAAGAATCGAAGAGCATCCTGAGTTAGCCAAGTTCTTAGGCGCAGGACCAAAGTCATACGCAGTTGCTGCCAACTGAAAGGAATTGGTTTGGGGAAAAATATGAAAAAAATTAATAAAAATGAAGAAGCTGTCGTAGTTATCGGATCTGGTGCCGGCGGAGGCACAATGGTTTATGAGCTCACGAAAGCTGGAATCCCGTGCGTTTGTTTAGAGGCAGGTGCGTTCATAAAACCCGAAGAATATGTAAATGATGAGTGGCCTTCGTTCTCGCAAATGGCGTGGTTGGACAAGAGGACAACTAGTGGTAATTGGCGGGTTGCGAAAGACTTTCCTGGGTTACCGACCTGGCTAGTCAAGGCGGTCGGTGGAACGACAACACATTGGGCAGGAGCTACTCCAAGATTTTTGGATTACGAGTTTAAAACCTTGTCTACGTACGGCGAAATTGCTGGCGCATCTCTTCTAGATTGGCCAATCTCACTTACAGATATGGAGTCCTATTATACCAAAGCTGAGGATGCAATCGGATCAACTCATCGTGGAGGCAGAGCACCGTTGCCAGCAAATAACAATTACAAGGTATTTGCAAATGGTGCGGAAAAAGTGGGCTACAAGTTTTACGCCACGGGCCCATATGGCACAAATGCCGAGGCGTATGATGGAAGACCTGGGTCTATACAAGACGGGTTTAATTTCCAGGGTGACAAAAACTTATCTAAATGGAATACCGCAGTTAGAGAGATTCCTAGGGCATTAGAAACCGGCCTTCTTGATCTAAGACCTGAATCGCATGTGGTAAAAATAACTCACGACCCAAGTGGCAGGGCTGATGCGGTTCTCTATGTGGATAAGGACGGTAATCTACATCGGCAGGCTGCAAAAGTGGTTTGCCTTGCTGGAAATTCGATAGAATCTCCACGACTTCTTTTGATGAGTGATTCGAATAGATTTCCAAATGGGCTCGCAAATGGCTCAGATCAGGTTGGGCGAAACTACATGCGTCACATGACTGGATCCATGTATGCTCGATTCGAGAAGCCGGTAAATTTCTACCGAGGCGAGACCATGGCAGGGTTTATAGCGGATGAGGTTATTCATGATCCTAATCGCGGCTTTGCTGGTGGTTATTACATGGAAACATTAGCGCTAGGGCCCGCTTTCCTAGCAGCCTTCTTAGATCCTGGTGGTTATGGACCAGAATTTACCGCGATTATGGACAATTATGAGAATGTTGCCGGTATGTGGCTGGTCGGTGAGGATATGCCTCAATCATCCAATCGAATAACGCTGTCGGCGGAAACTGATCAGTGGGGCCTCCCCGCACCAAACGTTCATTTTGATGATCATCCAAATGATGTCGCGATGAGGGAGTATGCTTACGAGAAAGCCGAGGCACTCTACAACGCCGTTGGCGCTCTGCAAACTTATAGAACGCCTCCCTACCCATCTACTCATAATTTAGGTACGTGCCGTATGAGCGCGAACCCTGAAGATGGAGTTGTAGATCAGTGGGGAAGGTCTCATGAGGTTAGAAATCTATTTGTGTCAGATGGATCAGTTATGACAACTGGCGCGGCCGCTAATCCAACCCTTACGATTGTGGCGTTAGCAATAAGGCAAGCAGAGTATTTAGCCGGCGAACTTAAAAAAGGAAAAGTTTAAGCGATAACATACAAACAGGTGGCATTTAATGGCGCCTGTTTGTTTTTTATGCGCTGTTTTTCGGTTACTTACGGTGCAGAAAAATTTCTAACAAATGCTTCCCGATAACGTTAGCAAAAACTTTATGGCGTTTGTGGCAAGTTCTTCGTTCCAGGTACATATTTCCTGCTCGCCGGGTTTTTTTCATGAGGTTTGAAGGATGGCTGTTGAGGTTGTTGCTACTGACTTAGGGTCACTACCCGAGGGAGGGTTCGAGGAACACACCCCTATCTTCCGCTCGAGCGAGGGCTTTTTGGGCGTAGAGGCGCCGGACGCGCACGGTTATGTGGATCTGAGTTTCGGTAAGAAGTTTGCGTTCCAAGTTGACGGTGTTATTTCTTTAAAAGAAAGTGAGCGCTTGATGATATTTACCGAAGAAATGGGTTTCAGGGACGCGGCGCCCGGCATCCAGACCCCGCCAGGTATGCGCCAAAATACGACTGTGCACTGGATGGTACATCCTAGAGACGCGGATCTTTTATATTCTCGAATTGCACCGTTTGTCCCCAATGTCTTGGAGGGCCGCGATTGCATGCATAAGCTAAGTCATCGATTTAATACGTATCGATATAAGCCAGGTCAGCAATTCCGACCGCACCTCGACGGGGATTGGCCAGGCTATTATGTGAGCCCAAAAAGCCAGCAATTGGAGTACTGGAAAACGGGTCGCTCAATGCTTTCAATGTTGCTATATCTCAATGGTCAGGAACAGGGTGTGGAGGGTGGCGATACACTGCTCTTAGAGAAGGGGATGGTGGTTCAGCGTATAAAACCACATTGTGGCAGGGCGTTATTTTTTAGGCACGGGATCCATCCTATGTCTGTACTTCATGCCGGTGATATTTTGGGTAATGGCGCAGCCAAGTATGTGATTCGGATCAACGTGATGTACCAATCTGCGGCGATTGATTAATCATTGGACAACGCCCCGATGATGCGGAAAAGCTGCATAAGGCGAGGATTCCCACAATGTTGTCCACAGAAATTTTGGACATCTGGTTGTCAACGTTTGTTAGTGAATTATTGTGCAAATAATTGATCGATGGTACGATCTGTGTCTGGAAAATAGGAATTAAATAATTGATTTCAATATGGTTATTTTAATTTTTTCCACCGTTATCTAATGAATATCTTTGCTAATAAAAATAGTCTAATGGATAAATTACCAGTGGTTATTAATTTTGCGAGAAAATTTTATTAAATTTAATTTGAGAAAATTCGGTCTTGAATCAAAGGTGGTTAATGCGTAGGCATTCGTTAGCACTGGTTATGCAACGAAGCCGAGCAAAATCAAAAAATACGAGAAGCGTTTAGGGAGTATGTTTTATGGATACGGCAGGTTTTAAACTCAACCATTCGATGCTAAGGGTGACGGATCCGAAGAGGTCTCTCGATTTTTATCAGGATACTATGGGCGCTACTTTGATTGAGAGCTTTATCTTCAATGAGATGGGATTCACTCTCTATTTTTTGGGTTTTGATGCTGGTCTTGTTGGTCGGATGCCTTCGGATCGTGCGGAGCGAATCGAGTGGCTAGCAAGTCAGTCAGGTCTCCTAGAGTTGACCCATAACCATGGGACTGAGTCCGATGACTCTTTTGAGGGTTACCACAACGGCAACACTGAACCGAAAGGTTTCGGTCACATTTGCATTTCAGTACCCGACGTAAATGTCGCATGCGACCGCTTTGATTCGCTTGGTGTTGAGTTCGTGAAGCG
>PBZS01000092.1 GCA_002730235.1 Gammaproteobacteria bacterium | reverse complement strand
TACCAGTCAGATAATAAAGGATAGGAACAACGAAAAGAGTCAGTATCGAACTGAAACCGAGACCCCAAACAATTGCTGTGGCCACTGGGCCCCAAATTAGCGAGGAACCACCGAGCCCTGCGGCCAACGAAAACAATCCAGCGATCGTTGTCATTACGGTGATTACGATTGGCACGACTCGCCGCCGTCCCGCATATAACGTTGCGTGTTTCAAGCTCATCCCTGCGGCCAGGCGATCGTTCGCTGCACTGATAAGGACGATCGCGGAATTTACTGCAATCCCAGATAAAGCGACTACTCCGTATAACGTGTACAGAGACAATGGATTACCCGTCACAAATAAGCCCAAAACTACGCCAGTAAATGCAAGCGGTACCGTCACCAGAATCAGTAATGGCTGACCATAGCTTCTGAATTGCGTTCCCAGAATGAGATACATCACTCCAATCCCAAACAAAAACAAAATACCAATAGAGTCCAAACTTTCCTGAATATCGTCTAGCTCACCTGAGAAATCCAGATTCACGTTCGGGTAAGATGATTGGAGTTTGGCCCACGCTTCCATCACTACCTGATTGGCGCTTACGGTATCGGTGAGCTCCGAGTTAATGTCTGCCTCAACGGTAATCGTCCGTCTGAAATTATAGTGTCGAATGGTTGCAAGTGCCGGTGACCGTTCAGCATCAACAAGCTCACTTAATGAGATCATCTCTCCTGAAACTGTTGGCAACTGTACCGCTAACAACTTTGAGGGCGAAGAGAATTGTCCATCGGCAGCTACAACCCGGATATCAACGGTCTCCCCTTGATCCTGAACAGATTGGACGATCTCGCCATCCACGAGAATCCGTATATTCCGAGCAATAATTTCCGGGCTAATCCCAGATCGCGCTACCTGGTCCGGTTCCAGCTTAAGTTGCAACGCGAGCCTACCATCCTGCGCATCATCGACAACATCTTTGATACCGAGGGTCTGGCCAAGAATATTTCTGACTTTATCAGCAGCTGAGCGGAGTTCTGCAAACTCAGAACCACGTACTTTAATAGAAATAGGCTTCGCTGCGGGTGGTCCGCCAGCCAACTCCAAAAAAGTAACATTTGAGGGGCCGGGCACCTTGAGAACGATCTCTCGCATGCCTTCAACAATCTCTGAAACCTCTCGTCCCTCGGGATTCAAGCCAACTAGCACCTGACCCCTATGACTCCCCCGTAGCGGCTCTGTTTCCGTAAACTGCTGACCAGCGTACGTAACGATTCCTCGCGCTTCATTAGGTCGCAGATTGGAACGCACGACATGCTCAACCGCAAGAGCTAGATCAAGTGTTCTATCAAGTTGCGTGCCTGGCTCTGTCTCGATATTGACATAGAAAACGCGGATTGGGTCAGATGCAAAAAAATCTGCTCGAATTTTGCCGCTTGCCAACAATCCAACTGCACCAGCCAATGCGATTCCGGAAATCGCCAACGTCACGATTGGAAGTCGCATCGCACGTATCAATAAACGAATATAAATATGCCGGATACCACGATTAAGCTGGGTACGGAACTGCTGCATACGGCTCGCACCATCCATAGTCACCACAGAGCCGAGCACATGACTTGGTAGTATCCAGAATGCTTCTATCAAACTGATCAACAGCGCAATTGATACTACCAATGGAATTACCATCATAAATTTACCGAGAATTCCGGGGAGTAGCATCAAAGGCATGAACGCAGCGACGGTGGTTAATACTGCTGCCGTTACTGGCGCTGCTGTCTCGGACAAGGCGTCAATAACTGCATCAATCCCAGAGAATCCACGCTCAATTCGGTAGTAAATCGCCTCGACGACAACTACCGCATCATCAACCAACATACCGAGCGCGATGACGACCCCGAGAAGTACCGTGACATTCAGTGTCTGGTCAATCCCTTGCAAGATCCAGAAGGTACCTGCGAGAATGAAGGGTATACCTATAGCTGTAAGTGCCGCGATTTTAATCCCCAAAAATATCCAAGCGACAATCAGGACCAAAATCAAACCGATCAATGCATTATTTTGCATGATCGTCAAAGCTTTCCGAGTGGGAATTGTTTGATCGTCGATCAAAACAAGCTGCGTACCTGTCACAGATTCAAGTTCATTCCTCGTACTGATGTAGGCCTTCACTTCATCGACGAGTTCTAGGGTATTGGCTCCTTCGGCTTTCATAACGGCCAACAGAACAGCCGGTGCACCCCCATAACGAACGAGTTCAGACCGCTCCGCTTGTGTGCGAGTAACACTGGCTACATCACCGATTCGTAAGTTGCCGCCCCGTCCTAGGATTGGAAAACGATTTAAATCGAAGGCATCTGTTGATTTACCTTTTAACCGTACCAGCCAGTTCGATCCTGCAACGTCCAATTCTCCCGCAGCTAAGTCCTGAAAATAGGTTTGCACGGTTGAGGCAATATCAGATGGCGCGAGCCCAAGGGCGGCAAGACGTGTGGCATCAAATTCAATACGAATCTCTGGATCAGCTATGCCTTGAGTATCAATTCGATCAATAAATTCACGGCGTTCTAGTTCTTTCTCAATCAGAACCGCCTGCTTACGAAGACTGTCGTCATCACCGGGTCCAACCAGCGCTATGGTTGCCGCGGGAAACGCATTCGACGAGGTGATCTCAATAAATATTGGATCCCCTGCTTCCTCAGGAAAACTGCCCTCGGCTGAGTTAACTTCACGACGCAAATCACCCAAACGTCGTTCGAATACATTCTCTGGAATATCTTCAAAGCGGACCAGAATCGAAGCCAACCCTTCTCTTGAATAGCTGGATACGAAATCGAGGTTATCGACTCTCTGAATCGCCTCTTCAACTGGGTCCGTGATCCGACTCTCCACATCGAGCGCAGCTGAGCCAGGCCAGGCCACCGTAATTACTATCCAATTAAAATTAATTGTTGGATCTTGCTGGCGAGGCAGTGACCAGTAGGCGAGAAAACCCATGGCCAAGACCAAGATGAAAGTGAGGTTTGTCAGTACCTTGTTGCCGATCAATAATCGCGCAAATCCGATCATTGACGGATCACCAACTGATCGCCATCACGGGCCTTGAAGCGACCTGCTTCAATGACAAGCGTTCCCGGATCAAGATCTGTAATGTCGACCGGCTGGCCAAGTATCGCGTTTGTTCGGGCAATAAATCTGGCTAGACCGCTGTTAGCAACCATGATTCCATAAGAGCGGTCTCGCTCCACTAAAAAATCTGCTGGAAGCACCATCTTTTTCGAGCGTATTCGAAGCACACCAGGGACACCGGGATCGATGGTTTCTGCTGACTCAAACCGAAGTAATCGCGTACCAGTTCCTGTATCTACTGCACCGCTCTCAGCGAGTATTTGCACAGGGATTTCCCGATTCTGAACGATAAATGAAACGTTCTTCTGGATATCGGCCCCGTAATCAAACGGAATACGCGCTCTGATATCGAAGGCTTTCGATACAATTTCAAGGATAGGGCTGCCAACAGAAACTCGTGTTCCTACAGATGCGAGCTGCTCGACAATAATCGCATCAAAGGGTGCTTTTACTTCGCATTTAGATACCTGCAATTTGGCTTCTTGTAATGCAAGACGTTTTGACGCTAGACCTATGACTGCCTGTTGTACTTCTGTGGCCCGGGTATCTTTCAGTTCTTCACTCGCAATATTAGTCTCAGCCAGCTTCGTAATACGAGCTGATTGCCGCTCACTGAATTTTAATTGCACATCAGCTTGTTTAAGCTCTTGAAAGGCAAGATCTCGGCGTAGTTTGGTATCTCTACAATCAAGCCGAATTATAATCGACCCCTTCGCTACTTCATCACCAGGACGCAGACTAATGGCAGTGATTTCTGAAGAAATACCGGCGGACAGTAGACTCTTTTCGAGGGGCACGACATTCGCAGGGAAATCAGAAGCAATATTTTTCTGTAACTCGACTAAAGGCGCGACAGTCACGTACACGTTGTCCTTTGCGACTGCAAAACTGGCAAAGCAGAAAGAAACTAAAAATAATTTACGCAACTGCATCATAAGTGGGCCTTTTTGCAATGCAACATACTACGGGGAACGACGCGAGCGAATCCAACTCATACCGTCAAATCGATAGTCTAAGCGATCATGTAACCGCGACGATCGACCCTGCCAAAATTCGATTCTAGTCGCACGGACCCTGTACCCACCCCAATGACTTGGTCTCGGGATCTCAGTCGGGTACTGATCCTCAAGCTGACTCATTTTTTTTGTAAGTACATCATGCGATTCGATAATTTCAGATTGCCGACTAGCCCACGCACCCAGGCGCGAACCCCTCGGCCGTTCTTGGAAGTAGGCATCATTTTCTTTATCTGAAAGTTTTTCTACAACGCCCTCAACACGGACCTGGCGTTCAAGCTGATCCCACCAAAACACTAGCGCGGCTAACGGACATGCCGTAAGTTCCTCGCTTTTATTACTTAAGTAATTGGTATAAAAATTAAAGTTACGGCCGTCCTGTCCCTTCAGTAGCACAATTCGCGCGTGAGGGGTGCCCACACTATCCACTGTCGCCAACGTCATCGCATTTGGCTCCAACTGTGTCGTATTTTTTGCATCGCCAAGCCATCGGGCAAAAAGTGCGATCGGATCCGATTCTGCATCATCTTCATGTAATTGTCCGATCTGATAATCCCGACGCAAGCCTTCCAAATCACGACTCATTAAATAACTCCAATACCTCACTGATACGTTCCACTCGATACACCTCGATTCCATTTACTGCCTTCTTAGGCGCATTCGCTGATGGCACCATTGCTTTTTTAAAGCCATGTTTTGCAGCTTCTCGGATTCGTTCTTGTCCGGACGCTACAGGACGAACCTCACCTGACAAGCCGACCTCTCCAAAGACCACCCATTCTTTGGGAATGACTCTACCTCGGAAACTGGAGATACACGCAAGGAGTACTCCAAGATCTGCCCCAGTTTCAGTAACCTTGACGCCGCCAACAGCATTGAGGAAGACATCTTGGTCCCCCAATTGAAGATGACCATGACGGTGTAGAATTGCGAGTAACATCGCGAGGCGTTGGCCATCAAGACCCACAGCTATGCGCTTGGGGGAACCGCTTAAACTAGTATCGACCAATGCCTGGACTTCCACTAATAAAGGCCGGGTGCCCTCCCAAGTGCAGATCACTGCCGAACCTGGTGCTAAGTTGTCTGGGCGACTTAAAAAAATAGCAGATGGGTTTTTTACTTCCCGGAGACCAGTTTCTGTCATGGCAAAAACACCAAGCTCTCCCACAGATCCAAATCGGTTTTTATGTGCGCGTAATGTTCGAAACCGACCTGCATTGTCTCCTTCCAAGAGAAGAGAGGCATCGATAATGTGTTCAAGCACCTTCGGACCCGCCAATGCGCCTTCTTTTGTGACGTGGCCCACAAGTAGAACGATCATACCCCTAGATTTCGCAAGACGAGTCAGCTCAGCGGCGGACTCCCGAACTTGACCCACACTACCTGGTGCTCCGGCTAATGAATCAACTTGCATGACTTGAACGGAATCGACCACCAGCAATGCTGGCTTTACTTGATCAACCATAGCAGCAATAGCCTCTACTCGTGTTTCAGACACGCACTCAAGTTGATCTGCAACCAAACCCAAGCGTTGTGCTCGGAGCGCAATTTGTTCAAGTGATTCTTCGCCAGTGACGTACAGACAAGTCTTCTGAAACGAAAGCTGCGTTGTAACTTGCAAAAGCAAGGTGCTTTTTCCAGCGCCGGGAGCACCACCAACCAAAATCACCGACCCAGGTACGAGGCCACCACCCAAGACACGATCGAATTCTGTATATCCTGAGCCGAGTCGCTTGAGCCTTTCCGATTTGATAGCTGATAACTTAGCTCGTTCCGGAACAACACCCGCATATCCGTGAGGTTTTCCTCGCGATGGCTCGGGCGCCTGAACAGACTCAATCAATGTATTCCAAGCCTGGCAACCTGGGCATTGCCCTACCCACTGTGCTGAGGTTACCCCACATTCTTGACATTGATAGATGGATTTTACTTTGGCCACGCTGGTCTCCAATTCGGAACAGGATAGACCAGTTTTTAACCAACAGCCCGTTCTGAACGACTCGATCTAAGATTTTTAAAATTTCGGTCCGTACGAACAGCCTTCTGAATAGTCTCTCCAAGAACTTTGAGAACAATCTGACAAACCAGTCGATTAGTAAACCGAGCCACTGTCGTAGTCGATGCACCGAGAACCAAGTCTAACGTGCGGTGGCAAGTGTTTGTCAAAGGTTATCCCTTCGGCACTATCGCGATGAGGCTTGCTTCGCTCTCATCAGCAAGTATCTCTGATTGAATCAAAGGTGCAGTTTCGCCATTAGTACGCAAAAATAAATCGCCTGATGATGCTGTTTTGGCTGTGAGCTCTTGGATGACAGCATCGGTATGGGCAACTACGGTCATTGGTGCTCCAACAAATAGCTCTTATGCTCCACTAGCCAAACCAAATGTCGGTCCAAGCCTAGAAATTAGTAGTCGCTTACAATTCAGAATTTCGTTAGCCACACTTCTCCAGCATTACTCAGGTAAGCGAGTAGGTGCAAAAAAATACGAGCCAGAGCGGTCTAAAAAATTGTATCGGCCAATTATAAAATAGAAGCATTGTCCTGCAGGCTACGGGCTCCGAAATTCGCAAGATTGGGCAACATCTGGGTAAGACGTAGTTTTGAATCTGGAAACTCTCAACACCCTAAAGAGTGGCAAAATCGAGTCACCGTGGACACCGAAACGCTAGCTGGATTAGCTAAACTACACGATACTGAGATGAACGGACTGCTCAGGTTCTGCCAAAACTACTTCAGCGCCTGCTCACTCAAATTTGCTGAGATTCGAAAGTGAGGCATTGATCTTAAAGATCATTGTATCGCTCCCTTGTAATTCTTCACATATTATTAACGAACTCATAGACGATTTCGTATCACGGTCAAAGGAGAAAAAATAATGTTCAATCGTAGGTCAATCCTGCTCTCAATTTTCATATGGTTTAGCACATTAGAAGCCTATGCGAATAACTTTACCGATTTGAGAGATCAGTCGTTTAAGATCCAAAGCCCCGCAGTTATAAATTTCTGGGCCACCTGGTGCGCTCCATGTATTAAAGAGCTACCTGATCTGGAAATATTGGGCCAAAAACTTAGCAAAGACGCTACTGTCTACCTCGTTAACTTCGGCGAAAATACCAAAACAATTGAAGCTTTCAAAAATAAAAAACCGGAGCTATTCGGTAACAACACAGTATTGCTCAAAGATGCAAAAATGTCCGGACTGAAGTCTTATGGACTTCGGGGTGTTCCAACTACAATTCTCATCAATACATCCGGGAAAGCCATCGAGACCATTCAGGGTATGAAGGATTGGGGCGCAACCAACATCATTGACGAGATTAGGGAGAAAATTTTGCATTAACCGCCTGTTCCAGTTCCTCAAAACTAGGGAATTGCGACAGAACAATTGGGTTCATTCCAGGATGTTTTACAACATACAGAGGGACTCCGACCCGGTCAAAGGTATTAAGATATTCAGTGATAAATGGATCATACCGAGTCCAGTCACCTGTCATTCGAATCACGTCGTAAGTTTCAAATAATTGATCAACCGGTTCCGTGATAAATAGGCGTTTTTCGTTAACCTTGCAGGTAATACACCAGTCCGCCGTCATATTAATAAATACAGAATGATCTTTATCGACATACGCTCGTAGAGCACTGGCTGAATAAGGTTCGGCTCTGACATCCACGAAAGATTGTTTAGTAGAGCTAGGTGTTAGGTGAGACACGCTTGGGATCGAAAAAAACGAAATGAGCATCGCCAAGATGCCTAATCCCCTAAAAAAGCGATTTTCGCTCTCAGACAACCAAATCCCCAAGACAAGCAGCAACAAGCCACCTAGGACTATAACCAAGACATCCGATGACGTTTGTCTAATTAGTACCCAAAGCAGCCAGATCGCTGTTGCAAAAATTGGGAAAGCAAAAAATTGCTTCAATCTGATCATCCAGCTCCCCGGACGCGGCAGATAACTGGCAAGCTGCGGCGAAATGGCGAATACCAACATCGGAACAGCAAGCCCAAGTCCAAGCACAGAAAAAACGATCAAGGTAATCCACCAAGGTTGTGTCAGTGTGTATCCCATCGCAACACCCATAAAAGGGGCGGTGCATGGCGTCGCCACAACCACAGCCAAAACGCCGGTAAAGAATTCAGTCCGTCCCGAATGACCCTCGGTTAGACTCTGACCAACACCAGATAGAGCCATTCCGAATTCAAACCAACCATAAAGCCAGAGTCCCAGAATGAAAAAGACATATACTAATAGAGCGACAAACCAAGGTGTTTGTAATTGGAATCCCCAACCTATCTGCGCACCGCCTGCCTGCAACCCCACCATAATAGAGGCTAAGAGCAACATCGTCGTCATAATGCCGACTGTATAAAGCCAGGCACCTCTCTGAACTTCTCGCTGTTCCTCGCTAGCTTTGCCTATGATTGATAACGCCTTGATAGATAGTACAGGGAAGACACAAGGCATCAAGTTGAGAATCAAACCGCCAGCAAGCGCCATGATCAAAATTAATCCTAGAGATAAATTTTGCTGATTCATATGAGGCACAACTAAACCGTTATTCAAAGGTAATCGAACACCGCCGTTTTCAAGACCGATCACCCAGTGACCCTCTGCATAATTGGCTGGCTTCAATGCCCGATCAAATGTAATCAGAACACCATCATCCAAATACTTAGCACTCTGAATAAGACCTAATACCTCGCCAGAGCCTTCAGGCATTACGTCTTTAATCTTTAACTCTCTAAATTCTGAGACCCAGACAGAGTTGGCTCCCGCAAAGTTTACGGATGCAGGAAAATCTGTTGGTACAGAGGCGCGCGCTGCGTCGATTTGCTGTATTGATGATGAACGACGTATCTCAGCCTGCGACTTAACAATAGGTAATGAGAGGCTAATGCTCTGATTTTCAGGAATACAAATATCACGACAAACAAGCCAACTCACCTTGCCTGTTAATGTCCATTGTCCAGAAATATTTGCGGGCACCATGATCTGAAATGGATGTACAACTTTTTTGGTGTAACCGTATGTTAAGAGACTGACATCCTCACCGAATGGTTTAGTTTTAGCCAACGGGAACTTAAGGTCAGGGAGATAGTCCTGTTGGCCGTCATTCAGCTCAAGCGTTGGAGGTAATCCCGTTGATCCAGCATTTTTCCAATACGTATTCCAACCATCTGCTATCTCAAGTGATAAGCCGAACCATAAGGTATTACCAGGAGCAACGGCCTCAACTGAGGCTAATAATTTCGCTGTGACTTGGTTTGCTTGGGTCAGAGCGGGGAATACAGCGAGTAAAGAAAAAACAAAGACTTTTAACATTAATTTCATGCCGCGAGATTAGCTGATTGACTTCTTCAAAAAACTGTATTTTTATACAGTAATGAATACTAATATTTTACGTCCTTTATTTGATGCTGGAAAGCTGTGGCAAGGCAACGCAGAAACTACGATCGAAGTAACCGATACTGGTTTTCCCAAACTGAATGGCCAACTATCTGGCCGAGGTTGGCCTGCGCACATGCTTATCGAAATACTGACGAACGATATATTCTCTGCGCCCATACGATGCATCTTTTCAACATGGAAAACACAACAAGATACACGATGGACAGCTTTAATAAATCCACCCTTAGCACCCTGCACTGAGCGGCTTATGCAAGAAGGGATCGATCCACAGCGGGTGGATGTTTTGAACATCCCCACAAATCAATTTGCCTGGAGTTTAGAACAATTGGCGAACGCTATATCCACTCGCAGCATCATCGCCTGGGAATCAGAAGCGCTCACGTCTACTCAGCTAAGACGCTTACAACTTGCTTGCCAGCGAGGACAAACACAGCTTTTCTTGATCAGAAACCCAAAGCACCAATGGCAAGCATCCCCTGCACCTGTTCGCATCACCATTGATTCATTACCAACTAGTTTTGAAATCAGGGTATTTAAGCAACCTGGAACAAATGCAAAATCACCTGTAGTAATACCACTGGAATTACATTGGTTAAAAACACCATCGCCGGCACAACGTAAAACAAGTGTTCTTAAGGCGCAGTCGAGCTTACATTGATGATCTATGCGTACCTTAAATTCCCAAACTTATTGTTGGATGCACAAAGTATTACACATCAGGATCAGAGCATCGCAATCCACCATCAAGGGAACATCATCCAGTCCTCTGAGCTCGCCGTCGCTGCAGGTGTTATCCCTGGGATGAACATCAATATGGGCCTAACGCTCTGTCCCAATCTTCTGACACAGACTTATAAACCAGATGCGGAGCGCCGTTTATTACACCGCTTGGCGCTCTGGGCTTATCAATTTTCACATCAAGTCGCGATTTGGAACAAAGGCTTGTGTATCGAAGTCTCGAAAAGCAAATCCCTGTTTGGTGACTTACAAGCCCTTACACAAACTTTAAAACAAGCATCAACATCTCAGAATTTCAAAATTCAACTTGCTTTTGGCTATACCCCTGAAATGGCGGCTATGTTTGTTAAGGCGGGAGTCAGACCCCGAGAGCAGACTTTTGAAAAAACTCTCTACCGTCTAGCAATTGACACTGCTGAGATTCCTATGGAGCATATTAAACGACTGAAAAATATGGGATTTCGAACGATTGGTGATTATTTCGGTGCACCATCACGAGCCAGGCAAGCGCGCATACATCGAGATATCTATTTATACTTCGATGCAATCGCTGGTCGACACCAGACATTACTGAAATGGTTTACGCCGCCACCTGTGTTCAATCAATCCATCGAGTTCCTTAGGGGGCTAGAGTCAATTGAGATGCTCAAATTTCCAATCAATCGTCTCACCCAAGATGCGTCACTCTGGCTAACACAGCGCGTATGCGCAACAAGCCGTCTGCGATGGGAAATCATATTAGAGAATCGTCAAGTGATCTCTCTTGATATCACACTGAACGACCCCGTCAATACTGCATCAGCGCTCGCTGATCCAACTTGGTTACACATAGAACATTCACAACCACAATCACCAATGACAGAAATTCGCTTAATCATTCAGCAAATACATCAAACAAGTCCGAAAAAACCTGACTTATTTATCAAGACCCAAGATACTGATCGAGCACAATTATTAGATCGTTTAACCGCACGCCTTGGTCCTGAATGTCTCAAGGCACCATGCCGACTGCAGGACCCAAGGCCCGAATATGCAAATCAATTACATGACGAACAAAATGTATATCCGTTGCCTAACATCCCTCTTCGGCCTATTTGGTTATTAAATCCACCCGAAGCTCTGGGACAGTCTCCTGAGAAAGCGGGACATACTCTATTACAAGGGCCAGAGCGGATAGAGTCTGGTTGGTGGGACTTCAAACCAACTTGTCGACGATACTGGATTGGATTATTTCAAGAAAAACGTGTTAGCTGGGTCTATCAAGATCAGTATTCAAAAAGTTGGTGGCTTGCGGGTTGGTTCACTTAACAATAACGACAACCTGCTAAACTCCGATCTTCATTTTTAAGGGTCATTGCGTGGATCTCAATCGATTTAATCTCAGACAGCGCGAAGCCATTACTCATGTCGGCTCACCACTTCTCGTACTTGCCGGCGCTGGAAGTGGGAAAACTAGTGTTATCACACATAAAATCGCATGGCTAATTCAAGAAGCAGGAATTCCGGCTCGACACATCACAGCTGTCACTTTTACGAATAAAGCCTCGCGGGAGATGCGCGAGCGAATTAGTTATATCGCGCCCAAAGACCAAATACGCGGCCTCACAGTCTCAACCTTTCACACATTTGGTTTAAATTTATTAAGACGGGAGTCTCGCGAAGCAGGTCTTAAGTCAGGCTTTTCAATCTTAGACGCAGAAGACAGCAAAATTATCCTTTCCAACTTACTGAGACGTGAATCTGTCGAAGATCGTGACATCATATCCGGCATTCAACGAACGATATCTACCTGGAAAAATCATGGGATTTCGCCTGACCAGACACAGCGTCACGCCAAAGATCCGAAATTTATTCTCGCTGCAAATACCTACATCGAGTACGAGCGTTATTTAAAAGCTTGCAACGCTGTCGACTTTGACGATCTGATCTCAAAACCAGTAAAGCTATTTCGATCTAATCCAACGATATTAGCCAAGTGGCGGACGAAGATACGGTATTTGTTGGTTGATGAGTATCAAGACACCAACAGAATCCAATATGAATTAGTTAGATTACTCACACAAATTTCTGGTGCATTAACAGTCGTCGGGGATGATGATCAATCAATTTATGCATGGCGTGGCGCCCAGCCTGAGAATCTGAATGAATTGAGTAATGATTTCACATCACTCAAGGTCATCAAACTCGAGCAGAACTATCGTTCAACTCGGATAATTCTGGAAACAGCAAATGCGCTGATTGCAAATAATCCTCACATCTTTGAAAAAGTACTATGGAGTGATAAAGGGTTCGGAGAGCTAATCCAAATCCTACCCACCAGTACAGACGAAGACGAGGCAGAATGTATCACATCCATGATATTGGAACGCAAACTGAATTATAAAAAGCAATTTTCAGATTTTGCTGTCCTATACAGAAGCAATCACCAAGCACGCATCCTTGAGTTCAAGCTACAACAGTTCAAAATTCCATATAAATTAAGTGGAGGAACGAGTTTCTTCGCGAGATCTGAGATCAGAGACCTCATGTCTTACTTGAGGCTATTAATTAATCCTGATGATGACAACGCGCTTCTCCGGATAATCAATGTGCCACGTCGTCGTATCGGTCCAACTACTCTTGAAGTTCTGGGCGGTTACGCTCAGGAACGACAAAAGTCTTTGTATTCCTGTATTTCCGAGATGGGATTAACCACACGTCTCGATCCGGAAGCTGCTCGCCGTCTATCGCAATTTTATGAATTAATCGAGTGCGCAAAATACGATCTAATGCTTGGTAGAGGTATACAAGCAATCGATGAACTACTCGAGGATATCAGTTACCGTCGATGGCTATCAGACCAAAGCGCCTCCGAATCCATGGCAGATCATCGTTGGGGGAACGTCGCACAGTTATTGAAAGCGTTGAGAAAAGACCTCAAAGGTAATCCGGACGAGATGCTCAACGAGGATGAAAACAATTCAGATGATTCTGCGATTGAGATGGCAATCAGAAAACTTGTTTTACGTGACATTCTTGAGCAAGAAGAAGAAAAAGATAATAGCGATCGGGTACAACTTTCAACACTTCATGCTTCCAAGGGCCTCGAATTTCCCGATGTCTTTTTGATAGGCGTCGAGGAAGAACTACTCCCCCATAGGAACTCCATTGAAACCGATACCATTGAGGAGGAACGGCGTCTGATGTATGTCGGTATTACCCGGGCAAAGCAAAACTTGACAATCACTTATGCAAAGAAACGAAAGCAATTTGGAGAGCTTCTCGAGATAAAACCGAGCCGCTTTCTGGATGAACTTCCGGGAGAGCACTTCCACTGGCAGGGTAAGACTGAGCAGGATCCTGAGGTTATACGACAGAAAGGTCAGGACTCACTCGCAGCGTTACACGCGCTATTAAAAGACGAATCAGTATGAATCTCTTTCGGCCAATCATCATTGGCGTTGATGGCGTCAAGCTAACTGAGTCAGAAAAGAATTGGCTTCCAGAATCCAAACCTTATGGGATTATCCTATTTTCAAGGAATGTAGAAAGTCCGTCCCAACTGAAACGACTCTGTGACTCTATCCGAGATTACTTGGGTGATGATGTCATAATCATGATCGATCAAGAAGGTGGAAAAGTGCAGCGACTCAAGGATCCACACTGGCCTAAGCTGCCTTCGGCGTTGGAGATTGGGAAGCTTTGGCGACGACATCAGTTTAGGGGTCTCGAGGCGGCAAATAGTCTTGGACAAGTTATTGGCTCTCAATTAGCTGAAGTTGGGATTACGCACGTGGCTGCCCCTGTGTTAGATCTATTAATGGATGGAGCAGACCCAATCATTGGTGATCGATCATTCGGTACAACCCCAGCAGAGGTAATCCCGCTCGCAACAGCATTTATTGACGGATTACACCGCTGCGGTATCACCGCCATACTGAAACATATACCCGGTATGGGTCGGGTTGACACGGATAGCCATTATTCACTCCCAGTAATTTCGACTCCAGTTTCGGTATTAAAGGAGTCCGACTGGGTGCCGTTCAGGGTAGTTACAGGAACTCATTGGGCAATGACAGCGCATGTCGTCATACCAGAGTGGGATAAAAAACCGATCACGCTATCTAAACAAGGAATTAAAAGAATTCGCGAAATCTTCGGTGATCGAATCATTATCTCGGACTGCCTCACAATGGGTGCCATAACCGGATCTATTGAAGGAAGAGTCGAAGAAACTCTTGATGCAGGCGTTGACCTTGCTTTGTTCTCTAATGGCTCCGATGACGAGCGTTGTCTTGCGGTGAGTGCATCTGGTGAACCGCGAATAAATCGCGAAGCACCGTTAACCCTAAGTTACTTACCACCTGTGGTCCTGCAACAGCTACTAAAAAAACTAGCCGAGGTAAATCTCGGCCAGGCACTAACAGACCCCACATGGGACCGGCCCAGCTAGAGCGCATCCACCATATATGCAACGGCGTCAGCAAGTTCCTGATCAGAACAGTCGGTGCATAATCCGCGCGCTGGCATTGCGTTATAGCCCTCTACAACATGCTTAACAAGAGTATCCATCCCCTTATCAAGCCGCGAGGCCCAGGCACCAGAATCGCCAATTTTAGGTGCACCGGCTGCGCCTGAAATATGACATCCGGCGCAAGCTATACCGTAGACCTGATCACCCGTACGGACTGATACTACTGCAGGTGCTTTACCAATATTTTCAGCACATGGATCACCTATTACACATATCCTTGCTGGCGACTTCAGACGCTCTAACACCGTATTTTTGTCTTCGCTGACAGCCCAAGCTGTCGATACTAGAAGAGCTGTCAAGGTCGCGACTATAAGCTTCATTTGTTTCCCCGGACCGAATTCAATCAAACTAAAGTATAAATCCTTAAATCGCTTAATGCTACGGCCTATTCGATAAGGATTTAGCAAGTACGACTTGGTAAGACCCAAAAAAGCCAC
>PBZS01000091.1 GCA_002730235.1 Gammaproteobacteria bacterium | reverse complement strand
GTCGCTCGCTGTGTCACAAAACGGACCGGAGTTTCCGTTGATGCTCGGTTCTGGACAGACAAACAAATAGATCCCCGTTTCAAACTCAGGGTTGAGGTGATCGATTCGGATGGTCTGGTGATTGATTCTGATCGTGATCTGGCAAAACTTCAGGACCGATTGAGCGAACAGGTTAGCAAGGTCCGACTAACCAATGCTCAGGAAAGCTATACCGATTGGCCTGTTGAATTGGACCTCGCGCGTGACGCAAGCACGGTTCTCGGCGGTATCGAAATGAAGAAATTCCAGAGATTTCTATTGCAAGACGATGAGGTCGTTCTGAGTTCTGTTTTCGATCCTAAAGATGCTGCCGTTCGGAATCAGGAAGCTGTAGCACAGCTATTGGCAGTTCGATCCGCTGACTTGTTTCAGTTTTTAAAAACAAAAGATAAGGCATACCCAAGAGCATTGATCGCTCTTTGCTCGAACGAGATTGATCAATATAAATTTAATAGGTTGATTGTGCTGTCTTGTCTTGAAGCACGCGAGGAGATTTTATCTGAGACGCAATTTGTCGATGCAAAAAAGCGCGTTCGTGAACGATTGATTGATCAAGCCATTCGGGTGTCGGTCTCACTTGAATCGGCAATGACCCGATTCCGATCCCTAAAGCAACGGCTTGGAGGGAAAGTTCCTGTGTCCTGGTTGAGTCCAATTAATGCCATGAAGTCCCACGTTCAGGCGCTTTGTGATGCGCCTTTGAACAACACTCCGCCGGATCGCTTAATCGACCTAGATCGATATCTGCAGGCGGTCGAGCAGCGATTAGAGAAACTTCAATCGCGCCTTTTGCTCGACGCGCAGTGGCAGAAAGACGTCGAGGAGCTCGAATCGGATCTAAAAATACTATGGCCGACTTATCCTAACGATTGGCGCTATCAGGATCATCAGTTGGTGGACCTTAGGTGGCAAATTGAAGAATTTCGTGTGCTGTGTTTTGCTCAATCTTTGAAAACACGTGATAAAGTCTCGTATAAACGGTTATCAACTGCTCTGAGGGAATACAGACAATTATGACGCGCGTTTGCTATTTTGTTGTTGCTTTGCTTTTTTTGCCCAGCCTCGTGTTTGGCGAAACTGAGACTGATCCCTTCGAAAGCTGGAATCGAGCAATGTTTGCGTTCAATCAAAAAGCGGACAGCTATGTTTTGAGTCCGGTTGCTAGAGGGTATCGAGCCATCACACCCAAACCGGTGCGGACAGGAGTCAGTAATTTTTTCAGTAATCTCGGGGAACCCATCACCGCAGTGAATTCGGTCTTACAAGCGAAACCTAGAAAGGCCGTTCGCTCACTAACTCGATTTATTTTTAATTCTACAATTGGTCTGTTTGGACTCTTTGATGTGGCGGGCGCCATGGGTATTGAGCGGGAAAGAGAGGATCTAGGTCAGACGTTGGCTTATTGGGGTGTCGGTTCGGGCCCATATTTAGTGCTACCGATCCTCGGCCCTAGTAATCTACGCGATCTCGGCGGTCGTATTGGCGACAGGCCACTGAACCCGGTTAACTGGCAGGACGAAGTGGGAGCGACCGAGTTTCTGACGGCTGATGGGATTCAGACGCGAGCGCAATTGCCCATGGAGCTTAGGTCGGTCGGGGATCCTTATGTGTTGATGCGTAGCGCGTATGAGCAGCGTCGTCGCTACGAAATTAATGATGGGATCGTTGTCGATCTCTTTCTTGAAGATCCGTTTTTGGATGAGGAGTCATCTGCGCAATAGAGCTTCAAGCGTGTGTTGATCCTGAATGAATCGGGTTATCCCGTCTGCAAGTTTTTCATTTGCCATAGGGTCGGCAGATAATGCGAGCAAGAACTCGTCTCGCGTAAGTGTCTCTATGGTTCGATCCGTTGGTCCTGCGATAGCTACGGGCGTTAAAGTTTGGTTGCGAGAATCCAGTTCTTCGAGAAGCGCCGGTGAAATCGTTAGACGATCGCAACCAGCGAGCGCGAGCACCTGGTCTGCGGTTCTGAAAGAGGCGCCCATCACAATCGTCGCCACTGCGTGTGATTTATAGAGTTTGAGTATGTTCCTGACTGATAAAACACCGGGATCTTTATCCGTCGATACTGGGACATCGCCTCTGGCGACGAACCAGTCATAGATTCGACCAACGAATGGGCTAATTAATGTGGCATTAGCGTTGGCAGCGGCAATCGCTTGCGCCTCACAGAATAGGAGTGTCAGATTACAACCAATACCGTCTGACTCAAGAGCCCTGGCGGCTTGAATTCCCTCCCAGGTCGACGCTAGCTTGATCAGAATACGACCTCGTCCGATGCCATACTTTTGATAGTTTTCGATGATAGTGTGGGCCTGCTCAATTGAGCGTTCTGTATTGAACGATAACCTTGCATCCACCTCGGTGGAGACGTATCCCTCAATCCTATTAGCGATCTCGACACCGAAACGGATCGATAGATCGAGAGCTGCGTCAGCAGCGGATTTAAAATGACCACTTCCCAGCTTATTCTGAGTTTGCTCGATCAAACCTGCCGTGACTGATGACTGGGCTTGTTTTAGAATCAGGGACGGGTTCGTCGTCGCATCGATTGGTTTAAATAGCTCTATCGCATGAAAGTCAGCGGTATCTGCTACAACAATACTGTACTTACGAAGTTGGTCTAGGGTGTTCATATTGTCTCTACGTTGGGGATTGCAGCGAGAGCGTCCTCGACTACTTTCCAGTTAGCGCCGGGCAAGTGCGAACGCTCGCTGAGGATTCGTCTATAGGCCCGAGCGCCCGGGACGTTATGATACAGACCAACTAGATGTTTTGTCAGGTGTTTTAGCGGGAAACCTTGGGCAAGGACAGAATCTACATAGGGCTGGTATGCCATCAGCGCCTCGAACGCCGTCTCATGAGGCGGATCGGATCTGAAGACGTGGTGGTCTACGCCCAGAAGTATCTGTGGCTTTTGGTAAGCCGCACGCCCGACCATAACACCATCAAATACCGAGAGTTGTTTAATACACTGATCCAATGTTTCCAGCCCACCGTTTAAAATAATTTCCATGTCAGTGAATTGATTCTTCATTTTCTGAACCAGGTCATAATTTAGTGGTGGTATCTTTCGATTATCTCTCGGGGACAAGCCTCCAAGGATCGCTTTCCGGGCGTGGATAATGACTCGTCTAACATTTTTCCGGCGGAGCATTTCGAGAAATTTGGGTAATGTATTCTCTGTATTCTGGTCATTAACACCCAGGCGAATCTTTGCCGTCACCAATGGTCCCTGAGAACCAGCAGCATTTAGCATCGCCGCAAAGCATTCTGATACACGATTTGGATTGGTCATTAATGCCGCACCGAAACATCCAGCCCGAACTCTATCCGAAGGACATCCGAGGTTGAGATTAATCTCATAAAATCCCAGATCTTTCACGTATTCAGTAGCTTTATATAGCTCATCCGGGTCTGACCCGCCGACTTGTAACGCCAAAGGATATTCCTCTTTTGAATGCTGAGTGAGACGCTCGAGATTCCCGTGGATTAGAGCAGGTGCCGTTACCATTTCAGTATACAAGAGCGCCTTCCGGGTTAACGTACGCGCAAACATACGCCAATGGCGATCGGTCCATTCCATCATGGGTGCGGTTGAGAAACGATAATTCGAAAATTTCATTTAATTGAGTTGTTATAAGGGATCGCTTTTCTTTTAATTTATTTTATCTAGCCTAAGTGATTAAAGCTAAATACTCGGTTGAATTAATTGTCGAATTCATTATATATAAACACTAACTTAGTTAAATCATGTCTGGGGTAATATTTTGGTGTCAAGTAATAAGATTCAGCCTTCGACTTTAAATCTTAAGGAACTGGAGAGTCTTCAAAAAAAAATTGAAAAAGAAATTAAAAAAAGGCGCTCCAAAACCCAAGAAGAGGGATTAAAAAAGATCAAACTTATCGTGGCCGAATATGGTCTGTCCGCAACTGAATTAAAAAATTTATCTGTTATAAAAGCTCAGAAAGTTAAACCAAAGAAAGGAAAAAAGCGTGGTCCGGTTGCGCCGAAGTATCGGGATCCGTCCAACAGTTCAAACACTTGGACCGGTCGTGGTCGTAAGCCTAAATGGGTCGAGGGGTTTCTGAGTATGGGCGGGCGGCTAGATCAAATCGCTATTTAAATCCCGTAGTTTTTAAGTAAGCGTTATACTCCGACTTAGCCGGAGGATTAAATGATTGTTCGTACACGTATTGCGCCCTCGCCGACGGGCGAGCCACACGTCGGGACCGCATATATTTCTCTTTTCAATTACGCGTTCGCCGCGGAACATGGCGGCCAGTTCGTTTTAAGGGTAGAGGATACCGACCAGAAGCGTTCGACAACCAAGTCGGAGAAAGCGATTCTTGACGCGCTTCGCTGGACCGGTCTAAGTTGGGATGAGGGGCCCGACGTAGGGGGTGATTATGGGCCCTACCGCCAGAGCGAGCGCGCCGAGATATATCAAAAGTATTGTCAGACCCTGATTGATAGCGGTCATGCGTTCCGCTGTTTTTGCTCGGCACAAGAGCTGGAGGCGATGCGGGTCGACCAGATGACTGCGAAGAAAACGCCCCGGTACGACGGGCGCTGCTCACATCTTTCAATTGCTGACGCAGATGCCCGTGTGGCGCGGGGCGAGGAGTTTGTCGTGCGATTGCGTGTCCCGACTGACGGCGACTGCGTGTTTAGTGACAGGCTGCGGGGCGATATCCGTATCTCATGGTCCCAGGTCGATATGCAGGTACTGATGAAGGCCGATGGGATGCCCACGTATCACCTTGCAAATGTTATCGATGATCACCTGATGAAAATTACGCACGTGATACGGGGCGAGGAATGGCTCCCATCGGCACCGAAGCATCAGTTGCTTTATCAATATTTTGGTTGGGATATGCCTGAACTGTGCCATCTCCCGTTGCTCCGTAACCCAGACCAGTCCAAGTTAAGCAAGCGAAAGAATCCGACCTCAATACTTTTTTATCGTGACCAGGGATATCTCCCAGAAGCCCTCCTGAACTACCTTGGTCGGATGGGTTGGTCGATGCCTGATCAGAGAGAGCAATTCACACTGGCAGAGATGGTTGAGGCGTTCGATATTGACCGTGTGTCACTCGGGGGGCCGATCTTCGATCTCCAGAAACTGACCTGGCTGAATGGTCAGTGGCTCCAGAAAAGTCTCTCTGATAGCGACTACACCGAACGCCTCATGAACTGGATGTGCTCACGTGGTTTCTTTGAGTCGGTCCTGCCGCACCTCAAGTCTCGGGTTGATGTATTTTCTGATGCCGGTCAATGGTTAGCCCCGCTGTGGTCTCGGGATGTGACGTTGTCCGCTGACGCGCTCAGGGCGGTCGGTTTAGATCAGGACACCTTAACGAGCGTCCTGCAATACCTGATCTGGCGACTGGAGTCCTTGGGCTCGTGGAGCCGTGAGACTATTGAACCTGAGGTCAGGTGGGTCTGTGATGTGTTGGATCTTAAGCTTAGAGACGTAATGCCTGTCATATTTTTAGCTCTGAGCGGATCTAGGCAGTCCATGAGCGCCTTTGATTTAGCGGCACTGCTTGGCCCTGACCGAACGAGGGTCCGTCTAAGGTCAGCTCTGGAGTTGAGTGGTGGTGTTTCCAAGAAGGCCCTAAAACGCTTAGAGAAGGGCTACCAAGACGCGGTAACGACCTCGTTTTAGACGCTTTCAATGCTAATGGTCGGAACAGCAGGATTCGAACCTGCGACCCTCTCGTCCCGAACGAGACGCGCTACAAGGCTGCGCTATGCACCGATACCGGTTTCTGATTGTAGGAGTAAAGACCGCCGTTGAGTATCTCAGCGCAGCGGGGCCTGTTCCACTCGCCCTCGGTCCTGGCCATGCGTATTGACTCGATAAGTCCGTCGGAGACGTCGATCTCTAGGACGCAGTAAAGGCTCGGGCCATGGCCGTAGCCGTTACCATAGATTTTTGCTGAGACCCCGGTCCCGACCCAGTTATATGTCACCAAATTCGGCTCCTGTTTCTCGACACTCTTGGGCTTGCCAAACCGATTGAAAAATGTATCTGCGTTCCGGCCGGCCCACGACGCAAATGTCTCGCCTATTAGTTCACCGGTAGTCTTGAAACAGCCGGTTGACAGGCAGGCTAAAAATATTAACAAGTACCGCATGGTTCGGGTCTCTCTGGTGCAAATTTAAAGGAAGCAAGTCTTATAAGACCCAATCAGATCTTGCGAACTTCCATTCCAGCGACTTCTGAACGGGACATATCTCAAATTTGTTTGTCACCTTTTTTCTAGCGGTTTGCACTCTCGCGGCATTAACCGACATGCCTAAATACTAGCATAAACCGTTTTAGTTTCTGGAGGTTCTGAGCTCTACGGACCACGGGTCAGTTGAGATTGGGGCTATAGCTTAGCTGGGAGAGCGTTACGATGGCGTTGTACCGCTTTTTTTCTAAAGCCTCTATATGCAGGCTTTTTAAAGATCTAATTATTCCATAGATCCGAATTTTTACACTATTTTTAAATCTTTTTCGTTGGTGTAGGAAGCGAGTAGCTATTCTGCACTTCATACCAACCGGATCGATTCTCCTACAAAGCTCTGTTTCTTAGCCTGATCGATTACGGACCTAAAATATAGCGAGTCTGTATATTTTACTATTCCAGCCTTCATGTTAGTTACAGGACTGAAGAATCCTCAAATCAAACTGTTCATCTAAAAATGTTTATCAAATTTTTGCAAAACGCCCATCTTTCTGGAGGGCTCCAAGAAAGCTTTGCCGGTTAAGGATATTATTTGATTTGTTAAGTCCAAGTTGCGCACCAGTCGAAGGGCACGATATTCGTGTTTCGGCAAGAGCGGCCGTAACATCACCATGATCCAGAGATTGCGCCCGCTGAACAGCGTTTCTCCAAAATTGAAAGGCATTGTATGTCGAAACAGCGGGGTCAATTATAGGAATAGTCGCAAGCCGTTTATCTTTAGAGCATATTGTCTTAAACTCGTCATGGATCGGATTTTGGGTAGATTGCTCAAAATACCCCCAACAAGCCAACAGTCCTTCTATCTTAGAACAATCTAGTAAATAAGTGTCCAGATCGGTCGCATCAAAAGCTATGATTTGAAAGCGGCTTAAATCGATGTCGGCTTTGGACAAAAATTTCAAAAACTCTTTTAGTGACGGCCCTACTAAAGATACAGATAAAATAATCGAATTTTTCCCCCGTTCGCTTAGTTTAGCAATCGCGTCAATTTCATCTTCTAGATCTGTAAAACCTACGGGATAATAGCGGTAGGTTACTTTGGATCCGGGTACACCGTAGGCCTTCAAATAGGATGAACTTATCTCGTTAATTGTGCGAGGCCATACGTAGTCTGATCCAATCCCTATAAATGAATCGACATCGCCTGCTTTACTGAGAGCATATTCCAAAGCTGGGATAACCGACTTTGTCGGCGGAGCATTGAGGTAAACCACTTCTTTGGCAACCTCATCGCCCTCAAAATGTAATGGGTAGAACAGAGTCCCGTTTTGATTTGAAATTGCCGGTATCACCTGCTTTCTGGCGGCAGATGTCCAACAACCAACGAAATGTCTCGTTATCTCCTGATCTATCAGTTTTTGAGTAATGTTGCCGTATTCACTCCAATTAGATTTGGGATCTGGCGTCAGCAACTTTATTTTTTTCCCGAGGATACCACCGTCCCTGTTGAATTTTTCGACTATTCGTTTTGAAAGAAGGCTGAGATTTGATTCCCAAGGAGCCATTAATCCCGTTTGCGAAAACAGACTGCAAATTACAATCGCATCGTTTTTGATTTCTCTTTTTTTCGCACCGTTTATAGCTAAGGGTTGAGTTCTCAGTTGATCAGTAATTTGCTTTTTGGATATTTCTATCTTTGAAGACCCTCTGAGGTGCATAGGATAGGAGAGAAAAAGCGCAATAGATTGCGGTTGTGTTGATATTTGATTGAACACTACCCGCTTTAATCTTGGATCGTCCACCCAACTTGGTAAAAAACCAATGCCATTTCCATTGCTAATTGCGGTAATCATTTCCGTAAGTGAGCTTACTCTGAGATGGCCTAACGTATTTTTCGGTATCGGCATCAGACCATTCAGATAGAAAAAAGGACTATGGTCAGTGAACGCAATGAAATCGCGTGTAGGCAGATCTTTGTGCGAACGATGTAACTTGTTATTTCGATGATATACATCAGAACAAAAGAGATGAAAGTTAAAACTGCCGACAGGTTTTTCGATAAAGTCTAGGCGCGCAGTACTTTCAAAACTTAGCTCGATATCGGGAAGAGGCGCCTCAAGCTCATCTAGATCTGAATTAGCCGTGATTTCAACGACGACGCCTTTCTCTTTGTTTTGTATAACGTGTAGGTTTTGGATGACCCAGGTATTGATGAAATCAGCTGGCGCGGACAAGCGAAGGCGTTTGTCTGATCGCTCATTGAGATCCGCTACTGTCGTACTAAATTTCTGCGCTTCGTGACAAACAATTTTTGCATGTGTAAACACTCGTTGTCCGGCATCCGTTAGGGAAATCCCTCTAGAATGACGAATCATAAGCTTAGTCCCCGAGGAATCTTCTAAGTTCTTAATCCGACGGCTGATTGATGAAATGTTCGTGTTTAAAACTTTTGCGGCTTGGCTAAGCGAACCCCAATGCGCTACATGGTAAAAAATTTGTAAGTCATCGAGACTCATTTACTATTCCTACGTTATTTGCTATTAAAGCAAGCCTTATTTGCATTTATAACAAGTCTTCTCCGAAATTTGAATACTAGATTCTCAGAAATCCGGATTCCAATTGACCCTCAGCCATCTGACTATTATCACCGTTAAGACGTTTTTGTGAGGAATTAGAGTGATGATGAATCGACGTAAATTTATTAAGGCGGCAGGGGCGCTCGCTGGTGCAGCGGCAGCACCCGCCTTCATCTCTAGCGCATTCGGGGCCGGGCATTCAAAAACACAGAAAATTGGGTGTCTTTTTTCTTCTTCTGGAGCTATGGCTAATGTTGAAGGCAGATTGAATTCGGTGGTGGATATGGCCGTCGCGGAGTTGAATGCGGCGGGCGGTGTGTTGGGCAAGACCATTGAAACGGTAATCACAGATCCAGCATCGGATTGGCCTTTGTATGCGCAGAATGGAAGACAGCTTTTATTACAGGAAAAGTGTAAAGCACTTTTTGGTTGCTGGACGTCGGTGTCAAGAAAGTCGGTACTACCAGTGGTAGAGCAGAATGATGCACTACTTTATTATCCGTTGCATTTTGAAGGTGAAGAAAATTCTGAGAGCGTCGTTTACATGAATTCTCCCCCAGCGAGTAGTGTGTTGCCGGCACTCGAATACATGATGTCTGAGGATGGCGGCTCGGCCTCGAGGTTCTACATGGTCGGCTCAGATTACGTTTGGCCACGAACTATCAATAAAATTAATAAGGGATATTTTTCATCTCTAGGAATATCTGAGGAATCATACAAAGAAACTTATGTACCTTTCGGATTTAGTAATTTCCAGACTATTATCAATGACATAAGAGATTTCGCTGATCAACCAGGTGGACCACCAATCATCATATTGACGGTTGTTGGATCATCTATCCCAGCGTTTTTCAAGGAGATAATCAATCAAGGCATACTTGCTAGTGACATTCCGATTTTAGGACTTGACGTTTTGGAGGCAGATTTAGAAGGCCTCGACACCACATCATTGGTTGGGCATCTCAATTGCTGGGCATACCTACAGAATGTGGAGAGTGAGGCCAACACAGAGATAAAATCCAATTGGGCATCCTTTGTTAAGTCGAATGGTCTGCCATATAAGTCTGATGTCATGATTGATCCCATGGTATCAGCATATGACGGTGTGCATATGTGGGCCAAGGCGGTTGAAAAAGCAGGTACCTTTGAAGTCCCTGCTGTGAAGGAGGCTTTCGATGGGATCACCTTCAATTGTCCATCGGGATATGAAATCTCACTGGGCTCAGAAAACAATTATGTGGCCAGAGGTGTGTTTATCGGTTCGGTAAACGAGAATCAGGCATTTGACATTCTGTGGCAGTCAGACGACACGCCAAAACCAGTACCATTCAGTCCCTACGCTTGAGATTCCGTAGCATGATTAGGGGGCATTCCTGCCCCCGTTTTTTTCGAGAAATGGCAAAAATTATTTTGAGCATTTCTTGGCTAGCCTTCGCTGACAATAGCGCGGTTGCTTCCGATCACTTTAACAAAATCTCATGGATTGAATTCAGAAACCACTTCATAACCGAAATATGTTCTTCAAAACCCAAACGGATGAAGGCTGTTCTTCAAGAGTTAGGATCTTTCACTGTCGCTAACCAAGACCCAAAGGTAATTAGGGAACGGACTCAATGGGCAACAGATCTTATTTCTGGGATTCAGAAAAAACGGTTTCGGTGTAGTAAGGACGGAAAGACTTATCTAAAACGAGAGGATAAATTTCTAGATCCGGTCTCAATGGCAGAAATTAAAATTGGAGATGCAAAATATAAAGCTCCTTTTTTGCACCTTCCAGTGCGTCCCACACTTGAAACCATTCTCGCAACGTCAAAGCTGATAAATTCCTTGAAAAACCCTGGTACCCTGGATTTAAGTCAGTTAGCGCTATTGGAAAAAAAACCAGATTTCATTAACACCGATCAAATGGCTTACCTTTTAAAATCGCAGTTATCCGATAGTAGTCGAGAGCGCCTTGTCTTCGTCCGCGCATTCAAGATGCTAAAGTCTGAAAATATTGATGAGGTTAGTGAGGCCCTTCGAAATCTATCAAGCATTCCTTCACGCAAGACCTTAACGGCCATAACCAAGGTCAGAAAGACCATCGATCCTGTCAAAGACCCAGAATTGATAGAAATTGCAGACAATGCAATCGCTGAGATCAGTTTTAGTATCCAAATTGGAAAAGCTATGTCGATTGTTTACAGCGGTCTGAGTTACTCGAGTATTTTGTTTCTTGCGTCCATCGGTCTGGCGATTGTTTTTGGGCTGATGGGCGTCATTAATCTCGCTCAAGGCGAGCTGATTATGATTGGCGCCTACGTCACGTTCGTTATTCAAGAATGTCTCGCGGCAGTCTTTCCATCGATGTTGCCTCTATATCTTTTGATAAGCATTCCCTTTGTTTTCTTAATAACCGGGGGCATGGGTGCATTGATCGAGTTTTCAGTTATTCGTCATTTGTATACAAGGCCTCTGATGACTCTTTTGGCAACCTGGGGCGTGAGTATTTTTCTGATAAATATGATACGGGTTTCTTTCGGCACGCAAAATCTCGAATTTTATGTGCCAGATTATCTTGTTGGTGGTTTGTCCGTTTTTGGCGATTTCCTAATCACATGGAATAGGTTAGCCACAATTATTTTTGCGATCGTAATTCTGATTTTTACTCTTTTCTTGGTAAAAAAAACACGCTTCGGAATGAATATAAGAGCCGTCACTGAGAATCGTTCAATGGCGGGAGCGATCGGTGTGAACACACGGAAGGTTGACTTGCTCAGCTTCGCGGTCGGATCAGGGCTCGCCGGACTCGCCGGCTTGGCTCTATCAACGATCTATAATGTTAACCCGACAATGGGAACTAATTTTATCGTGGATGCTTTCATGGTTGTAGTTCTGGGTGGTGTAGGGAGTATCTGGGGGACGGTTTTTGCAGCTCTTTTAGTGGGGATGATCAATGTTGCAGTAGAGCCTTTATATGGCGCTGTAGCAGCGAAAGTTTTGGTAATGATTCTCATAATTGCAGTCATTCAGGTCCGTCCCGAGGGCATTTTTATGATGAAGGTGCGGAAATGATTAAAACGTTTTTTGGAGACGATAATGCTGAGGTCTAGTGAAAAATTCGCTGTGATTTTCTTTTTGGCTGGCTCCCTTCTCGTAATCGCATCTTTTATGGGACTAGAAACTTCGACATATTTGATGAATTTGATTGGCCAGATTGCAGCATTTTCACTACTTGCTCTATCACTCGACCTTATTTGGGGTTTCTGTGGAATCCTGAGTTTGGGCCACGGCCTCTACTTTGCGATCGGTGGGTACCTAGTTGCGATGCACTTAGTCAAGGTGGCTTTCGAGAAAACAGGAACACCGCCAGACTTTATGCTTTTTATGGGTTGGGAAGACTTACCTGCCTATTACTTTGGAATCGAAAGTTTTGCTTATCTTCTGTTTCTGGTGATTTTAGTGACCTTAAGTGTCTCACTAATTTTTGGTTATTTCTCATTTAGATCAAGAGTTACAGGGGTATATTTTGCGATCATTACCCAAGCGCTCGTGTACATGGCAATGCTCTTCATGTTTCGGAACGATACGGGTTTTGGCGGTAATAACGGAATGACTGGCTTCTCTGAGATTTTTGGCCTGAATTTCCGTGAGAACAAGACTGCAACCATCTTATGCGGGATTTCTTTGACAGTGCTCGGGCTGTCTTTATTAGGTTGTAAAAAGCTTGTTGACGCTCCGTTAGGCCGGTTTATGCGAGCCGTCAAAGAAGATGAATCTAGACTCCGGTTTTTGGGTTTCGACACCGTTTATGTAAAGCTTACCGCCTGGTGTATCTCCGCCATACTAGCAGCCATCGCAGGCCTCCTTTACGTCCCTCAGGTGGGAATTATCAACCCTAGAGTTCTGAGCCCAGAACTATCTATTGAGATAGCAGTATGGGTTGCCATCGGTGGCCGCGGATCACTTGTCGGTGCAATTTTTGGAGCGGTCGTTGTTAGTGGCTTGAAATTCATTTTGACCGGTTTAGTACCTGATTTGTGGCCGTTTCTCTTAGCAATTTTGGTGGTCGGGATTGTTATCTATCTGCCAAATGGCTTTTCCGATGGGGCTAGAGTGTTCGGCTCAATTGCCAGAAGATTAGTTTCCGCTCCGCATAGGAAATTACAGTCATGACAAAATCTGATCAAGCTATTTACGTATCCGGACTAAACGTGTCATTTGGGGCATTTTCGGTACTAAAAAATTTAAGTTGGCTAGTCAATTTTGGGGAAGTGAAGGGTGTAATTGGACCCAATGGGGCGGGGAAGACAACACTTCTCGACGCCCTTACAGGTAAAACGGAATATCAATCTGGAGATATCTTTGTTCGAGGCCGTCACAACATCAAAGGTGCCAATGAGCCGGTAATCGCTCGACTAGGTCTGGGCCGCAAGTTTCAGAAGCCAAGTATTTTTTCGGGACTAAGTGTTTTCGAAAATTTGGAAATAGCCCTTCGATCTGGAAAAGCTATCTTACAGAGCATCAATCAGCTGACCTCTCATGAAAAAGAAAAAATTAATGAGACCGCGGTTCTTATCGGTCTTTCTGATTGTCTTGGAAAGGACGCTGGGACCTTGGCACACGGGCAGAAACAGTGGCTCGAAATTGGAATGCTCATTATGGCTGATCCAGCCGTGCTTCTTTTGGACGAGCCAGTAGCTGGTATGAATGGAGAGGAGCGGACTAAAACGGCGACTTTGATAGATAAGTTGAAAGGTCCTGAAATGGCGATTGTGGTTGTCGAACATGATATGCAATTCGTCGAGACAGTCTGTGACAGCGTGACAGTGCTGCATGACGGACAGATTCTTGTGGAGGGACCCATGCAGGACGTTAAAGAAAATCCACAAGTGATTGATGTGTATCTTGGGCGAGATTCCGAAAATGCTTAGGGTAAAGAAACTGAATCAATTTTATGGAAGTTCTCACTGCCTGAAGGACATCAGTTTTGATCTACGAGCAAACACATGCATGGCAATACTTGGCCTAAATGGAGCAGGGAAATCAACTCTGGCTAAATCTTTGATTGGTATCAATCCCATTGCGGGTGGATCGATCGAGATCTCAGGGACGGAAATTTCTAGGATGACTTCCAATCAGAGAGTTCATTTGGGATTGGGATACGTTCCACAAGGCAGGGAAATATTCAGTGACCTCAGCGTCGAAGAAAATCTTAGAATCGGTGAGCCTAGGGAGGACCCAGGGCATCATAAAATCTCGAGATCAGACATATTCCAAATTTTTCCTGTTTTAAAACAGATGCTCCATCGCAGAGGTGGTGATCTCTCCGGGGGGCAACAACAGCAATTAAGTATTGCAAGGGCTCTGAGAACTAATCCCAAAATTTTAATACTCGATGAACCAACAGAAGGCATTCAGCCTTCAATTGTTCATGATATTAGGACCATGATTTCTGATCTTGGAGGTAAGTTCACAATAATTTTAATCGAACAATATATTGAGTTTGCGAGAGAAGTTTGTGACGACTTTATAGTGCTTTCTCGCGGCGCAATTTGTGCGTCAGGGCCAAGGAAATTACTCGATGCCGAAATTGAAACCCGTTTTTTAAAGGTTTAGGGGGAGAAAAATGACTGAAATAAATATTGACGCAGTACCCGCAAACATTCACTGGGGATATTTGGACGCTGCATTGAAACCGATTAGGACAGTAGAGTCTGGTGATACAGTGGTCTTGAATACGCTACCGGCCGCACTGAAAGAGGATTTACCTCCAGATGCCTCTTGGCTTACCGCTGACCATAAAGAGGCATTGGCTGGGGTTCCACTTGGTGGCCCTCCGGGTTTGTTCGTGAATGGACCAGTGGGCCCACATATGCTCACTGGACCAATTTATGTCAACGGAGCTATGCCTGGTGACGTATTACAAGTTGATATATTGGAAGCTAAGCCTAAGCAGGATTGGGGATTTTCAGCCATCCTTCCTAATTTAGGGACTCTTCCTGACGAATTTACTAATTACCAAAGAAGCCATACAAAAATTGATCGAAGTACCAGCACGGGTCATTGCGCATGGGGTTCTGAGGTGGACTTGGATCCATTTTTTGGGATTATGGCTGTCGCACCGCCAAGTGAATGGGGTCCGGTGGGCACGCCTGAGCCACGAGCATTTGGTGGCAATATGGATAATAAAGATCTACGTCCTGGGACTACTCTATACCTACCTGTTTTCAACGAAGGGGCCCTTTTTTCTGCCGGCGATGGTCATGCTAAGCAAGGACATGGTGAGGTATGCATTACCGCTTTAGAAACAGCGCTGACAGGGAAGTTTCGTCTGACAGTTCGTAAGGACTTGTCGATAAGTATGCCGTATGCCGAGACCAACGAGTGGTATATGACTATGGGTTTTAATATGAATCTCGAAGAGGCGGCCAAACAAGCTCTTCGAGAGATGATAGCTTTGGTAGCCCGCAATAGTACTATGACTCGTGATGATATTTACATGCTGTTAAGTATGAGTGCTGATCTACACGTCACTCAATTGGTCGATATCAATAAAGGGGTTCATATGATCTTCAACAAACAATATTTGCCAAAAACAACGTGAAAAATTAACAAATTAGATTTCAGAGCCATTAATTTAAATGTGCCGAGGTAACCATTGTATGAGTGTAAAAAAGCAGTTTCTTTTTCAGCAACGCGACGCAATTGTCGAATCAGAATCTGTTTTTTCTAAATATTCTTTTCTATCATGGGAACAGTCTGCGAAGCAGACAAAGCATCAAGACCAAAGACGGGTCAACACGTTTTTAATTGACGTAGATTTCCGTCACGGTTGACTCAAGGATGTGGCCAGAGGAAGCCATGGCCTCCCCATTAGCCTCGATAAACTTTTGCATATGCTCTTCGCTCAAGCAGTTCACAATCACTATTACTCGCTTATCGTTGCCTGGCTCGTGGCCGTGATACAACTCAAATAAACCTGCTGCCCTAGCGATTGGTTGGTGAATGTAAAAAGCTTGTTCCCACTGAGCGAACGTATTGCTTATGTCAAATTTGAGAATTGCTGTGATCAAATTAACCTCCTGAAATAAGTGAGATCATCCTTTGTATATTACAGTTCCAGAACCCGCCAGTTTCGATTCCTGTAATAACGAGATCCTCATTGAACTGAGAAACGTAACCCAGGCCAACATGCTAGGCAAGAAATTCTAGATTCCAATCGAGCAGGACATAGAAGAGCTCAAGAGGTGAAGAGGTGAAGAGGTGAAGAGGTGAAGAGGTGAAGAGGTGAAGAGGTGAAGAGGTGAAGAGGTGAAGAGGT
>PBZS01000090.1 GCA_002730235.1 Gammaproteobacteria bacterium | reverse complement strand
CCATTAACTGGCGTTACACAAACTTTCGATGACATTGATGAGGTCATCGTTACAGCAACAAAGCGAGAGGAGCGGTTGCGTGATGTTCCTATGTCTATTTCTGTTCTGGGCGGCGATATGCTTGAGGCTAAAGGAATTGCACAATTTAGAGGCATTGCAGATGCTGTGCCGGGCCTGACTTACAATGAGGCCTCTAGCAATTTAAATCCTACCTTTGTGATGCGCGGGATCGCTGTAGGCCAAAACCTAGAGGGTCTTCAGAAGGCAGTAGCCATCTATTTAGATGAAATGCCGATGCAAGACGGTAAAAGTACTGTCAATATGGACTTCGGTTTGTTCGATACAGCAAGAGTCGAGGTGCTCAAGGGACCTCAGGGTACACTCTTTGGCGCAGGTACGTTGGCTGGTGCTGTCCGAATTATTTCCAATAAACCAGATCCAAGCGGTATCGACTATAAATTTGCGACTGATATAGGGGCAACAAGTGGTGAGATGCGACAGCGCTACAAGGCGATGTACAACGTCCCCATCAGTGATTCCGCCGCATTCAGGATTTCTGCATCGATATCAGATGAAGCAGGTTGGGTAAACAACACTGGGATTGGTATGGATCCCTCAAATAATTACTCCTCTATTGCGCTGAAGGCTGCAATCGGGTGGCAGGTCAATGAACGTTTCACTGCAGATTTTACCTATCTCTATCAGGACAACCAGTCCGATGATGGCGGCACTGTAAATCCAGCTCTTGGAGGAAATACCAGGAGTAACTTTAAGCAGGAGGAGGTAGAGGTCAAACTTAATAAAATCAATATGACGTTGGCCTATGATCTTGACTTCGCGACGATAACTTCCTCGACTAATCTTTCTGAAACTGATCCCTGGCAGGAGACGGATTTGAGTGCGATTGTGGGTGGAGCAGTTGATTGGGGGCTGGTTAGAGAAGATAAAAGTACTTCGTTTGTTCAAGAAGTCCGCATGGTATCCACTTCTGAATCTAAATTGGAATGGGTAGTCGGTGCATTCCATCAGGATCGTGAAGTTCTCGAAAGGCAGGTTATGCATGTCTCTCAAGATGAAGTTGATGCGCGAGGCGGTGTTATCGGTGGTTTGAGTAATGATTATATGGGCGTTGATAATGCATTTATTTATGGAAGCCCGGTGACGGATAATCTGACAGAGACCGCGTTCTTCGCTGAGTTGGGGTATAACCTTAGTGATACTTTAAAGGCGACGCTTGGTTTTAGGTCCTCTGAGATTGAAATTAAAAATATGCGAACCGCTGGAGGGTCTATGTCACCGGGTAGTTTTCTGGGGCCAATAGTTTTCACCCCTCCTCCAGAAGGTCAAACCACTCTGCCTTGTGTGCAAGATTCGTCTTGCTCATTCACGCCAGTGCCCTATGTGGCGGGAGAGTATGCGCCTGGGAAGGTCACACCTAATACCATCAAGATGAGTTTAGCTTGGCAAGCCAGTGATAGTGTTAATTATTACGCTACGGCGTCAGAGGGCTTTCGGGCTAATGACGTCAATCGCGCGGCTTTTACGATTGGTTTGAGTGGTGTGCAAGGTACCAGTAATCTAGATGCGACCGACCCGCTTGTAATCCAAGAATTTTCCAAACCAGATGAGATTTGGAATTACGAGGTTGGCATGAAAGGGCAGTGGGATAATATGAGTGCCAATTTGGCGATTTATAAAATGGTTTGGTCAGATATCCAGCTCTTTGCGCAACGAGTCAGCGATAGTGCGACGTTTTATTCTAATGCTGGAGAGGCAGAGTCAACTGGCGTGGAACTAGATATCATAGGTCGACCGAATGATTACTTTGAGTATGGGCTAGCGATTGCGCATCAGAACGCGGAAATTACTTCCATCACACCCGAGGAGTCCTTAATGGTTGGAGCCGTTCTGGGTTCTCCACTAAGTTCGCCTGATCTTCAGGTATCAGGTCACTTACAATTTACCAATTCTTTAGACGGCGGTAATGAGTTGGTTAGTCGAGTGGATTTTTCAAAAACTGATGGAATGCCGAACGGCTTCCCTTTCGTCGCAGGGACTGGCAACGATTCGCCAAATTTTGGTTATACCGACTCCATCACCAAAGTTGATCTGAGTTTGGGTTATATGACGGACAACTGGTCTGCTGTTTTGTATGTTGAAAATGCATTTGACGAGGATGGCTATAACTTCATTATGCCTCAAACCTTCTTCGATGATCGTCATATGACGTTGAGGCCCAGAACCATAGGTGTCAGATTTACTCTAACTAAATAGGTTATGATTGAAAAGTAGCGCTATCCTTAAAAGGAAGGCGCTACTTTAGCTAAGAACGAGCATAAATTCGACAGCGACTACCTAGTAGCCAATTAAATATCTAACGTAGTCGTTTAGCAGGCTGTCTTGCAAACGATACTGTCAGCCGTGTTATCGAGTGTATTTTGCTTTCGGACGGTACTGGGCTTTTAGTGAATAAGTGTCGCGATACTTTGCTGTACCCCACTTCATAAGGTGGTTTTCTTCCTCGTAACCCGCCAAGTTGCTTATTGTAATCATATATTGCTTGATCAGAGCTCTGTGTTTGGTCATCATCAATTGGGATAATATCAAAACTTTGGTTTTTGCCTAAAGAAGAAATTCATGAAGAGGCAATAAATGCATGGACATTAGACAGTTAAAACACTTTGTTGCGCTTGTGGAAATTGGAACCGCACATGCTGCGGCCGACGATCAACATATTTCACAACCAGGTTTAAGTAGCAGTATAAAAAGGCTTGAGAACCAATTAGGTGTTTTGCTCTTTGATCGACAAGGTCGAGGAATGGTCTTAAATACAAGAGGCAAGGACTTTTATCCTCACGCGAAGCGAACACTGGAGCATTTACGTCTAGCTCAAGCGGAGCTAAAAGTGAGTGATGGAAAGATTAGAATTGGGCTTTGTGATATTCGGCCTAGCGATTTTGTGGGTGCATTAACTACTCAGATCAATGTAGAGTGCTCAAAAATTATCGTCGAGTTTTATGAAGCTCACTACGAGACGATTTTTTCCGATTTAGAGGAAGGTATCGTTGACATAGCATTTGTCAGTATTCCTTCAGGTGGCCCTATACCCTCGTCATTTATCAGTAAATTGATGACCCGCACTCACTTCAGCGTTTTTTGTTCTTTTGACCACCCATTGGGGAAACTTGAACGTCAAATAACAGTGAAAGACTTGGAGGCCTACCCGTGGATGCACAACACCAAAGCTCCGGTCATCACGCCCCATTACCCCCATCTGGCAGAGCGTCCGGGCTTGGCGAAAAATAAGTTAAAAGTGGTTTCTATTGATTCGCTGCATATGGGCAAAGAACTAGTCATTAATTCAGACTGCCTATGCCATATACCAGAGGTTGCAATGGCTGTAGAGGTAGCCAAAGGGAAAGCCATAAAGCTTGATGTTGTCTCGAAAAAAGTCAGCGTTGAAATCATGGCATTGAGACACCGTGGTATAAGATCGCCCCTACTTGATCAGCTATTTTCGATAGCGGCAAAGTGTTTTCGTTAAAAGTTTCCTAAACATGCAAAGAGTGCGGTGTGGCAGTACTTCTGGGCCTGTTACTCGATAGAAACGATCCCAAGGATTATTTGAATATGCCAAATTTGGCGGTGATAGCGGACGGTTTTTTTGATGCTTTTTATTCGAATATGTGGCGAGATAAGGGCATCTCTATGGACTCTTTGTCTACCTTTGAGTCCTATAAAATTCAAGATCTTGTATCGCAAAAAAGAATAGCAGCAGGGGAGCGCATTCTCGGATATAAAGTGGGTTGCACAAGTGAGGCCATTCGTGCCCAATTTGGCATTTCTGAGCCAATTTTAGGGCGGCTATTCGCTCCCCATGTTCAAGATGGAGGTGCCCAAATCGACTGGCGATCCTACGCTAATTGTGCCATTGAACCAGAAATGGTTTTTTCCATAGGTTGCGACGTTTTCGGCTCGGACTTTTCTGATCAAGCGTTAATTGACGCGATTGACTATGTCAGTCCTGGGATTGAACTTCATAACTATCAGTTCTGGCATCATCCTCCAAGCCTTCAGGAGCTCATTTGTTCAGGAGGTATTCATGCCGGTCTCATAGTGGGCCATAAAAAAGTATCCCCACACACACTGAACTTTAAGCATGAAATTTTTTCTGTCTATCAGGATAAAAAATTAATTACATCATCGCCAGCGAGCGCCATCATGGGCGGGCCTTTGGAATCTTTGCGTTGGTTGATAAATTCTCTGGCTAGCAGTGGGAAGGGTTTAAAACGCGGGTCTATTGTCATCCCAGGGTCGCCGACAAAATTAATTGAAATTAATCGCGACTCTGAGGTGCAGGTGACGATAGAGAATTTGGGTCAGGTGAGTGCAACGTTTGTATCATAGTTGGCGTTATCTTTATATGGGTGCTCAAGTAGAACATTGCGCTTTGTTTGTTAGAATATCGAATGATGCTGACCACCATCAATAACAATATTTTGACCAACGATATATCGCGATAATGGGCTACATAAAAGCGCGGCCATCGGAGCCATATCATCAGCATTTGCGGCGAAACCAGCGGGGATTTTGTTATGTTGCTGAAAATGTTCAGCAATAACATCTGGGTCCAATGGTAGGCCAAATGCTTCAGCATAGGGGGCAATATTTTCCTCAGAGCCCTCTGTCGCAAACATTCCCGGTAATATATTGTTAATGTTTACGCCGTACGGAGCAATCTCCCGAGAGACGCTGGCGGTGTAATTAATTAACGCTGATCTAGCAGGGCCCGACATTAAACGCCAGATCATAGGGTTTTTGGCAGAGAACGTGGCTATGTTTAAAATTCTCCCCCACCCCTTCGCTTTCATCTCAGGAATATAGTGACGCATGATTTCGATTGGCCCTAGGAGTGCTGTTTCGATGGACTCCCTCCACATGTCCGGGGTGACGGCCAGAAAGTCTCCATTGGGGTCGGGCGGTTTGATCGTAACGGCTAAGATGTCGGGGTCGGGACATGCTGCGAATAGTGTTTTTCTGCCGTCATCAGTGGACGAATCAGCGACAATTGGAGTGACAGTATTTCCGTATTTGGCGGTAATTTCTCTCGCTGCATGAAGGAGTCTTTCTTCGCGACGAGCGGAAATATACAACTCAACGCCAGCTTCAGCGAGACGCTCCGCTGTTGCGCGCCCCATACCGGCGCTGCCTCCGGCCATCAATGCTTTTTTCCCAGAAATCTTTAAATCCACAGTGTTCTTCCTTCTGTTATTTTGACATCAGCTGTTTTGGTGGTTGTGAGACGGTGTACTCATACCATTGACTGTATTGTGGCTATGGGTCGCTTTTTGCCAGTTGTTGTTGAATCTCGTCAGCAACACGCCACAAACGATCTTGTCCCCACAGTGCGAGAATTTGCGCTCCACAAGAATTCAGTAAGCGGAAACTGGGTGTGCCCCAAATACCCGCGTTGAGGAGCACTAAACGATTTTTTTCGAGCATCTTTGCGCCCTCTGGATCACCGATTCTCTGTTTGGCCTGTTGCCAACTCAACCCCGCTATTTCGATGACCTTTCGCATGCCTCGATTGTTATTAGTATTAATACCTTTTACAAATGCGCATTGGTAAAAAGCTTGTATGAGGTCTATGTGCTTTCCTTGAGTTTCAGCCCAAGGAATCAATGAACAACAATGCCTTACTGGCTCACCAACGGGATCATATATCTTGCCGAACGGTACTCCGGCCACTCGTGCCTCTCGGCCTGTGTCCCAGAAAATATATTGGCCTTTAATGGTAGTAGTAGGAACGCCTCTCATGACCATAGGAAGAACAACACGCACCGACAATTTAACGCCTGTCGCTTTGGCTAGAGAAACTGCACGGTCGAATACAATGGCGCTATAAGGGCTTCGAAGTGTCAAGAATATTTCTAAGGTGAGGGTTTCCGAGTCCTTCAGTGGGCCCGTTACGATTTCCGGCCTGGGCGCTATGAGTCCCGTATCAGGCTTTTTGTCAGCGCCGAGAGAGGATAAACGTTTTTCAAGGTGATAGAGTCTATCGACACCCCAGTACCACTCGCCCGCATAGTAAAACATCGCGCCGGAGTAGTGTTTTAGCTCGGCCCGTCTGGTGTCACCTAAGGAGATTTTTTGCCGTGTCTCTTCGTGCGATGCAGAACCTAAATTTTCGCTGAACGCTATTAACTTGGCTTTGTCATCTGTCCACATTGCAAGGCTGATCTCTGCAACGCAGTCAACAAAATTGCGACTGTCTTGCGCGGCCAGTATTGCATTCACGATACCCACAAGATCTTGATCCAGCGCTTCTTTGCGCTCTCTAAAAAAAAGACCGTATTCGTCCGCGATCATGTATGCATCATAACGAGCTAGTTTCATCAGTCGTTCAAATTCTGGCGCATTGTCGCCGGGCGGCTCACTCACTAGGTAGGATATCAATTTGATATCATAACGGGCAGCAAATGTGGATAGCACTTGAGCGGTCAGGGCACTGTAAGGGTCCTCAACGAAATGAAAATACTCAACACGGTGAGGCAGGTTGCGACGCACTCTCTTGTTCTCGTATTGGACTCGTCGGCGGTGAGTACCAGCGTGACTGACCCATTGTGTCAAAACTTGAGAGGCTATCCAGCGCCGATAAGCTGGGGGGTCCATCGTGGAGGGGCCACCTTGCTCTTTGAATTCCGTCATTTCTGTGAGCTCCTCTGCCCAACTGCACTATTTTATTTGTGCGTTTATTGTAACTCCCAACTCTGAGCAAAGTCCTGCAGAGCCTGATTAACGTTGAGGTGCAAATCCTCACTAGGCGTATGATTCAAACACCGTAATGTCACCCTAGTACCTAAACGTTTGTCATCAACCACATTGATCGCGAATTTTATATCTGGACAGTGAGCGAGCAAAGCGTTGTTAAATGCGCTGGCTATCGCCTTTTTCCTCAAGGTAGGCTTGAATATTTTGCCCACGGCTGTCACCGGCAGAGCATCACAGATAATGACCTCCACGGGGGCAGCAGCCCGTTCGCTGACGTGTTCGCGCGCGAAGTTCTTTAACGCTTCTTCGGTAACGGAGGCCCCATCGAGCAATTGGACATAGGCAACCGGTACTTCTCCGGCATGTGTATCCGGCCGACCGACCGCAGCGGCAATCTCGACAGCAGGATGGCTAGCTAACGCATCTTCTGTAATGAGTGGGTCAATATTATGGCCACCGCGAATAATGAGATCTTTGGAGCGTCCGACAAGCCATAAATAACCGTCTTTATCAATACGACCCATGTCGCCACTATTGAACCATTCACCGTCGCTCCAAGCACCTATATTGGCTTCTACTTGTTTGTAGCCTGGGAACGTACTGGCCCCATTGTGAAAAATTATTCCGACTTCGTTTAATGCGCAATCGCTCGTGATTTGACCTGTGTCATCAACCTTGGCAATTTTAATATTTTGATAAGGGAGGCGCAGTCCAACGGAGCCAATTTTGCGATCGCCAAAAAAATAATGAGTGGTTGCAGCCGCAATCGTTTCAGTCATACCGTATCCCTCCATAATATCGGCACCCGTCGTTTGAGCAAATCGATCCAGAAGACTGACCGGCATGGGAGCCGCTCCACAGCCGCAGTTCAGCAGACTCGAGGTGTCGACGTCGCCGATTGGCTGCTCAAGTAAGGTTGCGTAAATCGTTGGTACAGCGGCGAAGAATGTAACCTTATATTGTTCAATAAGACGCCAAAAGTCGTGAATGAGTTGTTGATTACGGAAGCCATTAGGTCCTGCAATAATGACGTGACCCGCTCCTAAAATCGCGTTTAGGCTCGTGACGAATGCGGCATTGACATGAAACAGTGGAAGTGTGCAGAGAATGACGTCGCGGTCTACATATTCGTTATTACCATTGCCGCGGGGGCCGGTTAACTGCATCTGACAGACATTGATGATCTGTTTTCGATGCGTATGCTGTGCAAGTTTGGGTGCGCCTGTGGTGCCGCCTGTGTGGAAATAAGAGGCGATTTCGAGGCCAGATATGGAGCGCTTAAAGATCAGTGTGTCAGCGGGTTGTTTTTTGGTCTCTTGGTCCCACATTAGGCAGTTTTCTTGACGGCTATGACCCACGACTATTATATGTTCTATTTGTGTTGTGATCGCTTGGGTCTTCACGGCCTTCTCATATAAAGCCGCTCCACCTGGTTCCTCTGGCGCTAGCGTCACTAAAATCTTGGCATTTGCTGATTGCGCAATGCTGGCAATGTGCTCGACCTCTAGATATGGATTTATGGGGGCCGCAATACCCGCTATTTGTGCTCCCCAAAGGCCGAAGAGACACTGCGGAACATTGGGTAACATTAGGACAACCGATTGATCTGATTTTAATCCCAGAGAATGAAACAAATTTGCAGCACGATTCACCTCTTGCTGATATTCTCGGTAACTCCAATGTATGGGCTTGTCAGTTGCGCTGCCGGTCGGTAAGTAGCTAATCGCAACGTCCTTTGGAAACGCATCGCTGGCAAGGGCCAGTGCCTCACTGGGAGAATGGCAAGGAAAACGTTGATCAGTGTCGATTAACTCGAGTTGCGCAATATCGGCACTATTTTGTATGACGTCTGGATCACTCGCGAATCGTTTGATAAATCTTTTACGGAGATCCTGTCGATCAGCGGGTTTAGCGTGTTCTTTTGAGTGGGTTGAGATCATTATCGCGCACCAGTAAGGAAACGAAATTATCTAAAAACATACATGCCTAATCTGCGAGACAGAATTTTTGACGTGGGGGTTTTCTCTTACGCCAATACATTAATGTAAGCCTCACACCGACGATTATGACGCACATAGGAAATGAAATGTATCTTCAAGTCTATTAGTAATTGGATATAGATTGATAATACCTACTTATGCTCGAACCTAGCAGGTTGATATGTCCGACTTATCACCGGTAGCATGATTGCAGTTTCATGACGGCACGATAACCCCGTTTGTTGGCTTCTTTGATGGTGTTGATGCCAGGTGCTTTAACGCTAATGTCGCCAAGAACAGTGAGTGACGTGTGGGCTTCATCATGGCTATCGGTAGCCGCCATATCATCGAGCCACCGTTTGACATTGGGAAAGGGTTCAAAATCAAAGAGGTTAGTAAATTGAGGCCTCAGCTGTCCAATTTCCACATAAGCCGCTAAATCACATATAGAGCGGCTATCACCAGCGATAAAACGTGATTGGTCGAGCCAACCTTGCTCCAGAGATTGCAGTGAGCGCCTAAACATTTTTTTAGCGTTATCCAAAAAGGTCTCGGAAAATACAAGATCTTTACGAACATTTGGGGCGAAAAATGCCAAAGACGCTTCTCTTATGCCGCGGTGGTGAGCATGCAGGTACCAGTCAATTTTGGTGTATTTAGCTGGCTCCGATGGATAGAGGTCAAACCACGCATTTTTGCGACAGAGATAAACTAAAATCGCATGGGCTTCCGCCATGGCCACGTCATTTGCATTATCCTCTAAAAAAGGAATCGTCCCGTTCGGATTCTTTTTTAAAAAATTGGGGTTTCGCGTGCCGATCTCTCCTTTAGAGCCCGGGTTCATCAGGATCAGCTCAAAAGGTATTTTTTTGAGAAGCAGCAACCAAATAACGGCTCTTACTGGCTGTGACAGGGGACTGCCATAGAGTGTCAGCGCGGATTGAATCGTGGTCATCTTGTTGGTGTCCTTACTCTCGTTTCAAGTGCGTGGATATTTAATGAGGTGATTAAACATCCCCTCAATATCGTCAATGGTAACGACGCTTTCAGAAACGACGCGCTCACCTATATCGAGCACATCGCACAGTGTGTCTAGTCCCGCACAGCGTTTCATCGCGGCTTCGTTTCCGGCCCACAACATGCAAGCGACGAGTCGCGGCAGTCGGTCTGTTGCGGGGTTCATTTGAAAATCTTTACTGAGATATTCGGTCAAAACATTTTCGTAGCCGGCATAAATTGCCAGCAGATAATTGTCGTCTATCAGGGACGACGACGATGAATGTAGGGATTGCTTTTTGTATTCTCCCAACCCTAAATCAGTGAGATAAGAAACTGACGATTCGATCCATTTGCGCCATATTTCGAAGGTAGACTGCGTTGCAAAGCATTCATCCAACCTGGCTCTCAGATCTCTGGCAACAATTTCCGCCGCGGCGATGGCCAACGTTTCTTTGCTACTAAAGTGCTTATAAAGCGTTTGCACATGCAGGTCGGCGTCTATTGCAATTTGATTCAAAGTGGTATTTGGATAACCATTTCGGGAAAAGAGAAGTGCCGCAGCAACCACCAGTTTTTCTCTATTTGCTACTTTTGTCAGTGTACGCTTGGGATACTGTACAGGCATGAGCGATTTCTCTGCATAATGTCAAGGAAAGAGGTATCTTATTATTCGGCCTTTTGATGGCCTCGTGCGGCAAGCAAATCCATAATTTTTATATTGTATATTAAAAGTTTTGGCTTATGTCTAGCGAAAATTGACGCGACGCGGATAAAAAAGCTGGCAAGTGAGCCCTATAATTATAGTCCACTGTAAAAATATATAGTCATTGCCGGGTACCCTAAAATAAGTTTTGTAAAGGTGACAATAATGAACTCGACTCGCCAAGAGGACGGTGCAGTGGGGGCAGATGATTTGGCTTTTCTGTTCTTTCTGACCCTGCTAAACGTCATTAATTTTATTGATCGTCAGATGTTGGTGAGCTTGTCAAACTGGATTAAACCTGAGTTAAATCTGTCTAATTTTGAATTTGGCTTGTTGGTGGGTTTTGTATTCATGTTCTTTTATGCCGTAATGGGCCTTTTTATGGGTGTGATCGCCGACCGTGTCAATCGGACGCGTCTTATTGCACTAGGTCTTGGCCTTTGGAGTCTATTAACGATCATATCGGGTGCCGCAAAAGGCTTTTTTAGTCTAGCTCTGCCTCGAATGTTTATCGGAGTGGGTGAATCTACTCTTACACCGGCTTCGCTTTCATTGCTAGGAGATCGATTTCCCGCACGTTGGCATGGGTTAGTGGTCGGAATTTATGGAATGGGTGTTTCCATTGGTTTGGGCTTAAGTTTGTTGATCGTCGCTCAACTTGAGCCCTTAGTGGGTTGGAGAGGCTGTTTTTATATTCTGGGCGGACTAGGTGTTTTGCTCGCCGTGTGCATGCTATTTTTAAAAGAAACGCCTAGAAAACAACCGGTCGATCCAGCGAAAGGAGTTTTTGAAGATTTATCTGTGGGTAAAATCATCATTGAGTTACGTCATCTTTTGACTGAGTCGCCGTCGTTGATGGCCACGATCATGGGATCAACTGTATTTGCTTTGGCATTGGGAGCTTCAACGTTTGATCAACTATGGCTTGTTCAAGAGAGAGGGTTCGACAGAAATGGCATTGCGCAAATGACAGCATGGATAGCGATTTCAGCGGGAATTTCAGGGAATTTAGTAGGGGGGATTGGCGGCGATCTATTCTTGCGTTTAACCGGAATTGGACGCCCATACTTTTTAGCGTTTGTTATGTTGATGCTTGCGCCACTCATAATTACATGCCGAGTGATTGATCCGAGTAATCTTTGGTTTTGGGTAGGTATTTTTGCGCTATATTTTCAAATAGGATGTTTTTATGGGCCAGCTTTTGGAACTATTCAAGTTTTAGTTTCACCGAGAAAGAGAGGAATGGTGGTAGGGTTTGCTGTGTTCATGATACAAATCTTTGGCGCCGCATTAGGTGCAACAACGGCAGGGTTGATGATTGATTTTTTTGCAAGGGCCGGAGTCAATGAACCTTATTCAATCACCCTGATTATTTACACCCTGACGTCACTATTAGCGGTCCCGATTTTTATTTTTGCTGGGCGCAGATTCGAGCAAGATTTACAGGCCACTGGGAAGGTTTAAATGGATCGCTATTTATCTGCCAAGCCTTTGGCAAAGGCCGCAATAGACGCGAGCGTGTCTCGGGTTATTTCAGGGACCGCATCAGGCATGGCCAGCTCAGGTACATGATGAGCACCATTAATGATTTTGGACGTCGCCGCAACGCCCGCCGCCCTCAGTCGCTGAGCAAAAACAACGCCCTCATCACGAATTAAGTCTAATTCGTAGTTATGAAAAATATGCGGAGGAAGGCCTTTCAGCAGATCTGTCGTCGCACAAAAAGGATATGCCAGAGGATTATCCTCGTGAGCGCCACTTGGGTCATACACCATTCTAAAGGCTCTTACCGCTGCATAAGAGCCCATAAGATCAAGATTTTCTCGCCAGGACATGAGCTCGGGCGGTGGCGCACCATAAAAACCAAATAACATCGGTGCCATCGCATAAATACCATCGATAACATCAACCCATCCTTCTTTGTTGGCCTTGATACCCGTGGCAACCGCCAGATTACCACCCCCAGACTCGCCTATGACAACGAGGGAAGAAATACCCAATTTGTCACGATTATCGTGAGTCCAGCGCACTGCCGCCACGCAATCGTTTAAGCCAGAAGGAAAAGGGTGGTGCCCCGGAGATAGCGCTTCATTTCTGAATTCTACACCGATAACCAAAAGACCTTGTTCGGCCAATGACTTTCGCCACCTAATATTTGCAGAACTTTCAGCGGTATCAAATGTCATCCCGCCACCATGCAAGTGAATAACACAAGGCAAAGGTGTATGGGTCGCCTTTGGTTCATCAAGAAACAACTTAATTTGATGTCCGCTATCGCCTTCAATTGAATACTCGCGAGACGCGAGTCCCTTAAAAGCCGGCATGCTTGCATGCAACTCTTCATTTGTGGATATCATAGCCCCATGCATATATTCTATGAACTCAACCGCCTGATCATAGTTCATATCGATCGTCACGCTGGGCATTTGAGCGGGGTAACGTTCATTCATTTTCATCAGCCACGCGGCAATTCTTTGGTCTAATCTTGGATCAAAAGGCAGCATCAAATCAGGCTTCCCAAGCTTTCCAGGCAATGTAAAATCAAGGGCTTGTATGTTTTTTGACGATGCCACGAGGCCTCCTTAAGAGATTGTGCGTGTGCGGCGAATCAGACCGATTTTTCACACATCATAAATTATTAACAACACGCTGACTCTTGGAGTATTAGGCTTACTACTGGGTCTGTCAAATCAGCCGGGTCAATAAAAAGAACCCAATCCATTAAATAATAAATTTTGGGCAGATTAAAGAGTCGCCTGTATGCAATGCGACAGTAAAAGTTTGATGTCTGTGTTTTTTCGAGAGCTTAATGACCCACTTGAGGAACTTCCTAGTTGATTGTAGACCGCATTTTGATGAGAAAGAACCATGCATTAGGCCCGTATGTCTGTGGATAAGCATCCATCTATGTGGACCGTCTATAGCATGAAAATACGCGACACATCGGGTTGTATAGAGCTGGGGGCACGGTACTCGAGGCGGTGAGTGTGCGCGCACTCTCGCCTGAATGGCCAAGGGCTTGGCGATGACCGGTTGCGGTATTGCTCGGGAATTAGTGTTGAGGGGTTGTAAATCATGCGGACATTTGGGGCTTCAAGGACGCACCTTTTTTGTCGTCGGGGGTGTGCTACCTCCCTCCAGTCGGCTAAAATTTTAGACAGAAAAACAGGCAACCAGACAGATAAATATATCGAACTAT
>PBZS01000089.1 GCA_002730235.1 Gammaproteobacteria bacterium | reverse complement strand
TCGTTTGAAGGTTCGGTTCGTTGAGCGGTCAGAACTAATCAAGGCGCTGTCGGATATCGAAACACCAGACACAGGATTATCAGCGACTAAAAAACGAACGTTAGCGACAGTCTTTAATCTCGGAGAATGCTGGATTGATCACCTTAATGAAATCCCTCAGAACGCTCGAAATGAAGCGATGCTAGCAGTTTACGGGCTAGGTCCATGGACGGTTTCGATGTGGGAATTATTCGTACTTCGGAGCCCTGACCAGTGGGCAGATAACGATCTTATTTTAAAGCGGATCAGTACAGAACTAGCGGTTGATGCCAAGCTGGATCGGAATCAAATAATCGAAAATGCTGCGCCCTATCGTTCCTATTTTGCGCTTTATTGCTGGCGGTTTAATGATTCACTAAAATCGACTGTATAAGTCTGGTTGAATGTTTTGGCCGTCCGAGCTGGTTTTGAGCCCCTCACGGGTTAATAATTCGCGCTTAACATCAATACCCCAAAAAAATCCACCTAGACCACTATCCCGGCGAGTAACTCGATGGCATGGGATAATGATTGGACAGGGATTTTTTCCACACGCTGCAGCAACAGCCCGCGTTGCGCGTACGTTTCCTGCCCGTCTTGCGAGCTCTGAGTAGCTTATTACCTCTCCGCTCTGCAGTGAGCGAATGATATTCCATACTTTAATTTGGAACATTGAGCCTATCAATCGGACTGGAATTCCACTTCCATCGCGTTTGCCTGCGATGCAATCAATAACAGGATCGACGATGGATGAATCGATAGTATCGCTCGATTTTCTCGAATTTACTCGGGTCACGCTCAACAGATCGGTTATATCAAATAACAATTCGATGTAACCAAATTTGGTCTCAATGACGGTTTGTTGTGTCATTTTTCAGCCCCAGGCGCGAGCGAGCAAATGGCTCCTGATGCTCCAGAGGTTGACCCTAATGCCATCGGATCAGGCGCTCGATAGGGATCAGGAGGCGTGCCTAATGACCAGTCAAGAAGGACGATTAAAACGACTGTGGTTACCGCGGTAATAATGCCGGCGCGGTTAGTCATTTGATTTCTCGATTGGCAAGCGACCAGATCTTATCTCTCAGGTGAACGCCAGCGATACTTCCGATGAAACCCGCAATAAGCCACACCCAGCCATGCATCGATCCTGATGCGATACCACTGAAAAGACCACCAACGTTACACCCAAAAGCAAGTCGTGAAGAGACTCCCAGCAGCAGGCCGAATAGAGCCGCAACAAGGTAATACCAAACAGCAACCGGCTGCTTAAATGGTCTGTGAACGGAATCTACCCACGCCGCCAAGGCAGCTCCTATCACGAGACCGATACTTGTCAGCGAAGTTGTATCGGTCAGTATTGATGCCTTCAGTGCTGATGCATTGATTGGATGGATCCAGAATTGCGCCGTACTTGGGTCCCAGCCAACTCCCTGCGCAGCTTTTGCCGCCCAAAGTCCAAGACCATAGACAACACCCCAGGGCTGGCCAGCAATAAGCACGTGTAGCGTAGCGAGCGCTGCCAGGATTACCGCCGCTGTCAAAAATCTTCTATTCCAAATCGGACCTTGACTAAAGCCACGAGCGATCAATCCAACGATGAGCAAGCCGGCTAGCGTAACAGCCACACTCTGCTCAACGCCTAGTAGCGAGGTGAGACTCACTGGAATGTGGGGCGTTGATTGAATGGCAAACGGAACTAGTAGAGATCCAAGGAAACTTCCGATGCAGAATAATGGAAGAGCGACTAACCCAATGATATTGCCAGACCCGGCGTTAACGAGCGTTCCCGAACCACACCCGAGAATCATTTGCATCGACAATCCGAACACGGCTGCGGCTATGATCATAGTTAGTGAAACGGGAGCTATGGCTCCTATCAGTGATCCTGGCGCATACGCGATCAACGGCTGTATCGCCAAGGCAGTCAATCCTATGGCCACGAGTTGGGCGATCATACCTTGTGCGTCTCGGTCTCGAATTAAACGTCTCCAAGGCCCAGCAAAACCGAATCCATAACGTTCTAAGGTAAATCCAATGAGAAGACCGAGGCCAAGCAGTAAAGAGAAACGAACGCCAGCTATCACAGCGAGCGTTAACAGGAGCATAATGAGAACCAGTATTCTTTTACTCAAACGTTAGTTCACCAAATTATTAAACCATTTTTTTGTTTTTAAGATAGCAAATTGCACCGACGTCGGCACATTTTCCATTGGTTTATTAAGAGCTGACCACTCAACCATCGATTCCGCGTAAAGCTTTACATTTTGAACCTTAGCCACCTCACTCAGCACGAACCAATTTGTGGCTGCCCAGTGACCGGTGTTGCAATATGAAATAGTCCCAGCCTGGTTAAGTTGATTCGCAGCAACAATAGTTTGCACTTCGTCAGCATGCTTCAGAATAGGAGTATTTTTGTCAAAAAATGACTCATACGAGAACTGATCAGCGCCAGGAAGAATACCGGGCCTTGCTGCTGAATCATGCCATGCTTCGCCCGCGTAGAATTCATCTTGCCGCGCGTCCAGCAACCGCGAGCCTCCCTGCCCTGTCACCTGTCTCTCGACCTCAGCTGTATCTGCGTACCAAGTTGGATCGAACTTAATAACTGGTGTTGTTTCATCAACGGCTGTCTTGTCGGATGCAATCTCGAAGCCATCTTTCTGATAGGCCCGGAATCCCCCGTTCAAAATAGCCAATGATTCAAAACCAACACTTTTGAGCGTCCAGTACACTCGAGCTGCGGCACCGAAGTCAGTAGTAGTAACACCGTCATGAACGATGACAATTGAACTGCCAGCATTGATTCCACGAGTTCCAAGCGATTTTGCGAGCCTCGTCAGATCAGGGAGCTTTCCCGGATTACTATCTGGGCCGCGAAATTCTGCGTAAGGTATGTATACAGATCCTGGAATATGGTGGTCTAAATAAGCCTTCTCATTACTGCGAATCTCAAGAACTGTAACGCTCTCTTCTTCCAATAGATCAGTCAATTTAAAGCTATCAATAACCGGTGCAATCGAAGCTGCATTCGTGAAACCCGTGATCACGAGTGCACAAAGTCCAACTACTATTTTCCAAGGGTTCATTGAATTTTTCCTAAACAAAAAGGCATAGACTAATCGGTTTTTCATGGACCTCAAAAGAATAAGTAATAACGTGCTTATAACCTTTAATTTTATCTGTTTCGTTGCGTTGGGCACACGTGCCGTCCGAATACAAACCCCCGCTTTGCGACATGTTTTGTTTTACGTCCGGAGACACGAGCCCTCCATATTTTAAAACTTGATCGTTTCATTTCTCGCCGCATGAGTTTGATCACTTGTGCTTCTTCGAGTCCAAATGACGACTCGATTGCCTCAAATGGGGTCCTATCCTCCCAGGCCATTTCAATAATCCGACCAACCTCGTCGACTGTTAATATTTTTTTTCTAACAGCCATTTAAGGGACTCCTGAGTAGACGTTGAAAATTGAGATGCGTTTCCCGAATCAAAGCTTGGCCTTAAAGCCTTGCATTGCGCTTTCCCTAATTCCACACCCCATTGATCATAGGAATTGATATTCCACAGAATTCCCTGAGTAAAAACCTTGTGCTCATAGGCCGCAATCAAAGCCCCCAAACTCTCTGGAGTCAGCGCATCCATCATGATCAGTGAGCTGGGTCTGTTACCAGGAAATGTACGATGAGATCCGAGTCGTGTCGCTTCTGAATCAGAAAATCCATCAGCGAGCATGTCTTGGTAAACCTCATCTGTCGATTTTCCAAATGCCAAAGCTTCAGCCTGCGCCAAGCAATTCGCGTTCAAGAGAGAGTGTGACTCATGGTCTGTATCGATCGAATTTGCAGTCAAAATAAAATCAATCGGACAGACCATGGTGCCTTGATGGAGCATTTGGAAGAACGCATGCTGACCATTAGTACCGGGCTCACCCCAAATCACGGGGCAAGTGTGATATTCCAAAGGTTTTCCATTCTGATCTATACGCTTACCATTGGACTCCATTTCCATTTGTTGTAAATACGCGGAAAAACGGTGGAGACGTTGTTCGTATGGCAGGACTGCCTGCGTGTCCAAGCCAAATCCATTACGATACCAAATCCCAATCAGCGCCATTAAGATCGGGATATTGTGATCAGCAGGTGTGTTCTGGAAATGCCGGTCCATCTCTCTTGCACCAGAGAGGAAGCGGTCAAAGATCTTAGATCCCATTGCGATCACGAGTGATAGCCCTATCGTGGACCAGACGGAGTAACGACCACCAACCCAATCCCAGAATCCGAATATCCGTGTATCTGAAATACCGAAAGCTCGCACGGCTCCCTCATTAGTTGACAAAGCAGCAAAATGCTCAGTAACAGCGGTTTCCCCTAATTCGCTCGAGATCCATTGTTTAGCTTTATGAGCGTTGTGCATCGTTTCTTGTGTTGTGAATGTCTTTGATGCAATTAAGATCAAAGTAGTCTGTGGATCGAGGGACGCTAGTACATCATGCAAGTGAGCACCATCCAAATTGGATACGTAGTGCGGTCTCGGACCATCAATCATCGGCTTGAGGGCTTCTGAGACCATCAAAGGTCCTAAATCCGAGCCTCCAATCCCAATATTTACAACATCTGTGAAGGGTCTACCTGTTGCTCCAACGACTATCCCTTCTCGAATGTCTTCAGCAAAGACATAGCTTTGTTCACGCGCTTGAATAACCGATGGCATGACTAACGAACCGTCAATTATGAAGTTATCGGTCGAATCACCACGCAAAGCAACATGCAGTACTGCCCGGTTTTCAGTAGTATTTATACGATTACCGGCGAACATCGACGCACGCTTCTCGAAGAAATCGCAGGTGCACAATAGTTCAAATAGCCTCGTAAGAGCCGCAGAATCGAGCCAATGCTTAGAATAATCGAGTCGTAACCCAGCCCCCTCGGCGACAAAACGTGATGCTCGTCCCGGATCCCCTTTAAAAAGAGAGGTAAGCGTTTGATTCCATTGTCTTGATATGGATGCAATCTCGTCAATCAAAATCATACTCAATGAATAATGGGTGTTCCTGAATCTGATGAATTATCACTGCCATCGTCCTCGGTTTCTTCTAACTCTTCCTCGAAATCATCATCAAACATACCAGCCTTTTCAAGATTTGCGACCAGTCCTTCCGGCATCTGCTGATTAAATTCTTCAATTAAATCTCGCACGACTGTTTGCAGAGCCTCAACCGCGATTTGATGATTCTCGCGTATCGCATCATCTTCGATATCCATCTGTCCGTGCCAGTAAAGACACGCTGCCATAGCATCATGCGCCTCGTTTGCAACCTGGTCATAGAATCCCTGATGCACGCCATCTTGTGATTCTGCGCGATACACGGTAATACTCAAATCGGCGTCTTCGCTCCATGGTTCAAGCGTTGGTTGTCGCATTATCATGCGCACCAAATACAGCCGCTGGCGGTTTTCGAGAATACAAAGGGCATCGTCTAATCTTACAGGCACACCATCCTCTCGCTCAACAAGGGAGACATACGCAGCCATCACCGGAGCACTTAGCCATGGAGTTTCGTCATCCTCTCCAAGCAACTGATCAGCTAACAGACAATGTAAACACTCTAGATCCGGGGCTTTTAATGCATATTCTGCTTGGAATATGGTGAGATCATCGGTCTGGCCCGCATGACGAAAATCCTGATTGAACAGCGTGACAGCATGCTCAGTGTGTGGAACATCATCGAAGAGTTCGAATGCTTGCAATCTTGGATCCTTCTATATTCGGCTCCATAGTTTTGCAAACATTGGGTCAAGAACATAGGGCATAGCAAAAAAAAGCGTACTGTTTCATCGATCCGGAATACACTTGAACGTAGCTAGGTTTATCTGAAGAAGGCAGGAAGTAAAGATGTTCAGATTCTTCTCTGATCGTAAGTGGATGTTGTGGGCGTGGTTTGGTTCGGCGATTATATTATTGTCCCTTTGGGTACAAGTAAAAATTGATGTCGAAATTAACAATTGGTTTGGCGAATTTTATGACATGATTCAAAAGGCGCTCGCAACGCCGAACGCCATAACGATCGAGGAATATTGGGCAAGTTTATTTAGTTTCATCTATCTCGCGGGCATTTATGTGGCAATTGCCGTTGTGGTTAGCTACTTTACTTCGCATTATTTGTTTCGATGGCGCGCATCGATGGTGGAGTGGTATCACGCAGTCTACGATAAGGCGAGAGCGATCGAGGGTGCTGCCCAGCGTGTCCAGGAAGATACGATAAAATTTTCGCGCATCATGGAACAGCTGGGTACCAGTCTTATAGAAGCGGTTATGATTTTGATTCAATTTATACCGATACTGTTTGGCTTGTCCGTGGGCATCCCTATTTTCTTTTTTGGTGACTGGGAATACGGCCTACTTACGGGCGCATTGGTCTGGAGTATCGGTGGTACATTATTTTTAGTCGGGTTGGGGTGGCTACTCCGACTGGTCGGTATTGAATACGATCTCCAGAAAAAGGAAGCTGCCTACCGAAAAATATTGGTGATCGCCGAAGATGACGAGACGGTGAGACCGAAAACAATCGGGGAGCTTTTCGAGAACGTGAGGAGCATTCACTATCTAAGTTATCTTCGCTACTTGTACTTCAATGTTGGGCGAATTGCATATCTGCAAGCCAATGTCCTGAGCGCGTACGTATTGCTAGCTCCTGCGATCGTGACGGGTGTCGTGACCCTAGGTGTTATGCAGCAAATAATTAGAGCATTTGGTCGTGTAGAAGGTTCCATGCAGTATTTATTGAAGGCTTGGCCTACAATCATCGAATTATTAAGTGTTTACAAGCGTTTAAGAGAATTTGAGCGACGTATTCATGAATCTGAAACCGGCGCACTTCGCACCTAGTTCTTGTATTCAATTCATTATGCGTTTCACCTAAGCATTTGCTTATTTGGAGCGTCAGACAGGGGCAATGAGTGGTAAAACTAGCTTTAGTGACCGGCAGCACGAGTGGCATTGGTGTTGGAATTGCGCGCTCACTCGCAGGAGCTGGGTACCGCATAATTCTGAATGGGTTCGGAGCGCCGGATATAATCGATTCAGTGCTTTCTGAAATTGGAGCGATAAGTGTATTGGAGCCAATCTATATTGGCACGGATCTCACGAACGTCTCGTCAATTGAGGAGGCGATTAGTGAGCTCCTGGCCACCGAAGGGCCCGTAAGTGTTTTAGTCAATAACGCCGGTATACAGTACACAGCTCCATTAGAAGAATTTCCCGTTGAGAAATGGGATCAAATTGTTGCGTTAAATTTGAGTGCCGCATTCCATACAACGAGGTTATGCCTGCCCCCAATGAAAGAGCAGCAGTTTGGACGCATCATCAACATGGCGAGTGTCCATGGGCTGGTAGCCTCGGTCAAAAAATCAGCTTACGTCGCAGCTAAGCATGGTTTGGTCGGTCTCACTAAGGCAACAGCTCTTGAAACTGCTGAGCTGAACATCACATGTAATGCGATTTGCCCCGGGTGGACACACACACCGCTTATTGAAACGCAAATAGAACAGCGCGCGTCCGATTTAAACATTAGCGAAGAAGAAGGTGGTCGGGCATTGCTGACTGAAAAGCAACCTTCAAAACGATTCGTTACAACAAGCCAGCTCGGGGAATTGGTTCGATTTCTTTGCACTGAAGAAGCATCCCAGATCACTGGCGCTAACTTACCGGTGGATGGTGGCTGGACCGCACAATAAGTAATTCCCAACGTTCTTTACCCGGGCGGCAACATCATTTGAGCTGAACATCACGATAATTAGCCTGATTTTATCTAATAAACAATTGATAACAAAACTCAGTCGCAGTCATTCTATGAGGACTAATTTTCGTTCCAATCATAATTTTTGATGCTATGGAGTCCTATCCAGTTGTTGGGTGAGAGCCACTTATCGAGAATCAGCAACTCGGTAATCGTGGGTGTGACCAGGAAGATGACCGCTAGAGGTATCCGGCAAGATGCCCAGCGTAACTAGTCATTGTCATTATAAGGACTAGTTCGAGAGGTGATCTCTTTAGACCGACAATTAGGAGCAGGCTGA
>PBZS01000088.1 GCA_002730235.1 Gammaproteobacteria bacterium | reverse complement strand
TTTAAATGGCTGTAGTATATCCAAGTCTGGTCGAAGTTATCCAAACGGATACTTTTGAGGAATGGCGCATAAAAACCAACTCGATGATCGCTCATGCTGAAGCGGCCGCTGCAAATATAGGAAATTTAAGTTTTCTCAATACTGACAGCGCCACGACTATTGTAGATGCGATAAATGAAGTTGATGCACACGCAGACACAAATCGAGATAATATTGGGATTATGGATGATATTAATCCTGCAATCAAAGACACCACTATTGTCAAAACCTTAAACAAATCTTATTCGACTCTTGTAGAATATATCGACACTTCTGTTGCAAATGAAAAAACTGAACGTGTGGCTGCGGATGCCGCCCTACAATCAGAGTTGAATATCACACAAGCTGCGGTAGGACTAGAAGTTACAGGTAGTTTCCTGCCATTTTCTACATCGACATATATGACGACGGCAACAACTATCGCGGATGCTATTGCAAAATTAGACATTGAGGCCAAAAGACTTGACGACAGACAGAGAAAAACTGCATTTACCCTCGGCGATGAAGATGATAATGGATATCTCATATTTACTTCGGGAACAAACTACATAGGAAATAATTATATCGATGGGGACGGTAACGCGGCCGCGAAAGTGAGACATTCACTTGAGGCTTTAGATAGTCAAGTAAGACTCAATGCAGATGAAATTGGAAAAAACGACAACACTATTGACAACATGCAAGATGAAATTGCGGCTCTAATGAATAGTGTTGGAACAAATGGGTCTGGAAATTATATAATCGACACTCGCAACACCTATGCCAATACACATATCGTTCGAGAAAATATTAGAATAATTGATGATAATTTAGATTTGTTATATGTTGCCACGGAAAACACTCTGCCCGCACTAATAGAAAATGCAGATAATAGGATTACAACAGAACATAATTATTTTCAGGCGCTCAATGGAGACATGGCAGCATTAGACCCCGCGATATTTTCAACCAATGTTGTCGGTTCTCTTAATGCGTTATATGCACTATTGAAACCACTATTAGACGGTGACGACAGTACAAAATTTGTAAGGCGTGCGGGCGATATCATGTCTGGTAATTTAGAAGTGAGAGGTGCAATTTCGGCAACTACCAGCAATGGCAACATCACTTCGACTGGCGACATATCTGCCTTCGTGTAACCCGATAAAAAAAGAGTATAAATTCATGCCATTAAATAAATCCGGAAGAATTACATTAGGACAGATTTATAACGAGTTCTTGCCGCAAACTAACACTGCAAAACACTCGATTTCGGAGTATTATCGTAAGGGTGCAAACGTACCGGATATATTCGAAAACAAAAATATTCCAATTCACGAACCCACGGCCGCACTTAGAGGGAGAGTAAATTGGAGTGATTACTATGGTACTTCTGCCGTAGTAGGATCATATACAACTGCACTACCGGCAATAAATGAAGACGATTTTTGGAGACATTGCGAAGGGTCGCCAAATTATTGGTCAGCAGTACAAGATAACTGGAAACAATATGTGACGCGGAAAGATGGCGCGTATTGTGTTATGTTAGAAGTTCGTACACCATATGCAAGAATTGAGGTCCAGCACGCACAAACTAGACTAGGAACTGAACTGGGCGAAGATAGTGGATACGAAAAACTTCTGAGAAATACTAATCTGAATACAGACTATTTTCCCTTCGGAGAATGGACAATGACTATTCCTAGAAAAATCACTAGATTTAGAATCGTAGCCACAGCGGGTGGTGGTAGCGGTAGTGTGCAGAAAATTACTGCAAGCGATAGCGCATTGAAAGGCCAGTTGACTCCAATTATTGAAGAAGGTCATGATGGCGGAGATGTCACAATTACTGCAAATGAATTAACGGTTAGATTGTTGGGTGGATTGGGTGGTGGAAAATCTATTCGTCTATTTGGCAACGACAAAAACTATGATCCAAATAAAGTTCAGGTGATAGGATCTGCCGCAGTTTCGACTAATAAATTATTCAAATATGCAGACAGTCCACAGACCAGAAAGGTATATGGCATCACCAACGCTGCAACTGCGGGCGAAAGTGCGGCGTTTTTACCAGTAACCTTTCCGGCAAGACATAAAAAGCAGTCAACCGGCGCTAACGAAATGGATTGGTTTGCAGGAAGTGAATATCCTATTAATATGATTTGGTGGGAGGATTCTCTATACGGTCAAGTTAATTCTGCGGCGGGTGGTAATGGTAGTGGCGGGGATTCATTATGGGCAGATGGATATTCCGCTGCAGACGAACACCCCAATCAGGGCGAACCAATCGAGCCCAACAGCATTGATTGGGGCACAGGTGGTGCCGCAGGTCAACACGCACAGCGTGGCGCTCTGACCTATGGTGGAGATGCATCGCCAACTACTTATCTTGGTGATTTTGAAACGGCACCAGGCGAAGAAATTACTATTAAAGTTCCTGAGGGTGGTGTACAATCTATCAATCTATATACAGATTACAATCGAGTCGATGAAGCCAACTTTACACCAAGTCAGGCAGACCGAGATCAATATGCTGACCATCCTGTATATGGTACAGGGTTTTATGTTGGATCGAGTTATGTTTCAAAATCGGGAAAAGGTGGCGATGGATTTGTGCAAATATTTGGTGCTACTGGCCGCGCATATTCAGAGATGACTCATGCAGGAACAGTTTTGTTAGACGAAGATTATAACATTGTCCAACAAAAATTTTCTTCGACAACTTCGCTCAAAGGCGTAGATAATTATAATCCATCATACACAATGCCATACATTGTTGATGTCCTCGGTACTGAAGATCCGAATGTTCCTAAAATATATTATGTCGCATATACCGGCAGAATTAGAAAAAATGGTTTGCTAGAGAGCAAAACGCAGTTCAAATCTGACGGGTGTTCGGTAAGCGTTACGCCCGTGACTGAAGATCTCGCAAACATCGCACCTTCTGGTGCGAATGGAAGTATTTCGAATTTGGAGTCTTGGTTGGCGAGCGCGGCCTTCGGGACTCCATATCCGGCAACAAGTCTTCGAAAAAAATTATACTGCGAACCAGAGTTTAGTAGCGACGAACCAATTGTATCGGGAAGAAGAGGTAGTAATGCCGCGGACGATTTTGAAGATGTCGGAAATGTTTTTGCGGATTCGTGTGAAATTAGATTCAAAATTCACACAATGGGTGCCACGAATCCAAGAATGACTTTCAGAAAAACTTCGAGTACGGAAATGGGAATTGGGCCAAGCAGGATAATGTTCGACACAGATGGAACGATATCATATGTTCCGTATAAGACGCCAGGCCTAGAGTTCCATGTATATCAACCAGAATACGGAGACACCATCACTATTGGTGTAGGAGAAGAATATGTATGTGATCAGTCGGGTGGCGCAAGCGATTTCTATGCACCACCACCAACAAACACAGCAGTATCTCTTCCGACCACTCCCAAACTAAACTATCTTCTTTGTTCTACATCCTATGTTCCTTGGACTTTGCAAAATGCCAAGATAGCAACAGGGGGGTCCGCGGCCCCCGGCAGGTGGACACATATTTGGAATAACGGAGCAGAAGGCTCAGGGCGTTATCAAGCAGTTATTAGAAATGACGTTACAGGTGTGCAACAAGCTAGTGGGAGTTACTACGCAACTAAGGCAGAAGTAAGTGCAGCATTAGCACCTGTATTAACGAGACTGAATAAACCGTGGGAAGACTGGAATGCCGCACAGGGTATTAGTACTGAAGTGACTTTTGGTTACAATATGATTGGCGGCGGCCATGGCGGAACAGGAAAAGGTTATAGCGGCGGCGATCAGGCACCCGACACGTCAGTAGTTGTATCATATGACATGGTTGGCGGCGGCTACGGTGGTTGGGGTTTTGGTAGATCTGCAGGCGAGACGAGCGGCTTCTTTGGTGATGGGTCGTCCGAATCTCTTGTTTTTTCTGATACCTCAACGGATTTCCACCAATGGACAATCAGTGGCGGTAATATTTCATCATATTATGGGGTAAATTCGATAACTATCATGGACGCAGGGAATCAATTTCTCGCACCGAATGCTTATCAAAGCGGTTATGCTGCGGCCATTGGCCAACCAACTGATTTCCCATACGGTCCATCAATGACCCCTCCACAAAAATTTCCTGAACTTTTTGATGAAATTAACAATTTTGCCGAAAGGGGCGGCGAGGGCGATGAAGATCAATATTATTGGACTACTTATAACTTGAAAAGTAACTGGAAAGACATTGCAAGAAGCTTGGGTCGTTTGCAAGCGCCTTCTGTGTTATCTGTCACCAGATTGGGCAAGCCCGGCGGCGCGGGTGGCCCAACAGTTTTGACTAACCGTACCACAGGCAATGAAATCGCAGATACAGGTGTTGCCAACACCTCTGTCTCAATCGATCCAGATACATTCAACCCAACTTTTACATCAACAACGAATATTGTCGCAAGGCCACAAAACTGGAACGGTAATTCCTATGGGAATGGCGGGAGAAGTTATGGATTCTTGCGAAAAGAACTCAGCGGCGGTACAGCAGATCTTGTTTTCAAGTTAAATGACACAGGTATCATGACCGATTCCTCACATTGGAGCAACTGGTTGATCGGCGGCGGAAGAGTGGCCGAGCTTTTTCCTTTAGAAGCGGATCGGGATGGTTTTGTACCTATCGTCGAAGATTGGATGGTAGGTTACGAAGGACGCACTTATGGTCTTTGTTGGAACGGCGAGCCCATTATCAAGTTTCCTGAACTATTCGAAGCTTATGTGCATAATTGGGAAACTGGGGAACATTCGATGCATGGTCCCGATCACCACACATGTACAAAGTACCAAGTCAAAGACAATTGGAAAGAAATTGCACAAGGTTTACAACGCCTAAAAGGCCCTGAGTATGATGCGGCCTATTACTTCCCGCCCGGCTCGACGCCGCAGGGGTATGATGGCACAGGCGAAGATGTTGGTGCAAATGGTTTAACTAAAACCGGCAATGTCACAATGCAAGTCGGTGATGTGATCGATTTTCAGATTGGATACGGCGGCCTGCCGGGCAACTTACCCGTCCCACAGGTGGTTGGCTATCCAACAGAACCACAGGCGCTAATGGGCGAGTCTGGTGCTGTAATGATCCAAGGCGTACTTTATACTGAATCTGGATCACATACAGTGTTTGCTGAAAACGCCGTAGAAGTAGATTATGACATGATCGGTGGCGGTTCCGGAGGGCAGGGTCAAGGGTGGTCTGTAATAGACCCTTTCCAACCTTATTATGGTGATCTTGGCGCGCATGGTACGACGACTAGTATAACCAATCTCACAACTTCGGCGCTTTTAGCAGAGACCGGTACATCTGCAACGGGTGTTGCACCAACATCGGCGGAAAGTATTGTATACTGGAATGGCGATGTAGCTGGATACGGTCGTGGTGGACAGAATCGGAAATGGGGGGCTACAGTCGGTATCAACCCACCTGGCCAACACACATATTCTGCAAATGCCGGTGTTGAGAAATCTGGCACAATCAACTTGCTCGTTGGGACCCAGATACAGATTGTAGTTGGTACGGGCGGAACAGGTGGTAATGCGAACGGCGAGGGCTTCAATTTTACCAACCAACAGCAAGTTTTACCGTGGGACGGTAATGCTGGTGGTATAGGCAGAGGAGAAGATGGGTCTAATGGTGCCGTATTGATTCAAGGCGTTCTTTATACTGAAAACGCCGTACATACAGTCACAGCTGGTACTCCGGCATTCCATTTCGAGCCTGCAGCAGGTTCTGCTGGCGGTGCTACAGTCCTTTCAAAAAATGGTACGCAGATTGCATCAACACCGATTCTCGCTGCACATGCATTTAATGCGGGGCAGAGCCCAAGAGGTTGGGAAGGTGGTGTGCAGGGCAATGGTGGCAAGAATAGAGAATATAGCGCACTGATTGATGGTGTTATCGAGTCGCTCAATAACGGTTATGCCCAAAACGGTGGAGAAGCGTCCGGCACCATTACCGCAAATATCGGAGATGAATTTGATATTGTGATTGGCGAACATGGTAGAGGTAGCAATGATGCAGACCCACTTTCAAATCAGAAGGCACCTGATGGCCACAGCGGTGGTATTATAATCCAAGGTGTCAGATACTACACATCTGGGACGCATGTAGTCACAGGAACGGTAATACCGCCAGTCAAAGATAGTGTTTGCGGAATAGTCGAAATAACATCAACTGGTGGTAAATGGTGGGCAGACGGGCGCAGAACTTGGTTTAGTTGTTCCGTTGAAACTCCTGCTGATGGAGAAAAACTCGGCGCTGCATATAATAGACCGTTGCCGCCCCCTCCGCCACCACCTCCTCCACCTCCGCCTCCGCCTCCGCCCCCATATTATGGCGGTGGTGATGATGGCCCCGACTATGGTTATGGTGTGGATCAGTATGGAAATGTGTCATATGGTTCAACCGAGCATAATCAGGGTTGGATTACGGGCGACGCGCAAGGGTGGGGCAGTGCCAATGAATTCGCTGACGGCTTGGTCGATGGCGGACTAGCCGTGGATGATGGCGGTGGATCCAGTAGTGGTGGTGGTGGTTGTTTCTTGACTACTGCAATTGTTGAAATGCGCGGTGAAGCCGACGACGGCGAAACATTAAACATTTTAAGAAAATTTAGAGACAATTTCTTATTACAAAATTATCCTAATGAAATTGAGGAATACTATAGAATTGCACCACAACTTGTCAATGCCATTCCAAAAACAAACTTGGTGTGGGGTTGGATCGGAGAGCAGATCGACCTATCTATTTCTTATATAAATAGACAAGAAAATGAAAATGCCTATTCGACATATAAAAATATGGTCAAGGTTTTAGAAAATGATTGGCTAATCAAAAAGGAATTATAATAATGGCGCAAAGATATGTAGATCCTGCCACACTGACAAAGTATGGCATGTCTCGACAAAGAAGTTCGTTCACTAATTTAGAGGGTGCGGGGTCGATTGGCGCTGAT
>PBZS01000087.1 GCA_002730235.1 Gammaproteobacteria bacterium | reverse complement strand
GACTTACGCAAAACATTATGGCGAACTCAAGGGTTTTGCGCTGGCTCTTCAGTCCGGACGTAACGACTTAGGAAAAATCGGAGACCAGATCAACAGTCTAACCGGCTACGGACCTGTGACACTAGATGGTCGGCAGATAAGCGGATTCACCTTTAACAAGAAGTATAGCTACCAGCTCAAAGGGATGGACGGGTTTGCGCTACACATGCTGAAGCTACAGAAGCTACTGGACGATAACTTTAATCTGTTAGCCAAGAAAAATAATAGTTTGGCGGAGATCGCGGCCGTCACGAAGGCGCTCGGCGATTCTGGTTACGTCGAGAACGATTAACCAGTTAGATGGTCGAATTGGATATTGTTCTCGACCCAATTGTTGCGCTTCTGTCGGATCTCTGGAATCCACAGAAGCGCATTTTCCTTGGCTATCTTGGGCTAGCCGCTCTCATAGCGGCGGTAGTATTAAGGCTCAGGTATCCGAGTAGCTTTTCACTGAAACTTTTGATTCGTACCTTGTTCGCTGGAAAGGTGTGGCTTTCTCAGTCGAGTTTTGCAGACATTAAACTTTTACTGTTTAACAGGCTGCTTTTTGGGGGAATCGTCACCCAAGTTTTATCGAAGAGTACGGTCGGTTTGAGCGTTTACTTCCTCCTAATGGATACAGGGTGGTTTTCGGTAACTCCTGGAATCTTGCTACCCGAACATATGTATCCGTTGATCTTCACTGCGATTTTATTCATCGTCGATGACTACAGCCGTTATTGGACTCATAGGGCGTTGCATCGCATCCCAATTCTTTGGGAGTTCCACAAAGTACATCACTCTGCTACCACGCTGACCCCTTTGACTATTTTCCGCACACACCCAGTGGAGGCGATAGTTTTTTCGATGCGTGGTGCGCTAGTTCAGGGCACGGTCGTAGGCGCAGCCTTTGCAGTTTTTGGTTCTAATCTGAACCTATTTACGATTTTAGGTGCAAATATTTTAAGTGTTTTATTCCATGTGGTGGGATCGAATTTAAGACATTCCCACATACAACTTCGCTACCCTCGTGGGCTCGAGCGCTGGCTTGTATCTCCCGCACAACATCAATTACATCATTCAGTCAGCGAGGAACATTTTGATAAAAACTTTGGTGTTGCATTTTCTTGCTGGGATTTAATTCACGGGACTCATCACTTTTCGCAGGCTCGTCGGTTGACTTACGGACTCACAGAAAATTATAACGTTGACCGCGTTAACCACACGCTATCTCATCTATTATTCGCGCCGCTGACTGCCGCGTACCGCTGCTTGAGTCATTTCGCTTGCTCAGCTTGCTCCAGTTTAGCCGCTAAAGGCGGCAAGATTACATCGTGGGCGAGAGTGCGCTCGACCACTCAGGTTGTCAGGCCGGGGTCGTTTCAGTCTCAAAAATGATTAACCCCTTCGTAACTTTTCTATCTCACGTATTGCCCCAAATCACCACTAATGTGCGGTCGGGTAAGAGTATGGGAATCGGACTTTAGCTAGCAATGGTTTGCATCAGATCTTGTTTTCGAAGCCTGTGTCGGCCTCGTATTTCAGAAGCAGTCTACTCTCTGCTGGATGCACGAGACTTGATTACCGGCTAGGAAACCATAAACCTTAACAATGAATAAAGACGTGTTAGAATCGCGCCCCTCTGGAGATGTGGCCGAGTGGCTGAAGGCGCTCCCCTGCTAAGGGAGTATAGGGTTTGTAGCCCTATCGAGGGTTCGAATCCCTCCGTCTCCGCCAGTTAAACTTTATAAATGACAAAAGGGAGTCAGTTGATGCGAATCGGATCCCCGAAAGAGGTAATGCCCAGAGAGGCGCGTGTTGCCATGACGCCCGAATCTGCGTTGCAGTTACAGAAACTCGGCCATGAGTGTTTTATTGAGGGCGGAGCCGGGGCGCTCGCTGGCTTCTCTGACACTGATTACCAGGCAGTCGGCGTTACGGTCGTTGATTCTGCCAAAAAATTATTCGACTCAGCTGATGTCGTTGCCAAAGTGCGGCCGCCGTCGGACACGGAACTCAAGAGGATGAAGCAGGGTCAGACGCTGGTCAGTTTTTTTGATCCGGCCGGTAATAAGCCATTGCTTGATCTCGCTAACGGGCGTCGGGCTAATGTTATCGCGATGGAGATGGTTCCGCGAATCTCTAGAGCGCAAAAGATGGATGCACTATCGTCCATGGCCAATATTGCAGGCTATCGTGCAGTTATCGAGGCAGGTAATAATTTTGGGCGTTTCTTTACGGGACAAGTCACGGCGGCCGGTAAGGTTCCACCAGCTAAAGTATTAGTGGTTGGGGCCGGCGTTGCTGGACTTGCTGCCATTGGCACCGCACAGTCGCTGGGCGCTGTGGTTCGAGCGTTTGATGTCCGACCCGAAGTCGCCGAACAAATTGAGTCCATGGGTGCTGAGTTTTTGTTCCTCGAGTTTGATGATAACCAGGATGGAGCTTCAACAGGTGGTTATGCTGCCCCGTCGAGTCCTGAATTCCGCGAGAAGCAGCTCGCGCTTTTCATGGAGCAGGCCCCGGAGGTTGATATCCTGGTCACCACGGCCTTAATTCCAAACCGCGAAGCGCCTGAATTGTGGACCAAGGAGATGGTGGCCGCGATGAAGTCGGGATCAGTGATCGTTGATTTGGCGGCGGAAAAGGGCGGCAACTGCAAGCTGACCGTCGCTGACGAGAAAATCGTGACCGATAATGGCGTCACGATAATCGGTTATACTGATTTCCCAAGCCGGATGGCTGCTCAGTCTTCAACGCTTTACGCGACAAATATTCGGCACATGATTACAGATCTGACGCCGAACAAAGACGGTGAGATTGTGCACGACATGGAAGACGACGTTATTCGGTCTTCAACGGTGACGTTTTCAGGCGAGATCACCTATCCCCCTCCTCCATTGAAGGTACAAGCGATTGCCTCAACGCCCGCGCCAAGGGCACCTGAGAAATCGCCGGAAGAGAAGGCAGAAGAACAGGCAGCGGCGATGGCGAAAGCAGGGCGTCAACAGACACAGTTGTTGGTGCTTGGGGCCATTTTTATGGGGTTGATAGGTGTCTACGCACCCGCGGACTTTATGCAACATTTCATAGTATTCGTTTTGGCCGTGTTTGTGGGCTTTCAGGTAATTTGGGGAGTCGCCCACTCATTGCATACACCACTGATGGCGATTACAAACGCGATCTCTGGAATTATCATAGTCGGTGCTCTCTTGCAGCTGGATGTCCAGAACTCTCTTGCCCAAATCCTGGCTGGTGTCTCGGTCTTGATTGCGACCATCAATATTGTCGGAGGCTTTATGGTGACACGACGTATGCTTCAGATGTTTCAGAAGTCATAGGCGGAGGGATCAAGAATGACAATCGGACTCCAAACAGCCGCCTACCTCGTTGCGACCGTGCTGTTCATCCTCGCACTTGGTGGGCTCTCGAACCAAGAGAAGGCCAAGCGCGCGGTGTGGTATGGAATCATTGGTATGGCTATCGCGGTGGTAGCGACGATAGCTGACTCAAACGTCACTATCAGCCAGTTACTGATCGGCGCGGTCTTGATAGGTACTGCAATCGGCGCAGTGGTAGCCGTTCGAGTCGAAATGACGGGGATGCCGCAACTGGTAGCCGCCCTGCACTCATTTGTTGGGCTAGCTGCCGTTTTTATCGGTATAAATTCAGACCTAGAACCCCCAGAGCTCGCGACGAATGCGCACCGGATTATTCATGAGGTAGAGGTATTCCTCGGGGTCTTCATAGGAGCCATAACATTCACCGGCTCAATCGTGGCGTACGGTAAGCTCGCCGGCAAGCTAGGCGGTAAGGCGCTCATCCTCCCGGGCCGACACTTGTGGAACATCTTGATGGTCAGCGCTTCGCTCGTCTTGATGTTTATGTATATGAATCATGCCGGATCTTGGACACTCTACATGATGACCATTTTGGCTATGGTCATTGGCGCTCACCTTGTATTAGCCATCGGTGGTGCTGATATGCCTGTCGTTGTGTCGATGTTGAATTCATACTCTGGATGGGCCGCCGCAGCCACCGGTTTCTTGCTCGGAAATGATCTGCTGATCGTTACAGGCGCCTTGGTCGGCTCGTCCGGTGCGATCCTTTCATACATTATGTGTAGAGCCATGAATCGTCAGTTCCTCTCGGTGATATTGGGGGGATTCGGTGACGCGTCTGGGCCAGCGATGGATATTGAAGGTGAACAAATCGCGATCGATGTCGACGGTGTCGGGGCTGTACTCGATGACGCCGATAGTGTGATCATCGTCCCCGGTTACGGCATGGCCGTCGCTCAAGCCCAACAATCGGTGAGCGAGTTGACGCGGCGTTTGCGAGCGAAGGGTAAGGAAGTTAGGTTTGCAATTCATCCCGTCGCGGGCCGGTTGCCCGGCCATATGAACGTATTGCTCGCGGAAGCAAAGGTCCCCTATGACATCGTTCTCGAGATGGATGAAGTAAATGAAGACTTTGCATCGACAGACGTTGTGATCGTGATTGGATCCAACGACATCGTGAATCCGGCAGCCCAAGAAGATCCAAATTCACCGATCGCTGGTATGCCGGTGCTTGAGGTCTGGAATGCCAACCAGGTGATCGTTTCTAAGCGTGGCCAGGGTACTGGTTACTCGGGTATCGAGAATCCACTATTTTATAAAGAGAATACTCGAATGTTTTACGGTGACGCGAAAGCGAGCCTTGATCAATTGCTGACGCAGATCAGCTAGTTTTTTTTCATACAGCCCCGGACAAAGGTTCGGGGCTTTCTTTTATATTAAAGATCCCCAGATCTGCTCAATGGGGAATCAGAAACAAAATAATTTACTTGGTGAGCCTTTGACGCCTTGTTCGACGGATCCGTTGACCGGCTATTTTCGGGATGGATGTTGTAAGACCGACGCGTCAGATCGTGGGAGTCACGTGGTTTGTGCAGTGATGACAACAGAATTTTTAGAGTTTTCGTTAAATCGGGGGAATGACCTGGTAACTCCGCGGGCCGAGTATCAGTTTCCTGGGTTGAAGCCGGGTGATCGGTGGTGTGTCTGTGCGCTGCGTTGGGTTGAAGCCGTCCAAGCGGGTGTTGTTGCGCCTGTGATTCTGGAGAGTACCCAAGAGAAGATCCTCGACCACGTTAGTTTGGAAACTCTGGTTTACCATCAGTACCGTCGGTAGGCCTAATTTCAATGTTCTCGTAAACAAAGAGGCACTGGCGAGGGGGGTAATATTTGACTGTTATCAGCAGTTGCAGAGGTTTAGTTCAGCATAAGCGATAAAAACTTTTGTAGATATAATAAAGTGATGTGTAAAGTCATGTTACTCATGTTTTCTAAGTCTTGATTTGGTGGGCTTTATCGGACCGCGGTGATCCCAAGTGATATGATCGAATTTGTTGGGAGAGTGAATAGATGATGAGACGAGACGATAAATGATCTCATTGGATATGCGGTTACGGTCTCTAGAGAGTGGTCAGCCGCAACAGTCTGCTTTGTCTGATCTGTTCCAGGCACTGGCCAATACAGCTGTTGACTTGAGTCGACAGATTTCTCTTGGTGAGGGGCTGGGTGATTCTGTCGGTGATCAGAACGCTGATGGTGATTCCCAAAAAGCGCTCGATGTAATGGCTGATGCACAATTCTTGGAGGCGGTCAGGGAGACGGGCGTTGTCGCCGCCTACTATAGCGAAGAGCGAGAAAGTGCTCTTATTCTTGATCAGGATGCTCCTCTGGTTGTCGCTCTAGATCCGCTTGATGGATCATCTAACATTGGTGTCAATGTAACGATCGGCACCATTATTTCGGTCCTACCGAACCCTGGCGGCGACCTTCAGAAATCGGCCATGCAGCGAGGAGATCAGCAACTAGCGGCCGCGTTCTTCGTGTATGGTCCGCAGACCTCGTTATACGCTACAACTGGGCAGGGAACAGATTTCTATCAAATGGATCCTGTGGCTGGGCTTTTTAACCTGGTTGAATCAGGTATTGAAATCCCGGTGGAGACATCGGAGTACGCCATCAATGCCTCTAATTCCCGTCATTGGTTTGCTCCGGTTCAACGTTACGTTAGTGACATACTTCTTGGTGTAGACGGACCCAGAGATAAAGACTTTAACATGCGTTGGACCGCGTCGTTGGTAGCCGATGCCTCTCGCATTTTCAATCGTGGTGGGGTGTTCCTTTATCCTTGTGATCGGCGACCAAAATATGAGAACGGCCGTTTACGGCTTATCTATGAGGCTAATCCGATATCGCTTTTGGTTGAGCAAGCAGGCGGTGCCGCAACCGACGGGGTAGACCGAATTCTTTTGAAACAACCGACTGATATTCATGAAAGGAGTGCCTTTGTTTTTGGTTCTAAGACCGAGGTGAGGTGGGTTGAAAGCTATGAATTGGAGTCGCGGCAGGGGCTCGATCAGTCGCCGTTGTTCAGTAATCGAAACCTATTCCGTTCGTAGACGGATCAAATAAATATGTCACAAAAACATCCAATTATTTCTATAACAGGTTCCTCCGGAGCAGGAACCAGCACGGTACGTGATACTTTTGCTCAGATTTTTTTCCGCGAAAAGGTCAAGGCTGCATTCATTGAGGGCGACGCATTTCACCGGTTCGATCGCACCGAAATGGAAAAGAGGATGACCAAGGCGCAAGACGATCCACTTAGTCATTTCTCTCACTTCGGTGAAGAGGCGAATGAGTTCGGGCTCCTCGAGGAGGTATTTCGGACTTATGGGGAGACGGGAACCGGCCGTACAAGGACGTACGTGCATAACGATGAACAAGCTGAGCAGTTGGGTTGTGTAACGGGGACCTTTAGTGACTGGCGTTCATTTGAAGAGGATACTGATTTACTTTTCTATGAGGGTCTACATGGTGCGGTCGCCAATGATGAAATTAACATTGCCCAGCACGCTGATCTAAAGGTTGGGGTCGTGCCCGTGATCAACCTTGAGTGGATTCAAAAACTACACCGCGACAAAGCAAAACGGGGCTACTCCACGGAAGCAGTTACAGATACGATCCTACGCCGAATGCATGACTATGTGCACTACATCTGCCCTCAGTTCACAATCACGGATATTAACTTCCAGCGGGTCCCCATCGTCGATACATCAAATCCGTTTATTGCCCGCTGGATTCCGACGGCCGACGAGTCGATGGTCGTGATTCGCTTTGCGAATCCGAGGGGGATTGATTTTCCTTATTTATTGTCAATGATTCACAATAGTTTCATGTCACGACCAAATTCAATCGTCATCCCCGGGGGGAAAATGGCGCTAGCGCTGCAGCTCATATTGACCCCGATGATATGGAGGCTGGCGTCTGAGTCCCGTCGTCTCAGGGGATGAGGAGAAACATCATAAAACGTAACACACGCCAAAGACCGGTTGTCACGAATACTGAAGGTAGTGACGGAAACAACCATAAAGGAAATAAACATGGCCGAAGTTAAAATAGCACCGTCGGTCCTCGCGGCTGATTTTGGGAGGCTTGCTGAAGAGATCCGTGACATCGATCAAGCGGGATGTGATTGGATCCACCTCGATGTGATGGATGGACACTTTGTACCAAATCTCACCTTCGGACCCCCGATTATTCGCGCGGTCCGGGAGGCGAGCTCGAAGACATTTGATGCGCATCTTATGGTTACCAATCCTGACCGGTTACTCGAGACCTATCGGGAGGCGGGCGCGGACATTATTACTGTTCACGCTGAGGTGTCTGATCATCTAGATAGGACTCTTTCCCATATTAGGGATCTTGGTTGCCGGGCCGGAGTATCCTTGAATCCTCACACCTCCGAAGAGCGCTTGCGTTATGTTTTGGATCGGTTGGATCTTGTCTTGGTTATGAGTGTAAACCCAGGTTTTGGGGGCCAATCATTTCTCCCAACTATGGTCGATAAGATTTCCCGGATCCGGGAGATGCTTGATGGACGCGACGTAGACATCGAGGTTGATGGAGGAATTACTCCAGATACGGCTCCGGATGTGGTTGGCGCCGGGGCCACCGCACTTATTGCTGGATCAGCCGTCTTCAAGGGAGGGTCTGTTGCGTCTTACAAACAAAATATTCAGGCCCTCCGAGATTCGGTCAAGGACCTATGATGACGAATCATCGATATTTTTCTTGTAATTTGTTGCTAACTTGGGATTTGGATGGCTCCAACTCGAATCTGCACAAGCCTGGCGGGTCGAGTTCAAGGCCACTCTCTTGGCTAAAAAACCCGGATATTTTGATAGATAACTTTCGTCATTCGTTAGAGGGGACGGGTCGGTAATGCTGAAAGCGGTAATCTTTGATGTGGACGGAACACTGGCTGAAACCGAAGAGGTGCATCGCGAGGCATTTAATACCGTGTTTGAGCAGGCAGGCTTAGGTTGGTATTGGTCCTCTGAAGAATACCGTGAATTATTGAAAGTATTTGGTGGCAAAGAACGTATTCGTCATTTCGTTAAAACTGAATCGATTGACGGTATCAACGATAAAGATATTCTGGAGCTGCATCGTCTCAAGACCTCCCTTTACGCAGAATTATTACCACGGACAGCAGAGCTTCGTCCTGGTGTCGTGCGCCTCGTTGAGGAGTGCTTATCGAGGTCGGTTCGGTTGGCGATTGCCACTACAACGACAGAATCAAATGTTGATGCGTTAAACCGGGCTGTTGGCGGAACTCTTCGGCTTGATGCTTTCGACGTGGTAGTTGGTGGTAATACAGTTCCGCAGAAGAAACCTGATCCTATGGTGTATCAGACTACTTTAAAGAGATTAGGTCTCGAACCTACTGAAGCGATTGCGATTGAAGATGCATCCGCCGGAGTTGATGCAGCTCGGGGGGCTGGTCTTCGTTGTCTCGTAACTCCATCTTTCTATACGACTGCGCAGGACCTCTCACACGCGACTGTGATCGTCGATGATCTTACCAACCGGGGGGATGGCATTCCGGTCACCGTTGACTATCTTGAGATGCTGACAGATTAGATCTGATCCCGAATCACTCCCCGCACGATTCCCAGTACTTCGACATCGGCGTTGTTCAAGATAATCGGTTCTATTGAAGGGTTAGCGGGAACGAGTTTTACGCCGTCTTGGTCGAGTCTCAGCGTCTTAAGGGTGACTTCTTTATGATTGATTTTGACTACCACCTTTTCACCGTTTTCAGCCACTTGAGATTGTTCGATGATCACAACATCTCCATCCACAATGTTGGCGTCTTTCATGGAGTCGCCGCGGACACGCAGTGCATAGGTATTTTTTCGGACCAGTTTTGAGGGGACCTCAATCTCCTCTTGCTGCGTAAATATATCGATTGGATGCCCGCAAGACACCCAGCCGACGATTGTAATGCGTTGGAAAGACTCTATTATCGCATGAGTATGGTGGTCCACGCTCAATGGAGCTGATCTTTTAGACTGCGGCAATAAGATCGCGACCATACAAGATACCCTAAAATTCTACTGGATATATATACAGTATTGTGAAGTCGGTTGCGAATATTTCTCAAATTCCTTTTGTTGATGGACATGTTTATTTCATTCCACTCGGTGGCTCCGGTGAAATTGGTATGAATTTCAACGTATACCAGTGCAATGGCGAGTTCCTTCTTGTAGACGTCGGTATTACGTTTGGAGATGACTCGACACCTCCGGGAATCGAGGTGATTTGCCCTGATATCTCGGCACTGAGGTCAGTACGCGATCAGATTCGAGGAATCGTTATCACGCATGCGCATGAGGACCATGTTGGCGCGCTCCATTATCTGTGGAGCCAACTGAGGGCTCCCGTCTATTGCACGGCTTTTACGGCCTCAGTAGCTCGTAGAAAACTCGGTGAGGCGGGTCTTTTGGAACAGGTACTATTACATGAAGTGATACCAGGTTCGCGCATGCAGCTAGGTTGCTTTGATGTGGAGTGGGTGACACTGACCCATTCTATCCCTGAGCCAAATGCACTGTTCATTAGAGTGGCTGGGCGCACGGTATTCCACACTGGTGATTGGAAGCTAGACCCACATCCAATCGAGGGTGAGCATTACGATGATAAGCGACTGCTTGCACTTGGCGATTCTGGTATCGAATTTGTTATCGGCGATTCAACGAATGCAAACATCGATGGATGGTCAGGATCGGAAGCCGAGTGTCGCCAAGCATTGCTCGAGGTGATCGCAAAACAGCCTAACCGTGTCGCCGTTACCTGTTTTTCATCAAACACTGCTAGGTTATCCAGTATCGGTGATATCGCGTATGAGACTGGACGACGCGTTTCTGTTTTAGGCCGCAGCCTCTTCAATTATTTACAGACCGCCAGAGCTACCGGTTATCTGAAAAATTTTCCTGCCCTTGTTCCCACTGAGGATCTTGACTACTTACCGCGATCAGAACAGCTAATTTTAGCCACAGGTTCACAGGGCGAGTCACGAGCTGCGATGGCGCGATTGGCGAAAGGCGAGCATCAAGATTTACTGCTTGAGCCGGACGACACGGTTGTTTTTTCGTCCAAAGTTATTCCCGGTAACGAAAAGAAACTATATCGACTTTATGACTTGTTATCACAAAAAAATGTGCGGGTAGTTACTGAAAATGATGCAGCGATCCATGTGTCTGGGCACCCTTGTCGCGATGAATTACGTTGGATGTATCGTGCTTTGCGACCGAAGTATGTAATTCCTGTGCATGGCGAGGAGCGGCAAATGGCGGCCCACGCTGAACTGGCTTATGACACTGGTTTGAGCGCGGCTAGGGTAACTAATGGTGATGTGCTAGAGCTAAATATCTCCGAGCCATCTGTGATTGGACGAGTATACACGGGCCGTTTAGGTTTATCTGGTTCGAGCCTCGTACCTTTGAGTGACCGGTCTCTGTCGGAAAGACGGGCTTTAGCTGATGGTGGGTTGATGACACTAACCATTGTCCTCGACAAAAAAACGCGTCTTGTAACTGAGCCGCAGGTCCAGTTCGTTGGTGTCCCGTCGGGTGATATTGATCCAGAATCTTTGCATCGCGATTTGAGTCATGCGATCGAGGAAATCCTGTTAGAGATGAATTCACGAACGTTGCAATCAGATGATAGTCTACGAGCTGCCTTGCAAAGAGAATTGGGGGCGCTTGTTCGCCAATGGCTTGGCGTGAAGCCCAAACAACTCGTGAATCTGGTTAGAATTTAGCGGAGGCTTCGCCAATTAAATCTTGGTATTTTTTGCTGTCTATATTTTGCTTTGTATAGACTATTTCACCGTCTAATTGACGGCGATGACGTAACTTCGGCCTCGATTTTTTTGAAAAAAATTAGGCTCGTGATGGCATTTAACCTCGTCCTTGGTATCGCTTTTACTGTGATAGGGATTTGGCGGCCGCTGCTGGTCTTCTAAGACGGCTTTGCACTAACCTCAGAGGACTCTGCCCTTCTCTATCATTGTTACAAAGCGATCACGAGGCGATTATAGGTCAAGATATGCCCGCTCAACATATCGTTTTATAAATATTTCTTTTTGTTGTAATTTTTTGTAAGAAGAGTGACTATGATTTGTGACGGCACGTTTTTAGAGACATTATAAAGTTGCCTACCTTTTGATGCTCTAGACCGGTCGTCCTTTCTCAACCCAATAATAAGAGGAACAGGGTCATGGGTAACTCAGAACAAAATAAAAAAGCAATTGCAGAGAACAGGAAGCGGGTTTTTTCGCTCGACGCGGAGGTAATGACGAACAAGACCTTAATATATGCGTCACGTTCGATGATTGAGGAGAATCGGTTAATGATCCTCAGTAATTATTCAGCGGCTTTCATTGGTAACCGGCAGATCGCCAACAACAATACAGACGAAATTTTTGAAAATCGACACGCAATTCTGGATAACGCTGATACCCAGAATGATGTGGAAGACAACTTTGTGAACTCACAAAAGAATAAGGCTTCCTTGGACTTTCTAGAGCACCGTTCGCAGCTTAACGCCGCCGTCTTGGAAGTTAGCGAGAAGATGGCAACGATAAACGCGGCGTTAATTGACGTTAATCGAGCAATCATGGAGTCCAACCAAGCAATAGTTGATTTCAATTCTGAACAGATAGCTGTCAACAGCCAACTGTTGTCGGGTGATTTGCAGCCATCGAGAGCCACGCCAGAATTGAATGCCCAGACGATAGAGAATAACAAGAAAATGATGGCGGATCTTGAGAAGCGAGTTGCGGATAATCGAGAGAAAATGGAATCATTGGTTAGCACCTCAGAGTCTAACGCCCAAGCGCTTGCGGATAACAAGCGAGCGATTGGTGAGCGTAGGATTGCGATGATGACGAACCGGCAAAAAATCATGTCCAATAAGGATAAAATATTTGGTTAGTAAACATCGGGCGATAGCTGAGGCTCCGATTAAAGGGGCTTACTAGACCCCCGGGGCACTGGAAGCATGTCAACAAAAGTGCTTTAGGAAAAAACTGAGACCGTTTTGACCAAACTTTAGGTCTCGATCAGACTGAGGATGGCTGTTGGGGCCAAATGGAATACTTTTCGTGTGCGGTAGGTTGGCGTAGAGTATACCGCGCACGCAGTTGAACCCTAGGAAGCCCCGATGCCTTTAGTCCGAATAGATTTGCCAAATCATTATCCAAGTGGCTTTGAAAATCAGATAGGCGATCTCGTCTATGAAGTTATGGTGGATAGCCTCAAGGTTCCAGCGAACGATAAATTTCAGATCCTGACTCGCCATACGGAATCGCAGCTCGTTAAGCCAGCGAGCTATCTTGGGATTGAATATTCAGATCAGCTAATAGTTATCCAAATCACGCTCAACGAGGGACGTACCACCGAGGTTAAAAAAGCTTTCTATGCAGGGGTAGCAAATTCTCTCAACGCTTCGCTCGATATTAGAAAAGAAGACATCGTGATCAGTCTTGTTGAGGTCAATAAAGAGAACTGGTCGTTTGGTAATGGAAAGATGCAATATGGACCGGAGTAGGGATTAGGTAATTACCTAAAAAAACTTTTGAGGTGGTCTTGGAGTATGCACAGCACCTCAGGAGAGTGTGATCCTGCGATACGTGGCGAGATTGGTCTGATACAAAGCATGTTTCCGTGGCGGTCACTATTGTAGATTTGGGCGCCTTCTTGGGTTGACTAAAAGATTAAATTAATTTTTGAAGACGCTACCAGAAAACCGCTACGCAGCGGTCCCAAGTTGGTTCTGAACTGCCTCAAAATCTTCACCTAAACTGTCTTTTAATAACGTTAATGCTGTCCGAGCCTTGAACCTTTCATACACATCTGCGTCTGGGTGTAAGTCAAGCCAAAGTCCAATTAAGTGATAGAGCTTTACCTTTGTTTCTTGGGTCGGCTTCGAGAGCGCAATTAGCGTCTGCTCAATGAGGTCAATATGCAGTTTAGCTTTAGTCATGCTGGTCCCCTAGGTGAAGGTGATTCATTAAATCATATACTTAATTAATCGAAATGCAAGTCATTCGCATTTAAAGTGTTTTTGATTTAAGAGAAGACCAACTATTTCGATGCTTCGTTTAGGCTGCATTCTGTGGTGAAAGATGACTTGGTCTCTAAATAAAGATTTAACCTCAATGTTAAAGACCAAAGGATACGAGTAGTCAGACAGGTGTGTAAATCTGGTCGATCTATGAAAGTGCCCAGCGGTTAAAGGAGTTGCAATTGCCAGCGGTAAGCGGGTGTCTAAATCCGAATTAATTTTGTGAGACAACTAATTCATATTTGGGCTTGTTGAGGGATATTTTCAAACCTAATGAGCACGGAATCGCAAAGGCGTCGTGGTAAGAAAAATAAGTCATCAGTGCTCACCAAGAAGCGCACAAGGAATTTGTACGCGGCTCGATTTATGGTAGCGGCGACGTACACAGTTTCAGTGTTCGTGGGGCTGGCGGATAACATTGATAAACACCAGGATGCTATTACAAAAATTCTGTCTACCTGGAGTATGAGTGCGCAGACTCTGCATATGACTTTGGATGGACAACTATTCTCGGTTTTATCGGAAACTGCAGAAGTGGTGGACGCTTTAATAACAGTATCGGGTGGACTGGCTTTGATACTGGATCGTAGAAGCTAGACCAGTATCCTTGATTGCTGATTAAGATTAGCAAAGTCTCTGGGACGGTATTGAAAGAAGTGGACCCTCTGCATACTCTGCCCGATTGGTTATGGTAAATCTTCCGCCGCATAGCATGAACCTTACGGGTAAATTCATGGGCCAGTCTATCTTTTGATTGGAAACTCCCTGAGACAAACTTGCTAACTTTTTAATCAGCGGATATTCAAGAAAGCACCATCAACTTGACTCCCAAGGCTAGAAGAAGTAACTGGAGCACCGAGTCAAATTGATGGCCGGATAGGAGTCTTCCTATTTGATTACCGAGCCACATGCCAAAGACTATCGGTCCTAAACTGAGCATGCTAAGAAATGCAAGTTCCCAAGTCATAAGATTGGATACTGCGAGCCAGACGAATTGACCGGTTCCCATTGCGATAAAGTAGACACTGACGGAAAATATGAAAGCTTCTCTGCTCAGCTTTAGAGCGGTGAGATACATAAGAATTACCGGAGCCGATACACCTGTAGACCCGCCCGCGAGGCCAGAAAAAAAACCGACAGGGCTCGCCAATAGTTTCGCGTTTGAATCATTCAGATAAAAAGGGCTCAAACGCCTAGAAATCACATAGATTGTTAGTAAACCACCCAAGATTTGAGCTAGTAATTTAGGTTCAGCGTTTAAAAGTACAAAAATACCGACCCCAGAACCCATCACCGAAAGAATTGATAACCAACCAAGGGGAAATTGTCGGTTCCAAGATTCTCTATATCTCCAGACCTGGTAAAAATTTGGCATGACGCTCGGAATCGCGATCATAATAATTGCAAGCGTGATGTCCGTTATTGAGGCGATTACCGGTACTGCGATGACAGGAACCCCGATGCCAGTAAAGCCTTTGCAAAAACCGCCAAAAATAAAGGCGATAAAAATTAATAGAAGCTCAAGGGAGCTGATATCTGGGATCATATGCTCAATCGGTAGGTCCGGGGTCACAGTTTAGCGTGGCTATCTGCACCTAATTCGAAACAATAAATTTACCGGGCCCATATAATCTCGGATTAGTTTGCAACATTTATCCTTGGCTCGCCTGAAGCTATAAACACGCGCAAAGCTCCGTTTTATGTGGATTTGAGTGAGTAGTTGTCAAGAAGATATCAGGGGTTACAGACGGTCCTAGCTGGATTTGTGTTGATCGTCCGTTGAATCTCTCGTCCGCCGTTATTGACAGGCCTTGCCGGTAAATGAAATATCTGAAGCGGTACCGATAAAAATATAAATTGCGAATAATCGAAAACATTCAGAGAAAACAGGAGAATTAAAATGTTTAGCTTTCGTCTTCGTTTGTGTGCATCAATTTTGGCTACTGTAGGTTTGTTGGTCAGCTCTAGCGCCCATGCAGATCGTTATGTTTTGGGCGGAAATCCACCCGGCAGCTTGTTTAATTCAATAGCAAATGCCATTGGGACGGTAGTGAGTCAAAATTCTGATCACACGATCGACGTTCTTCCACAGGGGGGAACCGTTTACTACCCAATGATGTTGTCCAAGGAAGTAGATTTTGGATTGGTTAATCCCTTCGATGCTTATGCTGCGCACACAGGCATGGCACCCTATGGGTCAAAATTAGTTGATAAGGGTTTTTCTCTCAGAACAGTGATGGTTGGCAAGCCTATAAATATCTCATTTATCACTACCAAAGATTCGGGGATACAGAAATTTGAAGATTTGAAAGGTAAGCGAGTAGTCGCAGATTATGGGGCATTTGCGAGCTCGTCGTTGTCTGCAAACACTTTATTAGCGACTGCCGGCTTGACTAAGGATGATATCAAAGTTGTAAGTGTCGGCTCATATCCTCAGGGTGTTAAGGCCGTTCAAGAAGGACGCGCGGACGCTTCAGTTGCATCCATCGGAAGTGGCGTAACCCGGGAGCTTGACGCGACCCGGGGAGCAAAAATTCTGTCGGTCATCAACACACCTGACGCATTATCTGCCGCCCGTAAAATTGGTAAGTCTTGGGTTATAGCTGCCGTTAAACCAGGCGCTCCTGGGGTTAGTGAAGAGATCAATGCGATTAGTTACGGTGTGCCAGTTGTTGCTCGAGCGGACTTAGATGATCAGGCGGTAAGAAGTTTGTTGGAGACGGTTTGGAATCATCACGAAAAACTTCCAGGCGTGTTCGGATGGATGCGTGGATGGACCCCAGATAAGTTCGTCAACACGGCGGTGAGCATTCCTTACCATCCCGCGGCTATTGCATTTTATAAAGAAAAAGGAGTGTGGACGAATGAAATGGCCCGCATTCAGTCCTCTTTAAAATAGTCAGATGAGCCGTCTGCTCTCTCTATGAAAATGCAAGGATTAGAACAAAGACTTGTCCAAACCCTTGCATTTTTCATACCTTTATCTGCGCTAATCTACGCATTGAATATACCTATTTACCTAAATTTTGTTTTTTATCGGGAACAGTTTTTAATCGCTTTTGCCTCGCTCGCATGCGCATTCGTTTTCTTGAGCAACACCAATATATCTCACGTACTAGTCAATGAATATTTCGATCAAATTTTTCGTCGCTTTGCTGCGCTAATATGCATTAGCTATGGAGGGTATGGAACGGTCTATTACGAATCAATTTTATTTATGATCGGCTTCATTACTTGGGATAAGGTTCTCGTGGCGAGTCTTGGTATATTCTTCTTACTAGAGGCACTCCGTCGCTGCACCGGATATGTCCTGGTGGTTTTAGGTATTACAGCTTTATGCCTTCCCTTGATTCTGGGTTCAATTTCTGATGGAGAGTGGGTACGTACTATTCCCCTTGACCGAATGCTTACTTTGATATTTTTTGGTCAAGGCGGAATTCATGGTATCCCGATCGCAGTTGCCGCAACAATTGTTAGTGTATTTATAATCTTCGGACGCGGTTTAATTATGGCTGGAGGTGGAGACTCAATCCGTTCAATTTCTGGTTATTTGGTCGGGCGAGATGGAGGCGGTGATAAGGTCGCGGTTGTAGCTAGCGGGTTATTTGGAAGCTTGTCCGGAAGCGCATCAGCGAATGTTGCGACCACAGGCGTGATGACGATCCCACTCATGCAGTCGCAAGGAATTCCGTCGCATCGAGCAGCAGCTATAGAAGCAGTTGCTTCCACTGGCGGTTTAATTTTACCACCGATAATGGCTGCAACTGGCTTTCTAATAGCAGAATATCTTGCCATACCCTATTCAGAAGTCGCGATTGCAGCTGTTGTTCCCGGTTTATTGTTCTATGGGTGTATCTTTTTGTATTGTCACTACGCTCATCTGTACGTCCCAAAAGTTGATGCTGACAATGTAGGATCCAACAAAACTACTTTAAGCACTAAACGATTATTCTGGGACTTAGCGCCATTTTTTGTCCCAATAACCGTACTCATTGTTCTTCTATTTGCGTTTTACCAAAGCGCAGAAATATCCGCTGTTGGTGGAATTATGGCTGCTCTCGGCGTGGGGTATGCAAACGGTCGAATAAGATTGTCAGTAATCTTTGGGAAACTATTTCGTGATGCCGCACCACAAATTGTAGAAATTACAATAATTTGCGGTTGCGCGGGAATCATAATAGGAGTGCTCGGTATAACAGGGATCGGGGCTTCACTGTCTCGTCTTATATTACAAATCGCTGGAAATAATTTGTGGATCGTAACAATCGTATCTGCGTTAGCATGTATCATTCTGGGGATGGGGGTTCCGGTGACAGCTACATATGTCATCGTTATTGGCTTAGTAGCGCCGGCGCTAATTTCTTTCGATGTTCACCCATTAGCAGCGCACCTTTTTGTCTTTTATTTTGGAACTCTCTCATTTTTGACGCCTCCCGTTTGTCTTAGCGTATTTGTGGCAGCCAATCTCGCCCATTCAAAGATTGGTCCGACGGTGATTGAGGCCCTCAAAATAGCTGCCCCAGCCTACCTTCTACCACTTTTATTTGTTATGGAACCGGGATTGATTGGAGTGGGTTCCTTCGAACACGTAGCGTTTGTGATTACTCTGACGATAATTGGTTTGGGCGCGCTGACTGTTATGCTACTGCCTGTGAAAGTCAGACTATGGAACCAACCTGTTGTGGTTACTCGTTTAGCCGCTGCCCTGGTCGCTGCCCTTAGTCTGGGGGCTGTCATTTCTTAGGTAGATTGCTTTGCAAAACTAACACAGTGATCAAACAACAAAGTCATGGCTTCTGGATCGGCTTGGTTATTACCAGCAATATCGAGCGCACTTCCATGAGCAACAGTACCAAAAATGAT
>PBZS01000086.1 GCA_002730235.1 Gammaproteobacteria bacterium | reverse complement strand
GCAGAGGCGGTCGGCCGCAGGCGCAATGAAGCGGCTCAAAGAGAGGCGGACTCGCGAATAAACTTCGACCAAGCCATCAAGAACTGGCTTGGGCTATTAATCCTGTTGGTGCCGGTAGCAATATTTTTTACTTTGGGCGCCATAGGCTATTTTGATCCCCCCCGCAGTGTGGATAGGATCGAAGCCCATGTAAGGCAGTTAGAGTTGGAGGCGGCAGAGGCACGGAGAAAAGCCGAGCGAATGGTCAGTCCAGTGCCTGATTCAGAGTTGTTCTATCGGCCCGCCCCGGAGCTATCTGACAGCATCTACATGGAAATAGAGCGGCCCTTAGTTACAGTGCTAAACGGCTCGGATAAGCGCCTGCGGATTAAGTTCGCGATTAAAAGTTCAGCCAACGCACAAACAATCCAAAATATGAAAAAGCATCAGATCGCCGTTCACTCGGCCATGATTGATGCGCTTCTTGGCCTGAAGGAAAGTTCTCTTTCTAAACCTAACTTTGCAAATGATTTGGCCGAAAAATTAAAGACGGTTGCCAACAATGCGCTGCAAAAGTACGAAGGTTATGGTGGCGTAGAAGAGTTGATATTCACTGAATTTGAAGTTCAGTGATCGGATTTCACTCTTCATTACCAACAGGTGCCTGAGCGGCTTAGATTGCAAATTCAAGCACCGATCGACGAAGCAACGAAGGACAACAAGATCTAACCCCAATTCCACCCCTCAATGTATCTGGGCGGTAACCATCACCCCCTCCTGAAACTCAATAAACATCTGAGATTTCAGAGGTCTTTCAAGAGGTTGGATATTTTAAATATCTTTAGATGGTGCCCAGGGGCTTGATCATGTCTGGGCCAAGGCACCACTACTCTTCAAACATCTCTGAAAACTAAGCATTTCTTGGAGCCACCCAATCCGTCAAGGGACTGTTTGGTGCTAACAATAGTGCTACCCCACCTAGGCAGGTCGCCATGGGGCTACCCCGGTATGTATAGGCCTGGTTGGACTTGATGGGGTGTTGAAGGTGTAAAGTAGTTTTGGATTTGGGAGTTGCACGGCATATCAATGCGATAAGATATTTTCCATTCCGCTTGTCCTGATCGCTATGAGAACCCTATGCCACGCAAAAAAAAACGCCGCCACAAGTCTAGAGAGCAGAAAGCTTTGGACAGGGCGCATTGGCTGTCAGAAGACCTGATACTAGAAGCTGGGTGGGTAACGAATGCGGCCGAAGAACTCCTTCAGACGTCGTATGAGCATTCCAAACCAGTAAGACGGCAAGTTGCCAAACACCTGCCCTAGTTGGAAGTTTTGATTCTAAATCTTCTGAAGGCTAACCAAGATAGAGACGGTCTTATGATCGTGCCTTTCAGACCAGCGGGCTACGGCGACACCCTTACCTTTAGAGTCACCAAACAACATCACATCGACACGTTGATTGAAATGGGCTGGCTTGATTTAAAGAAGGGTTACCGGTCCGCAGAAGGCTCCAGAAGATCTAGCGTAAAAATTCTTCGTCCTTTACGAAGCTGGCTTGAGAGATACGACTCAGACGTTCCTCAAATTGATAGGAAAGCACCCAAAAGCGCTGTTGTATTAAAAGACGACAACAGTGAAACCATCGCTCCACCCACTTCGATGGAGAAGCAGATTGCAATCTATGAAGAGAAGCTTCGACCCATCAAGAAATGCTAGAGCAAACTTCCATTGATCTGTTCATTAACGACTACGAGGTCGAAGAACTCAACGACCGCATGTCCGACAAAGCTGAGGTCGATCCGTTTCAACAGTTCAAGCTTGATTTAACCCAGCGTTATTTGAAGCGGGTTTTAAATAACAGTTCTCTAGAGCAAGGTGGAAGGTTTTATGGAGCTTGGTGGCAGTCGATACCCAGCGAATATCGACCACTGATTTCACTGAATGGTGATTATGTCGTGGAGTTGGATTACTCAACGATTCACATACACCTGCTTTATGCGCTCAGTAAGACCAAGTGTTCGCTGGAGGATCATTACGTCTTTGGCAGGCTAACAAGGGTTTTCGTTCTCAGACAAAGAAGATGTTGAACATCCTCATCAACGCAAAGTCGGAAGAGTCGGCTATTAGAGCGGCGAAGGATCAAGAGCTTTTTAAAGCGGGATTGCCCGAAGGTATAGACACGATAGAAGCCTATGTAGAAGAGATTTACTCCTGTCATGACCCAATAAAAAAATACTTTGGAACAGGCTACGGCGTTCATCTCCAGTTCCTAGACTCTCAGATAGCGATGAAGGTGATGCAACGAATGTATCCAGAACCTTGTCTACCAGTACATGATTCATTTGTTGTTAGAACCAGACAAGAGAAAAAACTAAACAAAATAATGAATGAGGAGTTCAAAGCTCTTACGGGCGTCGAAGCTGGTATCAAATCCGAAAGCCTTGAAGTGACAGCTGATAGAAAAATAATCATTGATGAGATGATTGATGATGAACTCAGTGACTACTCCCTTCGACTGTCTAACTGGAGGAACAAGTACAACTGGAAGTATTTTGCTGAAGGGGGAGAAAGGTCCGACAAGCCCTTTAAAGACTAAGGGGGAACCGGCACCGCCGGTGTACTGGTAACAATAAGAGACCTTCCTCGCAATCTACTTTTATTACTTCCACCACATTGGTTTTCCAGCCTTAACAGTCCATGACGAATTTATCGTTCCTGTCGATATGGTAGAGGCAGTGCAGGAGGTTAGGTATACGACAGCCTTCACTAATCTCTGGTGATCTTTAGCAACTAGGCGCATCTGACAAGATCTTATATTAATTTTCCTATCAGAGCCTCTGGTGGCGTGTTTGGGAGTTACAGGTGGTGAAGCAAGCGGTTGCTGGCAAAATTTTTGCCCTCAGTAGCCATATTCTTCAAACCACGGAGCCAGCTGAGACTTGTACTTTTCCAAATGCTTCTCATAATGCTTCCATCGGTAAGAAGCGGTTTTGTAAATTGGCTTGATGACTTGGGAATGGCTGGGTGTGCCAATACTTCTTCTTGCTAAAGCAGTTGCTTGATAGTTAACTAGGTTAGGCTCCCAATCCAAACCAAGAAATCTCAAGACGCTGGCAGTCTCTGCCTCAAAGTCTTCGATCAGATCCTCGTAACGAATCCTATGAACATCCAGCCCGTATCTCTTATGGGATAGATGAAATATATCCATAGCCACACAGTAGAAATCAACTATCCGATCCAAGTCGACCATATTGGCCATAGCATTGTTCAACTTAAAGCGCTGCATCCAGCAACTCATAGTGCAATCAAAAGGATGTCGCAGTGCCAGGATGAATTTGGCTTCAGGGAAAACCTGATAGATTAAGGGAGCGTGCACTAGGTTGAGTGGAAGTTTATCTATCACTAGAGGTTCATTAGGCCAATTTGTATGTCGCGCCAATTCCTCACGGTAAGCATTACTAGCGACACTCAAATCATGCTCGTCAATAAATTCAATGTCGCTTACCTCTTGTAAATCACCAAGCGCCGAATGCATTTCGGCCAGCATAGGCCGCTCCTCGACAATACTTATTTTTGAATGCGTTCTGAGTATCGTATCTAGTAAAGTCGTTCCAGATCTTGGGAATCCAACTAAGAATGTAGGCTGTCGCGCATCAGAGGAGAGTCTTTTCGGATAAGGACTCCCCATCGACAATTCTGCTAATTTTTGTGCCTTGTTTCTTTGTACCTCAAAATAACGATCCGCTTCTTTCTCAAGCCTCTGATATTCAAGCTCTGCTTTGACAGCTTGATTACTATTTTTGTATGCAAAAAACGCAGCGTCATAATCTTGGTTGTTGTGACGCAAATCGCCTACCAGTTTGTAGTAAGGCGCTTTCCTTATTTTAGTGACCTCATCCTCCGTTATTTGGCTCACAAGGGTATCTGCTTCCGCATAACGCTCTTTTCGGGCAGAGGCTAGCGCTCTGTAATAAAGGAAATCTGCTTTCATGGTATGAGTTTTTTTCTTTGCGTCTTCCAACGTAAGCAAAAGCGTGTCAACGGCGTTAGTTTGCTCTAGGGTTTCGCATAAATTGAGATGGGGATCGGCAAAGTCAGGCTTCAGGGCTATCGCTTTTCTATAGCTAGCCTCAGCGTCGTCTAACCGACCCAACTCTTGGAGCGTGACACCCAAGTTGCTGTGGGTTTTGGCATTGTCAGGCTTCAGTGCTATCGCTTTTCTATAGCTGGCTTCAGCGTCGTCTAATCGACCTAGCTCTTGGAGCGTGTTACCCAAGTTGTTGTGGGCCTCCGCATAGTCAGGCTTCAGGGCTATCGCTTGTCTAAGGCTTGCTTCAGCCTCATCTAAGCTTCCTAGCGCTTGGAGCGTGTTACCTAAGTTGTTGTGGGCTTCGGCATAGTCAGGTTTCAGGGCTATCGCTTGTCTAAGGCTAGCCTCAGCTTCTTCTAACCTACCTAGCTCTTGGAGCGTGTTACCCAAGTTGCTGTGGGCTTCGGCGTCTTGGGGTGATAGCTCCACAGATTTCTGCTTGGCCGCTAGTGATTCGCCTAGTCTGCCAGTTTGCTGATAAACAGCCCCCAGAACCTTCCATCCAAATGGGTGTTTGGGAAACTGTTGAGTGAGTAATTTGGCGAATTCTTCAGCTTTTTCCAATTTACCGGCTTTATAGTGCTCTAGGAGATGGTTGAGTTGATCTTGTGGTGGCTCTGCACCTGATAATCTACCCGATAGCCGCTGATTGAGAGCATCAAGCTTGTCTAACGACACTCCAGATCTCTTGCCCTCAACTAAAACACGTTTTGCCTCATCAAGACGCTCAACTTTTATCAGCGCATCGATGTAACTCAGCCAAAACTGCTCTCTCTGGGAATTAGTTTCCAAAGCCAGCTTGAAGAGGGGAATAGCTTCAAGAGGCCTGCCAACCGCCACAGCCCATACACCTAGGTTGTGGTTGGCATCAGGATGGTTAGGTTGCGCCTGTAAGATGGCACGGTAAAGACGCTCAGCATCCTGCAGTTTGCCTTCCTTATGTGCCGCAATACCTTGTTGCAAGGCTTGATCTACTGTCAGTTCCATTTAACCTGCGCTGGCCTTGACTCACCCTTAGATACTTTACACCTTCAATACCCCGTCAAGTCCAACCAGACCTATACATACCGGGGTAGCCCCATGGCGACCTGCCCCGGCGTAGTAGCAATTGGTAGCACCAAACAGTCCCTTGACGGATTGGGTGGCTCTAGGAACTGCTTAGTTTTAAGAGGTCTTTCAGGAGGTTAGATATTTTAAATATCTTCAATTGGCGCCATAGATAGGAGTCGACTATCACGTAAAAACCGGGTAGTTACTGGCTTTTCTACTTCTCAATCCGGATATTGTGTTAACTACGGCTCTCAAGGCTCCTTGTGAAGTACCTACAGAGACCCCGCGCAAACCATAAGCACCTACACCACCAGAGGCCATGGCCCAAGGAACTGGTTCCTTTAGCAAAGCAGCACGGTTACGGCGCAATTTATCGGACAAAACTGGACGTTAAACCGGACTCCACGGATGTAGATAAAGCGGTTGCAAAATCAGTGGAGGACAAGAGGTACGAGCAACTGCTTGGGCGCCTAGAATCAATCCCGGTAATTGGCAAGGGCTTAATGGTCAATCTTAAAACTGATCAGAGAAAGATAACTCGCGTAGCGAAGCAACCAATCACACCTCCTATGTCTCAATTACTCACGCCATTCCATGCCAAAGTTAGACGGGAATCTGGCAAAGCATTTAGAGATCGCCAGAAATACTGGGCTGAATTTCTAGAACATATGCCAACCGATCGTTTTACTTCCAACGCAGCCATTAATGATATTCACCAAGGGTTTGATCTGCGGCCGGACGCAATGCTCAGTAGAAGCTGCACTCCTGCAACCGTTGCACGGGCAAGAAACAGCGTGACAGCAGTTCTAAACTGGGCAACATGGGAGTACAGACTTGATTGGACACTGCGCCTCAGGCAACTCCCTCAACACAAACCCAAGACAAAAAAGCCCCTCAGCCACTGCGAGCAAAAGGAGCTAGTTGAGGTTCTTTTTGCAGATGGTGATGAGACTGCCGCAATGATTCTTTTCATGCTGCAGGGCGGACAGATGCCGTCAGAGGTGGCCAGACTAGATCGAACGCTGTTAGCAGAAACGTTGGCCGCTGACCCTCCATTCGTGGTCATAGGGAATGACTATATTGAGACAAAAACCAGCCTCAGGAAGAGAGTGGTACCGGTTGTGCTTGCCGCTGACCTAATCAAGGCGGAGCTCTCTGGTGCTTCTGAGAGGGTTGCAAAGGCTGCTGACAGTGCGGCCACTGTGAACAAACGACTGAAAGCAAGAGGATTTAAAGCGACGGGACACGCCATGCGACACACGTTTAAAGCCAACTGCGTGGCCGCTGATGTTAACCCGCAACTAACAGCAGTTATTGCGGGTTGGACAGGATCAGTAGAAAACGAAATCATGTTGAATTACGGCGCTGAAGGCTTAGCTAACAGCGAGATTGTGAAAAGCCTTTGCGAAGCGCAGACCAAAATTCATCGTCACCTTTTTTTCTCTAACTGACGCTAGAACGTAAGTAGGCGCTTACATACGCCCCTATGTTTTTAGGTTAAGCAACACTGCGCAACACCAGTATTTACAAGCACTAAGCGAAGGCACCGATAGACCAATACCGGCCAATTTTTAACTAATCAGATGTGTCCGCCCCAACAGAAGCGTCTGGGCTTGACAAACGCCGATTTTCCGCAACGCCCGGAGGAGTCCCTAAAGTACGGATCACGAGTTAACTCACAGAGGTAACGACGGTATTAGTTTTTCTTTAACGTCGTCCAGAACGCTATTCAGAGCCGCCTAGGGGTATCTACGGCCCTACCCAGTGGATTACGGCCCCAAAAAGGTTTTACGCATACCTTCCAGACACACCAGCAAAAGTCTTCCTTCTATATACAACTTAAGTAGTACATATGGGCCTTACGTAGTCCCGGGAACACAGTAGGCTTCCTAAGTCACTTCAAAAGATGCCCTTTGCTTCAATCTAAATAATGTATTTATGGATTCTTCTTAGGTGTCTTTAGGGGCATCTAATGACGCAACTTAAGTTGTAACTTAAGAAGCGTCAAAAGTTATTAACCGATAGAGAAACAAAAGCCATTACTACTTAGGTGGTTCTGAAGCTGCTACCTAAGTTACCCGCCTCTGGTGGCGTCTTTTGGGGGTTACAGGCGGTTACGCAAGCGGTTGGTGTCAATTATTTCCAGCCGGCTGGTTCGACTCATTCATAGCTTCTGGCACCAGAATTGGTACATGCCTGCGAAGGCATTTAGGTGGCTCTCTTCAAATTGATGCCACGAAGACAGATCACATGCATCCGACGCCTTCCCAAAAACCTCTCTAAATTTAGCAACAATATCTGGCTGTTCGAATCCACAAAATGCAAGGCCCAATTGATCAAGACTTCTCTGAATCTGTGGGATGGTGAAGCGGTGTTCCTGCACATGAAATATCAGGTCTCTAAAAGTACTGAGGCTAAAAAAGTCGTTAGAGCGCACTAATTTTTGTTGATGCTCATCATCAGACTGAGCCAGAGTCTGCCGGACTTGCCTCATCTCAGCGGCCGATGTTCGGATTCCCTCCAGCGCGATATTTTCGCGAATCATTGCTATATGACGCCTTGCCAACTCACTGTATAAGCCTATTCTCATCATCCCCCCAGTCTTCAAAAGACTTACGAGCACATGCCATCCCGCCATAGGGTCGTCCATATGATGGAGAACACCCGCACATTCGATGACGTCAAATTCTTGCCCAAGTTCACCTAAACTCAGAATGTCTGCGTGTAAATATTGGATATTGGTGATGCCAAGCTCACTCGTTTTCCTCTGAGCATAGGCAAGGCTGGTGCGACTTAGGTCTATAGCTGTGACTTTGCAGTTAGCAAACCGGGAGGCTGTCTCGATTGAGTGCTGACCAGTGCCGCATCCTGCTATGAGTATAGTTGGGATGAAAACACTTTTGATGGACTCGGATTTTAAATGCAGTTTAGCCTCATCGAAAATTTTGGCTACTGATTTCCCTTTTTGGGGGACTTGCAATCTCACCCATCGTGGATAGGGGCTTTCTTCATATTGCTCTCTCACCATGCGGGAAACGCTATCTTCTATACCCGCCAATCCGGCCATGTCCTGCATCATCACTCTTTCAGCTAGCGGCTCCCTAATCAGCCGGGCTTTCACTTCGGGTAACTGATCTAGTACTTGTAATTTTTCACTCCAGTCGTGTTGATGGATCGGTCGATAGGCTGCAAGGATTAAGATGTCCGTGACGGTCGGCTGTGACGATTGCGCAATGCTCATCGCAATTGCCTCCTCCAAGACGCTCACTAGCTCAGTCTCCTCTTTACTCTCAAAGTAAATATGTTCATTTATATAACAATGCAGTGATAGCGTTGAAAGAAAATGGATTAGGTCCGGAGACGGCTCTAGCAGCCCACGACCGGCGAGAATTACTCGACGCATCGATACGAACAACGCTTCTAGTTGCAAATCCGGCAGTGGGCATATGCGCATTAGCTGGTGCAGGAGTGGAACTTGAGCCAAAGTTTTTACTACACCATCAATTTCTTCAATATTTGACGAAGCTGTCGTGTTAAGCAGAACTTCTTCAATCCGGTTATCTAGCCGTAAGAGACTGCAGATTGCCCCAGCTACTTTAATCGGGCGAACAAAATTTCCTCCGATAAGCAAGTTGATCAGTATTGGGTAGAGACTCTGATCTCCCTTGCTGAATCTTGTGCGCTCCAGGGCTGAACCCAGATTAAAGTAAGCATCTTCGGAATCTGCTTTCAAATCGATTGCGCGAAAGTAAGCTGGAATCGATTCGTCTAACCTGCCTAGCGCTTGGAGCGTGACACCCAAGTTGTTGTGGGCTTCAGTAAAGCCAGGCTTCAGTGCTATCGCTGCTCTATAACTGGCCTCAGCGTCGTCTAACCTACCCAGCTCCTTGAGCATGATGCCCAAGTTGTTGTGAGCTTCAGCATAGTCCGGGTTCAGTGCTATCGCTCCTCTGTAACTGGCCCCAGCGTCGTCTAACCTGCCTAGCTCTTTAAGCGTGACACCTAAGTTGTTGTGGGCTTCAGCAAAGTCAGGCTTCACTGCTATCGCTTCTCTATGACTGGCTTCGGCGTCGTCTAGTCTGCCTAGCTCTTCAAGCGTGACGCCCAGGTTGCTGTGGGCTTCAGCGTAATCAGGCTTCAGTGCTATCGCTTCTCTATAACTGGCCTCAGCATCGTCTAACCTACCCAGCTCTTTGAGCGTGTTGCCCAAGTTGTTGTGAGCCTCAGCAAAGTCAGGCCTCAGTGCTATCGCTTCTCTGTAACTGGCCTCAGCGTCATCTAACCGGCCTAGCTCTTGGAGCGTGTTACCAAAGTTATAGTAGGCTTCAGCATAGTCAGGCTTTAGTGCTATCGCTGTTCTATAACTGGCTTCAGCGTCGTCTAACCGGCCTAGCTCTTGGAGCGTGTTACCCAAGTTATAGTAGGCTTCAGCATAGTCAGGCTTCAGTGCTATCGCTGTTCTATAACTGGCTTCAGCGTCGTCTAACCTGCCTAGCTCTTTAAGCGTGACACCCAGGTTGCTGCGAGCTTCAGCATCCAGTGGTGATAGGTCTGCAGATTCCTGCATGGGCAACAATGATTCGTTTACTCTTCCCATCTGTTGAAGCACCGCCCCCAACACCTTCCATCCAAATGGATGTTTGGGAAACTGTTGAGTGAGTAACGTGGCGAGTTCTTCAGCTTCTTCTAATCTGCCGACTTGATAATGTTCTATGAGGCGAATCAGTTGGTCCTGCGGTGGCGGTGCACTTGATGATGAGCCTTGTGCTTTTCTCTCTTCCGTTAGCGTCTGACCTTCTGCGATCTTGTTCGTATCATTAGGTACGCTTCCCAGTAGTTGCTGGTTAAGAACATCCAGTTTCTCTGAAGAAACGCCAGACTGCCCGCCCTCAACTAAGGCACGCTTAGCCTCATCAAAACGCTCCAACCCAATAAGTACATTAATGTAGCTCAGCCAAAACTGCTCTATCTGGGGATTGGCCTCCAACGCCAGTTTGAACAGCGGTGAAGCCTCAAGAGGCTTACCAACTGCCACAGCCAATAATCCCAGATTATGATTGGCATCAGGATGGTTGGGTTGCGATTTAAGGATTGCACGGTAAAGACGTTCAGCATCTTGGAGCTTACCTTCCTTGTGTGCCGAAACCCCCTGTTGCAAGGCTTGGTCTATGGTCAATTTCATCTGGGATAATCAATGTCGGTTTGCTAGCAGGGATTGCAGTGAGTTTAAACACCCTAGAATAAGTTATCAGTAGTCTTTACTGAAGAATCAAGCAGCGGCGTTGGGAAAAGGAGTGACGGCAAAGTAAACGGTCACTGCTGTAAGGAAGCCATCACCGGCAAATAATCCAGCACTCCAGCCATTCCCGTTTTCAAATCCAGCTTTTAAGTGTGTCAGCGGGATCATCTGTATCATTGACAGGCGTGTACGGCCGCCGCCAGTAGCACCTAGCTGGGCAGATTAGTTGCACAGCGGTGGAATTTGGGGCTGCTGGTTAAACATTCTTGTTAAGCAAAGGGGCCTGAAGCATTGGCTCCTTTTTCATTCGAGCGTCAGTTTTTTCAGACTCTTCAGCAATCGAATGTTAGTAATTGGTTAGAGTCTAGATCTGACAAGTGTGAAGAGAAGGAGTAAGCGATGGTCTACATGAGATTGTTTACGGCTCTATTGGCTGCGTCATTCATGGCTATTGTTTTCTATGGTGATCTCGCGACAGTAATGTC